>JAIVHM010000145.1:12987-48087 GCA_020201095.1 Halomonas sp. | reverse complement strand
GCGGCTCATGGAGTCCCATAGTGAGGTAGGAATACGAAATGTTCCGAACGAAGTAAGCGTAGCGTTATCGAGACGAACTGACTTCTCGCGGATGCGTAGCCCTTGATAACTTCCATCAAACACCGGACGTTGGCTACCGGGCCAGGTAGTGAAGTGGGCCGGCATCTTGAGGATTGTCTGGCAGGCATCGCGAATTGCCCGCATGATCGTGGCAGCACACCGTCGGTCATAAAAGGCCGATCCAATACGAAGATCATGTGGCGATAGTTGCTTCAAACGATAGAAATCATTTTTCGCGAAACCGTACCCCTTGTTGCCGGGAGCTTGGCGCAAATTACGCTCTATCAACAAGGGACGGTACAGTTTTATCCAGAAAAGCCCCACCGCCCCCAGAGGTACCGTCACCCATTCGTCTGTTCGTGAAATCACAATGCCAGGTGCACTATCGGCCAAGCGCGTCAACGTGCGCAGCAAACCAAGCTTATAAGAAGAAGCCTTGTCATCATTAACGATAATATGTCGAATGGAAGGCAGCGCTCCAGTGCCGTCATCAGGCAGCTTGAACACACGTAGATGCCAGGCAACACCCTGTCGCCCAAGTTGGTCGTTGTCATGGCTTGCCTGCATGGGAAGTAGTGCCAGATCCCGAGCCCAGTTATCCAATACGCCCATATTGACCGAATGAAACTGACGCTCATCACTATCCGGGCCTTCACGACAGGTAATCACCAACAGCCCGCCCGGTGCTAACAGTGAGCTAAGCACCCGCAACGCACGTTGCTGTTCATTAGGGGACAAATGCATCCAGACAGCTGATACAAGAATGAGTTGGAAGCGCTGTGAAAGCTGGCGGACGCGATTCAAGGCAGGCAAGGTATCGTCAATCCAACTGACATCCCGCTCGTGCGTATATGCTTGCCCTAGCGTTTTCAATTTTTTTGCAGGCTCAACGGCCATCACTTGCCAACCGCGCTCTGCAAGTGCTTTGGCATCGCGCCCGCTACCAGCGCCAACGTCGAGTGCTAAGCCGGGCTGCTCGGGGAGATGGTGAAGCCATTCACTATGGATACTTTCAAAGTTCAGCGATTGGTACTGGTTAAACAATCGGTGAGCATGTTCATCGTAGAAGCACGTTGACGCAGCTGTACGTTGAGGAGAGATCATGCCAAATCCTTGGTAAGCAATAACCGGCTAAAATCTTCACCTTATCAGTTTAGTGCGCCCCAGGTGCTGAAGGGTCTTCAGCCATCGGCCAAAAGCGGCCATTGAGACTTTCCTGATGTGATGCTAGTAAGCATAACCGGGTTGATTCGGACTGGTAGCGGAGAAGCCGGCCGGGTTGAAGGTCTTACAAAGCATCGGCTATGTTAATTGGCGCCTTGTTTTCTTTCAGTCTAAGTGCCTACTCAAAATTAATCGCGTGATCAGTTCCAGAGCCACCGATGTGCTTCATCGCGTAGCCGGTTCAGTCAGTCATTAGCTCCTCAAAGTGGTACCGAATCGTTTTCCTCTCTAATGCTCTTGGTAATCAGATTTTTCATGAAGCGGGAAGCCGACTTACGGATTTTGCTCATCCAAGCCGGGTCAATGGACGAGAGGTTCGTTACTTCGGCGGTTTCGCTTTCCCCTTGGACGCCGAGGACCTGCGGGAGGCAGTGAACAACGCATTGCGGAAGAAAAGCGCTATGGCAACTGGCAGCAGACGATACAAAGCGGACGATCGTTGCTGGACTTCGCCTGCATCTGCAGAATGGGAATTACGACACAGGGAGGTTTACTAAGCGGCTCAGATGCTTCAGTTGGACATTACGACTTCCCTGTCACGCAAACAGATTTGCTCTCACGTGGTTTTCCACTGCTGACGATAAAACCGCTCAATAATGCCCTGCTCATCATCAAGCCGAAACACATATAGCCAATCATTGTCGATCAGCTCACGCACCACCGCATGCCGGCTGGCAATGTCAGTAATGGCTTCTCTGGGTGCCACTATGTAAACACTAAGGCGCAGTGGCTCATGAACCCATTGATGACCATCATGAATCGACTGCAGCGGTAGGCCGATTCTTAAATCGCCGCCGTTGCCTTCAAAAACGCCGAGATGCCCCCCCACGACATTGTGCAGAACCTTGTTACCGCTGCCGTAACGCAAGTTGTCCGTCACCGACGCGAAATACTGAAAGTTGATCCAGTGGGTAACCAGCATCGGTGCGGTCATGATCTGTTCCAGAACCCTAAAGCCTTCATCTTCGCGCCAGCGGTAATCGTGCAAGAAACTGCGGCCTTCCAGGTTCAGGTGACGTGTTCGTGAGCGTGGGGCCACAATCAAGCTGGCGTTGCCGGCCAGCCCCCACTCGGGGCGCACTTCCGACCAGTCTTGACTGCGCCGTTTAATGGCCCTGTCAATATCAACGTCGTTGCCGAGTCCTAGGCGCCCAGCCCGCTCGCGACGAGCCTGCTGGCCCGCCTGTCGCAGCCAATCGAGGATTTCTTGTGGGACCTGTCCTCCACAGATCACCTCATCGGTCGTCGTGTCATGCAGTGCGCCGATAAATCGGGTTTCCTGCGGTATCGATAGTCCTTGCTCTACCAGGGTTGAGCGCACGTCGGGGTCGTTGAGAAGGTAGGCGAGCACACGAACGTTCACCGACCCCGTTTGTCCGCCACAGGCACCACAGTCCAGGCCGGCCGCGTGAGGATTGTTACGGGTGCTGCTACCGTGGCCCACGAGAAGCACGATAGGTGCAAATTGACGCGTCAGGGACATGGCCCGAAGAATACCCGCCACAAGCTCGGCTTTTTCCGTTGTACTCAGCAACACCCCGTCCCGGCGGATCTCGAATTCGCCATTTTCTTCGTGGAGCTTGTCCACCGGATGCCTGGATGTATCCCCCAAGAAGGTATTTTTGACCAGGCGACCCAGACGGGCGATGCCAAAGCTTTCTATATAGCTGAAGCTTGCCGGCGCTAAACTGGTGAATTTCATCCAGTGAGTTTGGCGTACCAATGCCTGGCCACAAGCTCGGGCAGAGGATTCTGTCTCGGTCACTTCCAGGGAGGGAGCAAGCAACCCGGGCAGTTGGGGACGGATAAATTCTGTGCCCCGGGGCCGATAAGCAATGGGCATTCCGAAGAAGCCGGCAAATCCCAGGGTCTGTATATCGCGGTTCTGGGCTTCCAGCGCACGGCGAAAAACCTCTGAGCGCACATCGATGCAAAAAGCCGCTTGCAGCTTTGGCGGCTGGTCGACGGCTGTCTCGTCGGCGGGCGAGCCCAACAGTTTTTCAGCCATTTGTTGTTGATAGGCGGATTCCGCCTGTGCCTGCCATTGCCATCCGGTCATCTGACTCTTTTCATGGCTTACCAGCATCGACGGCCAGGCTTGCCACTGGTTGATCCACCGTTGTTTCAGGTCGGCAAAGATGGCACCGTCAATCTGCTCGACATGTCGCCAAAGCGCCAGCTCCCAGGCCAGGCGAATCGCTAGCAGCCCCGGTAACAGATCGGCCTCATTGTCCTGCAGCCTCGACTGCCAACGCAGGTAAGATGCCCAGGATGACCAGCCGTTGATATCCAGCAGAAGTGCATGAGCATACTCTGCTGTATGCTCTTTACACAGGGCGAGTGCATCTAGAGCATTGGCTATCAGATCATGAGACTGATCCGGCAGAACACGGAACTGTCCTGGCAGGGAAGGCGCTTCCATGACAATGGCAATGCCGCGATCAGAACGAGTCATTTCAAGCCAGCTGTAATAAAGATGCTGGGCACTGGCTTGGAACTCACCTGCATCCAAGCGCTGGAAGTAATCACCGCAGAACTGGCTGATCTGGTGCACAATTTCATCTTGCCAACTAACCTGATGGGCCATATCACGGTGTCGATCAAGCTGTGCACTCAAGTTCCGCCAGTGATCGGGCATTGTCACCGAGTGGATGGTGTCTCTACTTGCTGAGCCTATAGCCAGCGCCTCCTGATTCACAAGGCAGGTGCCATTCAGCGCCGCCATGCGAGCGGCAACACTGGCAACGGGCTGATGGCGCATTTCCCAGAATGGATTTATGGCATTGATCTGGTCGAGCGGCCATGTTGGCGCAATCCGGTCACATGCTTCCGTGATGGCCTCATGCCAATCAGTTTGAAGAGCGTTCTTTTCAGCAGAAAGTAAGGGGCTGGACGCTGACATCAGACAGACTCCTTGGAACCAGCAGGAGAAGAAATGGGTACCACACTTCGTGGTTGCACGACCTCGGGTAGTTTGGCGGGCCAGATTTTAAGCGTCAGGCGCGTTGCCCATTCATCAAGATAGGCGGCCGCAAACAGCAAGCGATGGAAGCGAATGCCCAGGGGCGAGTAACGGCGATAGCGCAACAGGAAATAGCCGATCATGAGCATGATCAGAAGAATGCCGGTAACGCTGACTGCCCCAAGGCCGGTAGTGTTATCCGGTGGTGAAAGTAAAAAGTGGGCAGCTGTTTTCTGGGCGGAGTAAACAGCCCAGAAAACCGCGCCAAGAACCAGACTTCGGAAAATGACAGTAGTGCCTCTCTCTGCTGCAAATATTTCTGACAGCAATAACGTCAGTGCCAGTCCAGGAACCATCCAGGAAATAACCTGCACCGGTTCCGAAGCGTTTGATACCCATATGCTTGTGATGGTGAGCACTAGCGCCAGCAAGGCCGCAGGCAGCACCTCCCCCCAACCGGGGTTTTTGATGGCAACAAGGCGCCTTTTCAGAGAAACCTCAACGGTATTGCCTGCATCCAAGAAGGCGTGTGCCTTGTAAGCGGAGTGCGCCACCAGATGTAAAAGTGCCAGCTCATAGAGCCCCAAGGCGCACTCAACCAGCATCCAGCCCATCTGGGCGCAGGTGGACCACGCCAGTCTTACCTTGATGGAAATCCGGGTCATCATGACCAGGCTAGCGAACACCGCCGTTGGCCCTGCAATCAAAAGCAAAAGCCACTGAGCGGACGCCACCTGAGAGATCATTGGCGCCATCAGAATCATCAGAAATCCGCCGAGGTTGACCACGCCAGCATGCAGTAGGGCAGAGACAGGGGTGGGGGCTTCCACGACCTGAATAAGCCAGCCGTGAAAGGGCAACTGGGCGCATTTGAAGAGCGCAGCCACCACCATCAATACGGAAGAGATTTTCGCTTCAGTTGGCAGATCGATCGACTCTGCAGTCATGGTCAGGATCTGATCGATGAAAAGCGTGTCGTAGCGGGCATAAAGCATCGCAAACGCCACTACAAGACAGAGCTCCGCCAGCCTCGCGAAAATGAATTTCTTGTGAGCAGCCAGCGCCGCACGGGGACGTTCAGGGAAAAACATCAACAACTGATGCAAGCTGATGCTGATGGCAATCCAGCTGCCAAGGAAAACCAGCAGATGGTTGGTTGTAGCGATTAGGGCCACGCTAGTCAGTGTCAGCTGCAACCAGACCATGAAGCGCGTCTGGCCAGGATCGCCCGCGAGATACTGCTTTGAGAACCGGGCCAGGATCATCCCTAACAAAGTGATCAGCAGTACCATGACATGGGCCAGAGGCGCCAGGTTCAGCCAACTCGTTGTACCTGGCCACCACCCGCTACAAATTGATGAAAAGACAGCGAATGTAAACGCCAGACCAAATACCCACAAGTCGCTCGCGCGCGGATGCGATCGCAAAACGGCAGTTTTGATTGCTCCAACGAGAAAACAGACGGGGATCAGGATTAGAAATAAAGGCTCCAATAGATGGAAATCAAGCATGGAACTAGGCCTCAGCGTTGGAAAGCATACTCGTTGGGCAAGTATCCAAGCTTTTAATAATAAATTAAAATATATATTTAAATACTATTCGTTCTTATAAAACGAATAGTATTTGACGAGCCGCGTCTATTGACTCAAGCGAGTTATCTCGATGGTGCAGTTGATGGCAAGTCGCTCACCCGACGCCTTCGCCTCGTTGATCACCGCTGTTAAGTCCGCCCTGGTCCGCAATAATTGTTCAATGCGGACCCTGCTGCGTTCACTGGAGGCTCCGAATCGCTCCTCGTGGCTCAAGTTTTCTTGCTGGTGAAACCGGACTTTGTTTCCAATTAACGTCATCAGAATTGTCTGAGCTTCCTCGGTTGAGAACTCACCGTCGATTAAAAGATGATTGGTTTTTTCAAGGTTATTCGACATGTTCTGTTCCTTGTCATTGGGGTTTATGACCTATCATCTCTTGATGCAACAGAATTTTAAAATAGATGATTAAGATGATACCGTTCTCTTTTTTGGAACTAATTGCATGAGACATCTCAACTTTCATCACCTGCATTATTTTTGGGTCGTGGCTAAAGAAGGGCACCTGACGAGGGCGGCCAGACAGCTTAATGTTTCCCAGTCAGCGCTTTCTTCTCAAATACGTCAGCTGCAGGAGCAATTGGGGCATGAGTTGTTCACCCGGGAGGGCCGCTCTCTCAGATTGACCGAGTTCGGACATTTGGTGCTGGAGTATGCCGAGAGTATTTTCAACCTGGGCAGCGAACTGCTTTCACTGACCGAGAGCGGTAATCTTCAGCATCTGCACCGGCTGCGTATTGGCTCAGTGGCAACTTTGTCCAGGAATTTCCAAGATAACTTCTTGCGGCCGGTGATCGGCGAGACGGAGGTCAGGCTGGTGCTGCGATCGGCGAGCCTTGAGGAATTACTGGAGCTGCTCAGTATCCACAAGTTGGATCTGATTCTCTCCAACCGCTCTGTTGTGTCGGATTCATCAACCAGTTGGCGCTGTCAGCAGATTGCCGAACAAAGCGTGTGTATAGTTGGACCATCCGGTGATGCGGCTAGAGCATTCCGTTTCCCTGACGATCTTGTGAATGCCAAGTTGTTGTTACCTGGCCCGAGCAGCGACATCAGGAGTCAGTTTGATATGCTGCTCAGCCAGATGGGTGTTGAGATAACTCCCTATGCCGAGGTCGATGACATGGCCATGCTGCGACTACTGGCGCGTGACTCGGGAGGGCTTGCTGTCGTCCCTGAAGTCGTGGTGCAGGATGAACTGCAAACCGGTCGGTTGGAAAAATACTGCGTACTCGACAACATTGTAGAACGTTTCTATGCCATCACGGCCAAGCGACATTTAGAGCTTTTACCTTTGAAAAAGTTACTGGAAAAAGCGCAAGCTGAATTTATTTAAATGAAACGTTTGGCTCGCACACTCTCAATAACCTGAATCCGTGATGATGACGCCAACACTTTCCCTATCACCGCCAGCGAGCATTTTTTGACCACCGATACCATCTCAATCGACCAACGCCTGCCTGCTAGGGCCGACTCTTGTTACATCGGTCGGCGTCGACAGCCTGTTTTGTCATGTATTTCTAACGGCCGGGCACGGTGATTCCCGCTAACGGTGTCCGTTAGCCCACTGCCTGGCTGCCTTGCCCGATAGACGATCAGCATGGCGACCCTATTGGGTGACGCGGCCGAGGGCACAGGGTGTTGAGCACCGCCATACGCCCAATATCGTGCCCGAAGTCGAAGATGATCTGCCTCGCCTTGCGGATAACCAG
Source organism: Halomonas sp. (assembly GCA_020201095.1). Lineage (GTDB taxonomy): Bacteria > Pseudomonadota > Gammaproteobacteria > Pseudomonadales > Halomonadaceae > Vreelandella. The sequence goes on along the minus strand of JAIVHM010000145.1, from coordinate 40,540 downwards.
GGCGGCGCGATGCACCAGTTCCTGTAACATGGTGCGTATCCTACGTCGCTTTGCCCGGTGGCGGACCGGGCTCAGATCGCCGGTCATGCCCAACTGCCCCATCAGGCGCAGGATGTCGTAGGCCAGTTGAGCGAGGTGCAGGATCAGGTCGTTGGTGGCGAATTTGCCCGAGGGCAGACGTTCCAGGTCGAAATCGGTCTTGATCTCGCTATGGAACTGTTCGTGGGTCGCATTCGCCTTGTAACGCTGAATTACCGCCTCCGGCGCTGGTCCATCAGCCTTCCAGCTCATAGGCCGGTTCGAGCAGCAGTTGGCCATCGCGATCGGCGGTACGTTGCGTCAGGCGCATCACGCGCTTTCTTAAGCAGGTCGATGCCGTCGAAGCGGCCTATGGAGATCTGCAAGGCAGAGACATCGAGACCCCCGACTCCAGCCTGATTTATGGTGCAGCGGCTCGCATGGAATTAGCCGTTATCGCTATGGAGTGATATCCATGATGATCATCGGCAATGTCTTGGATCATCACGAAGTGGCGGCTTTGCGAGAGGCCGCCGAGTCGATCCTTTATGAAGATGGTATAAACACCGCAGGCCGCTATGCCCGCGGGGTAAAGCATAATGCCCAGGCGTCGGCTGAGCGCGATGCCATTCTGGCTAAGGTCAAAAAGGCCCTGAACCGGCACGAGGTGTTTAAGAGTGCCGCAAGGCCACGCAAGTTTGCTCGCATGCTGGTCTCTCGTTATCGATCGGGGATGGAGTATGGGACTCACGTCGACGACCCCGTCATGAACGATTGCCGAACCGATCTGTCGTTTACCTTACTGCTCTCCGAACCCGACAGCTACGAGGGTGGTGGCTTGATCATCGAGGATAATATCGAAGCACGGGTGATACGGTTACAGCCAGGTGACTTGGTGCTCTATCCCATCAGCGCTTTGCATCGCGTAGAGCCCGTGGCTTGGGGGAGCGCATAGCGGTTGTCGGTTGGGTGACAAGCTGGATCAAAGATCCTGCCTAGCGTGAGATTCTGTATGATCTTGATGCAGCCACTCGGGCTATTTTCGAGACAGAGGGGAAAACCCCGGCTTTTGATCGGCTCTTCAAGTCAAAGAGCAATCTCTATCGCATGTGGACAGAAGGATAACACTCTGTCAGTAGTGCCGTGCTCATGGCGCCTTTGCTGTTCTGTTCTATCCGACCGTGGAGAGGTGGCAGATTTTCTGCGCGCAATTGACAGCTATATCGGATAACCACCATCAGATGTTCTGAAGCTGGCCTTTCTGTCTTTCAGCAGCTCCGGTTAAATGCGTGAGGCTAGGTGGACCGAAATCGACCTGGAAAAGTTACTCATGTCACGCGCTGCTCTAAAAAAGCCACCGGTGCGATCTACGTTATATCAGAATTTCCTCAATGTCTGTTTTTGGCTATCACTGGGTGGGGCGATATGGCTGGCCACCACGGTACTGTCGATGCGCAGCTTGTCCAGCGAGGCATCCCTCGTGTCCATCAGGCTCCTGGTCAGGACGTGATGCGCCCGTTCCAACGTTTCTGGCTTGATGCTGCGGATTGACTGAAGGCGCCTTGGCGATTCACCGCTTTTCTACTTGATGCCAAGCGAGCAGGCCTCTCGCGGTCATTTCCTGCATATATAACTTACGGGAAGCGTTCCGGTTTCTAGGTTGCAAGAGCTTCTCCTCATTTTCTATATATGGAATTATAATTTTAAATGTGGAATTTTATTGACAGTCATTGGGCAGCTTCTTAGTCTGATGGCACATTCTTTAGGAGTGAGCCATGAGCACTGACGGAAATTTCATCAATAATGAATTTGTCTCTTCTCCGCAAAACGTCATGATTCCAGTCTATAACCCGGCCAACGAAACACTGGTGGGGCAGGTACAGGCTGCGAATACAGAGCAGGCGCTTAAAGCAGTTGATGCCGCTGCCGCGTCTCAGAAAGCGTGGCGTCGCCTAACGAGCGTTGAACGCGCAGGCCATATGTACAAGCTTGCAGACGCGCTGATGGCGCATCGTCATGACATCGGACAGGCGTTAGCTGAAGAGTCGGGAAAGAGTCTCGAAGACGCGACCAACGAAGCGGTCTACGCAGCTGATATCACGCGTTACCACGCTGAGTGGGCTCGCCGTATTGAAGGCGACATCATGCCTAGCGATACGCCAAACGAAAGCCTGCTACTTCAACGCGAGCCGATCGGGGTGGTGGCTTGCTTGATTCCGTTCAATTACCCGGTTTTCACCCTGCTCAGAAAGATTGCGCCGGCGCTCATCACCGGCAATAGCGTCGTGGTGCGGCCTAGTAACAATACGCCTTGCTCAGCTTTCAAGATTGCCGAGGCGGTCAAGGAGGCTGGGATTCCAGCTGGCGTGGTGAATATTCTGACGATGGATCATCCCACGGCGGAAGCCGTCTGCACGCACCCGAAGGTAGGGATGATTACCTTGACCGGTAGCGTCGGTGCGGGTCGTAAGGTGTTGGAGTACTCCCAAGTCAATATTGCCAAGTCTTCCTTGGAGTTGGGTGGTAAGTCTCCTGCTATTGTGGAGCCAGATGCGGATCTCGAGCAGGCGGCAAAGCAGATCGTTGACTCCAAAACGAGCAATTGTGGTCAACTATGTACGGCTATTGAGCGTGTATACGTACATGAGTCTATCGCTGAGAAATTTACCGATCTGCTGAAATCTCATCTTGAAGCTTTACCATTCGGCAATCGTGCCGATAACAGCGATTTCATGGGGCCGCTGATCAACGAAAATTCTCGCCTCAATATCCACCAGATGGTTGAACGAGCCATTGATGATGGCGCGAGCCTGCAAACTGGCGGCTACATCCCAGAAGGCCCTGGGCATTTCTATCCGCCGACATTACTAACGCAGTGTCGCCAGAACATGGAGATTGTTCAGGAAGAGATCTTCGGCCCCGTTTTGCCAGTACTGACGTATGACACTATCGACTCGGCATTGGCGATGGCCAACGACCATCAGTTCGGTCTTGCCTCCGTGATCTTTACCGAGGACTACCGTACAGCCATGAAGGTCGCCAACAACATTGAAGCAGGCGAAGTCTACATTAACCGTACGCCTTCAGATCCTTTTCAGGGCTACCACGCGGGCTGGAAACGTTCTGGCCTGGGCGGAGACGATGGCAAGCATGGCATGTTGGACTACACCCAGACGCGTCTTGTAGTACTGAACTACTGACCCGTGTTTCACGGCAGTGTCACTGATGTATGGGGTGGGGTGCTTGAACGTCGTGGGAGCATCGTCTCCCTAAGTCTGGTTCACAAAGGTTAATCCACTCGAAGCGCTTTCTCCGAGTGGAGAGGTTGCACCAGACGAGATAATTCCCTGCGTCGTTCCTGCTGAACGCGACGGCCGTTACCGGGAAGTCGTTACCGAGGAAGGCGTTGCTTTCCCCTCATAGTGGGGTCTCACCACCATCTGACACGCCAACTTGAAAAGGATTTATCCATGAAAGTTGTCAGTTGCGAGCCCTACGTGGTTGCTACGCCTCCACCTCACGTCGGTGGTATGTACTGGATATTTGTAAAGCTTGGGACAGCGTGCGGTGTTGAGGGCATCGGGGAAGTCTATGCGGCATCCTTTCATCCACAGGTGATGAAAGCAGCCATTGAGGATGTCTTCGAACGCTACTTGAAAGGCAAAGACCCTCACCACATTGAGCGTCTCTACCGTGAAGCGTACTCAAGTGGATTTACCCAGCGTGCCGACTTGACCATGATGGGCGTGCTTAGCGGGCTTGAAATCGCATGCTGGGATATCATCGGCAAGGCCGTGGGCAAGCCCGTTTACGAGCTGATTGGCGGTAAAGTGCATGACAAGTTGCGCACTTACACCTATTTGTATCCCTGTGATGCCGACGGGAACTACAACTACGACAATGTGGAGCTGGCCGTTGAGTGTGCCCTTGAGAACAAGGCGCTAGGCTTTACCGCTCTCAAGTTTGATCCGGCAGGTCCTTATACGGCCTACTCAGGTCATATGCTTTCTCTGGAAGCCATGGAAAAGAGCGCCATCTTCTGTCAGCGCATTCGGGAAGTGGTAGGTAACGACTGTGACCTCTTGTTTGGCACTCATGGGCAGATGACGCCAGCATCGGCTATACGCCTCGCTAAGCGACTAGAACCGTATGATCCGCTGTGGTTTGAAGAGCCAGTGCCGCCGGGCCAGAGCGAGGCAATGGCGCGCGTAGCGGCCCAAACTTCTATCCCCATTGCGACAGGGGAGCGCCTCACGACCAAGTATGAGTTCCACGACCTGCTTAGCCACGGGGCTGCATCGATTCTTCAGATGAACCTGAGTCGTGTCGGCGGCATACTTGAGGGCAAGAAGATCGCTGCCTTGGCGGAGGTGCACTATGCACAGATTGCGCCCCATCTCTACAACGGCCCGGTGGGCGCCGCGGCGAGCATTCAGCTAGCAACAGCAACCCCCAATTTTCTCATCCAGGAAAGCATCGGTACCTGGGGTGGGTTTCATGCCGAGGTCCTTCAGGAAAAGATCGAGTGGCGTGACGGCTACGTCATCCCCTCTAGCAAGCCCGGGCTAGGCATCGAGCTCGATATGGCCGTGGTGAAGGCCCATTCACCTTATACCGGCAAGGTGTTGCACCTGAGCATGAACCCGACGCCTTACGACTATAAAGACCAGTCGGGCACCGACTGGAAACACATGCCGGAGCAATGACGCGATGGAATACGACTTCATCATCGTCGGAGCAGGGTCAGCCGGATGTGTCCTTGCCAACCGCTTAAGTGCCAGTGGATACCATCGGGTATTAGTCGTTGAAGCGGGGGGGCGTGATGTCTCCCCTTGGATCAAAGTGCCTGTAGGTTTTGCCAAGACTTACTACCACCCCAAGTACAACTACATGTATTACAGTGCCGAAGAAACCGCGCTGGCTAACCGTAAGATGTATGCGCCTCGGGGCAAGGTCCAGGGGGGATCAGGCTCAATCAACGCGATGATCTATGTTCGAGGGCAGCCTTCTGACTTCGATGACTGGGAACGGGCTGGAAACGATGGGTGGAATTACGCTTCCTTGCTTCCTTATTTCAAGAAGCTGGAGGAGCATCCTGCGGGAGACACTGAGTATCACTCTCGCCAAGGTAAGATCGGCATCACACCATTAAAAGATGCTGCCCACCCCATCTGTCAGTCATATTTGCAAGCCGCTCATAAGCTTGGATACCCCCTCAATGACGATTTCAATGGTGCATCGATTGAAGGGGCGGGGATCTACGAAGCCAATATTCGAAACGGACAGCGTGATTCCAGCAACACCGCCTACCTGAAGCCAGCGCTGTCACGGTCCAACTTGGAACTCAAGCGGGTAAGTCAGGTAGAAAAGGTGATCTTTAATGAAGACCGTAAGGCTGTCGGCGTTGAGTACCATGTCGAGGGCGTCAGGACATCGGTTCGGGCGAGCCGTGAAGTCATTATCTGCGCCGGGGCCGTGGACTCGCCCAAACTTTTACAGCTGTCTGGGGTAGGTGATACTGACCTTCTTGCAAGGCACCGTATTAAGCCAGCGGCTTACCTGCCAGCGGTAGGTCAAAACCTTCAGGACCACCTGGCCGTTAGCTTTTATTATCGCGCCAACCGTAAAACGTTGAATGATGATTTTGCTTCCTTTTGGGCGAAAGCGAAGGCAGGTCTGCAGTACTTGGTCAACCGCAGTGGCCCTTTGGGCATGAGCGTCAATCAGGCGGGTGGGTTCTTCAAGGGAAATGAGCAAGAAGCGTTTCCCAATATTCAGCTTTACTTCAATCCGATGTCTTACCAGATACCTAGCAATCCAAACGCGAAGTTGTCACCTGAGCCTTACTCCGGCTTTTTGATGGCATTTAATTCTTGCCGACCATCAAGTCGAGGTACCGTCGATATTGCCTCTTCTGATCCCGCTGACCCGCCGATCATCCGCCCGAACTACTTCACAACTCAACGGGATATCGACGAAGCTATTCAAGGAACCAAACTGATCAGAAAGCTGATGGCTACCCAGGAGTTGCAGGCAATCACCGAGGCTGAGGTGTTTCCGGGCAATGCCGTTGATGATGAAGAAAGCATGGTAGAGTACTTTCGTGCCAATGCAGGCTCCATATATCATCTGTGTGGCACCTGCAGGATGGGGCCGAATCCCGACGATGCCGTTGTAGACAGTCGCCTGCGCGTCCATGGAGTGAAAGGTCTCAGGGTTATTGATGCGTCTATCTTCCCCAATATTACCTCTGGCAATCTGAATGCCCCGGTGATGATGGTAGCGGAAAAAGGAGCTGGCCTGGTTCTGGATGACCACGCCATCTAAAAATGCAGTGATATCAATTAACAAGTCAACTGAAAGTGTTAGGGCAAGCGAGTCAAGACCGATAGACCACCGTATAAACGCTTAGGAGTGTCACAAGCAGCATGAATTTTGAAAAGACCAAGGCACCGGCGGTCGATCATAGTGTCATGATCCTGGACATTCTTGCCGCTTCTACCTATCCACTTACACTGTCTGAAATCTGTGAGTCGACCGGCATTTCGCCTGCTACTGGGCATCGAGTGGTCAACGCGTTGCTGCATCACCAACTGGTTGCCCAGGATCCTAATAGGAAGAAGTCGTATTGCATTGGCTCTCGGATTTTCCAGATTTCATCGACAATTTATAACAAGCAGAGCCTGATACCCTACTTCTATCCGATTGCAGAAATCCTCAAAAATGAAATCCACAAGCCTATTTTCCTAAGCGTGCCTATCGGTAACAAAGTTGTGTTGGTATCCAAGGTAGATAACCTGTCTAACAACGGCCTCAATCTCTATATCGGTAAGACAATGGGGTTCCATGAGGACGCAGCAGGAAAGGCAATATTGGCCATGAGGCCTCAGGCCTCTTGGAAAAACTATCTTGCTGAAGAACTGGGTCTCGAGCGGGGAGACAGTGAATATGATGACTTGCTATTGGCGCTGGAACGGGCGCATCGCTTGGGGTATGCCACCTCAACCGGAACGTCTCAGAAAAGCACACATTTCCTGGCGGCCCCAGTGCTTAATCTTCGTAACGAGCCCATTGCGGCAATCAGTGCGGTTATCGACGGTGACTTCTTGAGCGCTCAGGATGCTCGTGGCTATTCAAAATTTATCGTTCAGGCCGCCCGTCAACTGTCATCTCGCGTGATCTGATCAACATGACAACGCCCTTGCCCTTGCACAAGTTGCCACCCCTCAGTTCTCTGCGAGGTTTCGAGGCAGCTGCACGGTTGCAAAATCTGCGTGCCGCCGCAGAAGAACTGCACTTAACGCATCCCGCTATTGCCAATCAAATTCATAGGTTAGAGGAAAACCTTGGCGTCAAATTATTTGAACGCAAGGGCCGTAACATACTATTGACGGCTGCTGGCCATCGCTTTTACCCCCACGTGCGTGACGCCATCACCACACTGATCAGCGGTGCAGAAGCGGCTCGCCATTTGTATGATGCTGATCCACTTCGGATGCAGGTCTATGTCACCACATCAATACGTTGGCTTGCCCCGCGCCTTGCTCAGTTTCACGAAAGCTACCCTGAAATCGAATTGCAAGTCATGACGTACAGCGTGGGTTGGGATTTCGACGAAGCCAATGCTGATGTAGCGATTATCTATCGAGATACGCCTCTGCCTGATCATCTTCATTGGACGCCGTTATTTCCTTCACAAATTTTTCCCGTTTGTAGCCCCGATATGTTGGATGAGCGTCAACGGCCATTGTCGCCAGAGCAGCTGAAGAACTATCCGTTAATCGAGGTTTATACAGAAAGTTGGACATGGAGTAACTGGCTGAATGCTCTTAACCCACCGTTGTCGTCACATGAGCACGAATATCCTAAAGGAAGTATTATTGTCGATACATTAGCTGCCGCCCTTGAAATGGCTGAAAGGGGTGAGGGCGTTGCACTTGTTAATGGGCCTTTTGCCGATGATGCCCTAGCCGATGGCCGTTTGGTTAATCCTGCAGACCAAGTGATCGATTCTCCTGGTGAATGGGGCCTTGTATGTCATAAAGATATGATTTCAAGCGAGCGAATAAAGCGCCTTATTGACTGGCTTTCCTCACAAGCATCACGTTAATGTTTAATGACACCGCTAATTGGTTAATTTAAATTTTTTATGTTTCGATATTTTTTTATCTTCTGGAGCATGTCTGGTTTTATCCATTAAGTAAAAAATACGAAATGTTACCAGTCATGAAAATAACGTGAATTGTCCTCTCATAATACCTGCGGTAGTTTGCCTTTAGCGACGGATGCAGCCGTGGGAAACCTCGTTCCTCTCACCTGTTATGCCGCGCTATCTGTCCAAAAAATAGATGGGAAGGCAGTACATGAAAATAGGTTTCGTAGGGCTCGGAAATGTAGGCGGCAAGCTTGCAGCTAGTTTGATTCGTAACGGCCATGACGTCACGATTAGAGACTTGGATCCAGTCGTCACCCAAGCCTTTATTGATCAAGGCGCTAGTGGGGCCGAGTCTCCCAAGGCACTTGCTGAAACCTCAGACCTTATCATCACCTGCCTTCCTTCACCGGCTGCATGCAGTGCCGTTATGGAAGCCGACGATGGCATCATTGCAGGGCTTTCGGCAGGGAAAGTGTGGCTTGAGATGAGTACGACGGACGATCAAGAACTCGTCCGTATAGCTGAACGAGTCAATAGTACGGGGGCTCGGGCTGTCGAGGCGCCTGTCTCTGGGGGCTGCCATCGTGCTGCTACCGGCAACATTTCTATCTTTGTTGGCGGTGATCGTGAAAGCTTCGACAAGGTTCTGCCGGTACTTACCTCGCTCGGTCGCCGTGTGCTTCATACCGGGCCTCTAGGGTCAGCGTCAGTCCTTAAGGTTCTGACGAACTACTTGGCCACTGCCAACTTGTGCGCGCTGTCTGAAGCTCTGACGGTGGCGAAAAAGGCAGGGATGGATATGAATACGGCCTACGAGGCAATCCGAATCTCATCGGGTAATTCATTTGTGCATGAGACGGAATCTCAGGTGATCCTCAACGGCAGCCGTAATATAAGCTTTACCATGGATCTCGTGCTCAAAGATGTGGGCCTTTTTGATTCCCTGGCAAAAAATCTGGATGTACCTCTAGAGATCTCGCCACTGCTCATGGATATCTTCCGCGATGGGCAAGCGTCTTTCGGCGCTCGTGAATGGTCGTCTAACATCATTCGCCGCTTGGAAGAACGCAGTGATGTGAAGGTGTTGGGTGATGGTTTCCCTGAGGAGCTCACCGACGATGAGCCGGAGGAGGTCGGGTATGAAGTGTTTGCTAGAGGTCGGGAATTGACAGAAGAACCGAGCTGAAGGTATTAAGCCTAAGCCATTCAAGACCATGACGCGGCAAACGCTGCCGCCATTTCGCTTCACCGGCGCTTGCTAAAAGAATGCTCCCGAATGTCCATTCAGCCAGCGCCCAGAATAGGGGAGTAGCGCATGCAACACAGAGACCGTTTTTATATCAATGGCCAGTGGGAAGCACCCAGCGGCGAAGAACGCCTTGAAGTGCTGAATCCGGCGACAGAGGGGCTCTGTGCTTCAGTACCTCGTGCAAGCTCAGAGGATGTCGAGAAAGCGCTGTCGGCGGCACAAGCCGCGCTACCCGCTTGGGCCGCGACATCGGCCCAGCGGCGTTACGAGCTGTTGATGGCGGCGGCAGACGAGATGCAGCGCCGTTATGATGAGCTTTGCGATGTACATGTCACGACGCTAGGCAGTCCCATCCAGACGACAGGCGCCATTCATGTAGATGGTCCCATTGAAGGCATGCGTTATTACGCCGAACGCGCTTTCAAGATGGAGCAGACAGAACGTAAGGAAGGGGTTGTCATTTCTCACGAACCCATAGGGGTATGTTCGCTTATCAATCCCTGGAATTATCCACTGAGTCAATTGATTGGCAAACTTGCACCTGCGTTGGCGGCAGGCTGTACCGTGGTGGCCAAGCCAGCGGAACAAACGCCTTTGCAAGATTTTATCATGGCCGAGATATTTGACAGTATTGGCCTGCCCCCAGGCGTATTTAACTTGGTAACGGGTGTGGGGCCAGAAATTGGCCCGGTGATGGCAGGGCATCCCTATGTGGATATGGTGTCGTTCACCGGCTCGACCACGGCCGGAGCCAATGTCGCGGAAAATGCTGCGCCAGGCATTAAGCGCGTTTGCCAGGAACTGGGCGGAAAGTCGCCATTGGTAATTACCGAAGAGGCTGATCTGAACGCGGCTGTTCGCTTGTGTGTAGAAAATGTGATGGCGAATACCGGTCAAACATGCGATGCCCTGACGCGCATGTTGGTACCCAGAAAGCAGCTGCAACAAGCTGCAAAGCTGGCCGGTGAGATCGCCAAGGAACAGATCGTTGGGGATCCTGGAGACTCAAGCACAACGATGGGGCCTCTTGTCTCGCGTCGTCAGAAAGATCTCGTGGTGGGGTTCATTCAGAGTGGTTTGGAAGATGGCGCTACCTTGATCGAAGGTGGCGTGGAAGCACCTGAAGGTTTTTCCAAAGGTTATTACATCCGCCCCACTATCTTTAGTGATGTGCGTAATGACATGAAGATTGCTCGTGAAGAGATCTTCGGACCGGTTCTCTGTATCATCGCGTATGACACGTTAGAAGAGGCCATTGAGATTGCGAACGATACGGCGTATGGGCTTTCATCGGCGGTATATGCTCGCGATGTCGACGAGGCGCTCCCCATCGCACGACGCCTAAAAGCGGGCCAGTGTTATATTCAAGGAGCCGAGTTTTCATTTGATGCTCCTTTCGGTGGCTACAAGCAATCCGGTAATGGGCGTGAATGGGGTGATGAAGGCCTCCTTGAGTATGTTGAAACCAAGGCAATACTGGGTGCCTGAGTCGTAGACTTTTCGATCGCCATAACCAGTGGGAGGGCTGTATTTTTGCAGTGCCTCCCCTAAGATGTGAGCGACTTCTTTTTTCGGTTTATAACTTTTCGCAGAACATAGGGTAAGATAGTGAATAAATGCGGGATAAAGTTTTTTAATTTTTTTGGTCAACACGCTACTGAGAAGGAAATATAAGAGTGTATATTTTTTTTAATAGGGGTAGCTGCCCAGGTTTAGTATTTAAAAAATTTTCGTTCCTAATGAAAGCACTCATCTTACACCGTCTTACATGACGAAAATTATAAATAATTGATGGAAATAATGCTCCAGGCTGTGTTTTGAGTGATTCAGCGTTAACGTTTAATCGCTGTTGTTTCTTGAAACATCATTTAAATCTTTTCGTACAGCTTTGTTCACCATCCAACATAATAAATTGGCGGGCTTATTAAGCTCCTCGCCACTAATCGCGGCAAACGGCTGCCTATCGCCTGCACTTCATCATGCTTATTGATGCCTGCTGTCACACGTTCAGCTCGGTGTAGTGCGGAATACGCATGGCGCGTGTTGCCCTCACTAAGAGGAGAGTTGACTTGGAACTGGTTCTGTATGCATTGGACAGCATTGATCTTTTGGTCGAGCGTACCCTGGAGCATATTGCTCTGGTAGGCGTTGCTGTCGGGGTCGCTACCTTGACGGGTGTGCCGATCGGCATCGCCATCACTAAGAACGAGCGTCTGGCACAGAGCGTGCTCTACATCGCCTCGGTTATCGTCACCATTCCGTCGATTGCGTTGTTCGGCATTATGATTCCGGTGCTCTCGCTAATCGGCCAGGGTATAGGCTACCTGCCCGCGGTGATTGCCGTGCTGCTCTATTCGCAGCTACCAATCATCCGTAACACTTATACCGCGATCAATAACGTCGATCCGGCGCTGCGAGAGGCTGCTCGGGGAATCGGGATGAGTCCTAACCAGCGCCTGCGATTTGTGGAGATTCCTCTGGCAGTGCCGGTGATCATGGCTGGCGTGCGGACGGCGGTGGTACTCAATATTGGTGTGATGGCGATTGCCGCCTATATCGGTGCCGGTGGGTTAGGCGCATTTATTAGTCGTGGCATTTCACAGTCTGACCCGCGCCAACTGATTGTGGGCGCTGTGGCAGTAAGTCTACTGGCTGTCATCGTCGACTACACTCTGCTCTTCGTGCAGAAGCGCCTGACCCCCCGAGGCATGGAGCTTGACGGTTCCACTGCCTGATAGAAAGCCTTTGACGACCGAGACAACAAGGACATTGGTATGATCCAACTCGATAACCTGACTAAGGTCTTCGACACGCCCAAGGGCGCCGTGGTCGCTTCCGATCACATTAGCATGGAGGTGCCCAGCGGCGAGATCTGTATCCTGCTTGGCCCATCGGGCTGTGGCAAGACCACCACCCTTAAGATGATCAACCGCATCGTGAAGCCGACGTCAGGCAAAGTATTCATCAACGGTGAAGATACGACCGACATGAATACGCAGGACTTGCGCCGCAATATTGGCTATGTGATCCAGCAGATCGGGCTGTTCCCCAACATGACCATCGAGGAGAACATCACGATCGTGCCCAAGCTGCTGGGCTGGGATAAGGCCAAGTACAAGGCACGGGCCCGGGATATGATGGCGATGATCTCTATGGAACCCGACGCCTTCCTCAAGCGCTTTCCCAGTGAGCTCTCCGGGGGCCAACAGCAACGCATCGGAGTGGCCCGCGCGCTCGCCGCCGACCCACCGGTGATGCTGATGGACGAGCCTTTCGGGGCCATCGATCCCATCAACCGAGCGGTGATCCAGGATGAGTTCCTCAAAATGCAGCAGGAACTGAACAAGACCATCATGTTCGTCAGCCACGACATTGATGAGGCGATCAAGATGGGCGATAAGGTGGCAATATTTCGTGAGGGAAAACTGGTGCAGTATTCTTCACCCGACGATCTTCTGGCCGCACCCAAAAACGAGTTTGTCGAATCCTTCCTTGGCGAAGACCGAGCGCTCAAGCGTCTCAATCTTGTCAAAGTTCAAGAAGTCGTTTCCGACGAGATCGGATCGGTGAAACCGAGCGATACCTTGGAAGCAGCACTGGCCCGAATGGAAGATTATGGTTATCAGAGCGCAATTCTGATGATCAACGAACAGCGCCAGCCGGTGGGTCTTGTGACTCGAGCGACCGCAAGGACGACCAAAGGCTATTGCCGCGATCACTACGAGAATGTTCCGGCAACTGTTTACCTGGACGATGACCTGCGTAAAGTGGCCTCGATAATGTTCGCCCAAGATGCGACGTGGTTGCCCTGCGTTGACGACAGGGGGTATGTCTGTGGCCAGATTACCCAGCGTGCGATCACTCACCATCTGGGCTCACGCTACCGTGCTCGAGAGGCTGTAAGCCGCCATTCCGACAGCGTTATAAAGGAGTGAGCCTATGCCTATCCAGAGCATGAAAGGGGCCCTGCGTGGTTTCTTGCTGGTGGTGATTTTCTGTGCGGGGGTGTGGACACAGTCCAGCGGGATCATTGAAGAATTTTTATGGTATTTGCCCGATGTAGAGTACCTCGCCATCCAGCATCTTTGGCTGACTGCGATCTCTGGTGGCTTGGCCATCCTGGTGGCCATTCCCCTAGGTATCTTGTTGTCCCGCCCGAGCATGACGCGCTGGGCGGAGTCGTTAATGCAGGTGCTTAACATCGGCACCACCATCCCCACGCTCGCGGTGCTGGCACTCTCGATGAGTTTCCTGGGCATCGGTTCGGTTCCTGCGATATTTGGTTTGTTCGTGGCGACACTGTTGCCGATCGCTCGCAATACCTATGCCGGCCTCAAGGGGGTAGATGCCGCCCTTATGGAGGCTGCGGCCGGTATCGGTATGTCCCCAACCCAGCGCCTACTCAAGGTGGAGCTGCCTAACGCCCTGTACGTTATTTTTGCGGGCATGCGCACGGCTTTGACAATCAACGTGGGTACCGTACCGCTGGCTTTCTTGATTGGCGCTGGCGGGTTAGGTGAGCTGATTTTTACCGGCATTGATCTGTATGACCCTGTGATGATGCTGGCCGGTGCCATCCCCACCGCTTTGCTGGCAATCGTTGTCGATGCCCTGATCGCCACCACAGCTTTTTTGGTGGTTCCTCGCGGCGTCAATCCAGCGCGGCCCTGAGTGCTCGTGCTGGACATTATTGATCTTTAGTAAGATCAACCATTAGCAAAATAAGGAGTATTACCTATGAAACGTCTGATAACCACGCTGTCTGGTTTGGCTTTGGCCAGTGCGATCACCACCGCTGGAGCCGCTGAAATCACCGTTGGAGGTAAGAACTACACTGAACAGCTAATTCTTTCCAGTATGACAGAGCAGTACCTTGACGCTCTGGGTCATGACATAAGCCGCCGTGATGGCATGGGCTCCGCCGTGCTGCGTCAGGCTCAAGAGAACGGCCAAGTCGATCTCTATTGGGAGTACACGGGAACGTCCCTAATTGTCTATAACGATGTCAGCGAATCGCTATCTGATGAAGCTACTTATGAGCGGGTCAAGGAGCTGGACGCTGAAAAAGGTATCGTTTGGTTGAATCCTTCTGATGCCAACAACACCTATGCGCTGGCCATGCGCGAAGCAGATGCAGAAGAGCGTGGTATCGAGACGCTCGACGACCTAGCGGATGCGCTCAACAATGGGGATGAAATACCCATCGGCCTGGACACCGAGTTTTATGCGCGTGATGACGGCTGGCGTCCGCTCCAGAAGGAATATGGTTTCAAGGTTGATCGCAGCGATATAACCCGCATGGATACTGGGCTTATGTATTCAGCGCTGCGAGATGCTGAAGTCGATGTCGCGGTTGTCTTTTCAACCGACGGCCGTGTACCAGCCTTCGATTTAGAAATCCTAGAAGATACTCGGGGCTTCTTCCCCGCTTATTCTTTGACGCCGGTCGTCCGCGAGGAAACCCTCGAGGCCGCTCCAGAACTGGCTGAGCAGATGAATACCCTCTCTGCACTACTGGATGACCAGACGATGGCCAATCTCAACGCTAGCGTCGATGTTGAACGTGAAAGCATCGAAGATGTAGCGGAGAATTTTCTTGAGGAAAATGACCTGATTTAATTCTTTTGAACGATAGCCTCGCATCACAGGAAGCCGCTTTTAGCGGCTTTCTGTCGTTAAAGAGGTTAAAGAACGTGGTGACGTAAGAGCATCAATTATCCGATTGATGAACGGTTGTTCTTTTGCTATTACGAACCGGCCTTGAATCAAGCCGGACATTGAGGCAATCAGATAAATAATGTTCACAATCAAATAATTTTCGCACGACCTGTATCATTAAGCTGGTGGTACCAGCACAAAGTTCCCGAAATGTCGTTTCTCGAGAAACGCCTGTTGTGCCGTCGCAATGTCTTTCAGTGCGAACGATTGCGCTACCAGAGGGCGTATCTCATCATTCTCAATATACCTGATAAGGTCTGAAAAGATTGGTTCATCCCAGGCTGTGCAACCAATCAGCGTCAAATCCTTGAGATAAAAGTCACGCATATCAATGGTCGTAATCGGCCCCGCAATGGCGCCAGAAGATGCGTACCGACCACCACGTGCCATCAGTTTCAGCAACTGCCCGAACTGGTCACCGGCGACATTGTCGATGACAACATTCACCGATGACTCCCCAAGCTCTGCAATTAAGTCTGGGTCCCGAGGGAGCACTTGGTCAGCCCCAATGCCACGAACCAAATCAAGTTTGTGGGCCCCAGCCACGGCAATTACATGGGCACCACGCCGCTTGGCCAGTTGAACAACGGCTGAGCCAACGCCGCCAGACGCTCCGGTAACCAACAACCGGTCAGTCGCTTTAACATCTGCCCGGTAGAGCATGTTTTCAGCCGTTCCATAGGCACAGGGAATGGTGGCAAGTTCCTCGTCGCTCCAATCGCAATTGATTTCAAATACCTCACTTGCGGGCACTTTGACGTATTGGGCGAAGGCGCCGTCAAAATCCGATGCCATCCAAAGGTTATCCAGCGAATCAAAGCCGTTAAGGCGCATGCAAGCCCTAACAAGCACGCGTTGCCCTATTTCCAGCTCACTTGTTCCCTCGCCTTTGTCTGTGACCTCTCCGCAACAATCAGTGCCCTGAATGAGTGGAAATGGCGTTGTTTCGTTCCAGCCTCCATCCTCAATCGTCGATTCGCTGTCGGTTTCAGATAGCTGCTCGGTGCCACCTTCAACAGATGAAGAATACCAGCCAAGGCGCGTATTGATTTCCGTGTTATTGACACCCGCAGCCAACACTTTGATCAACACCTCACCGGGTCCTGGTGTGGGGATCGTAACATCGCAGTAGTGGAGTTTCTCATAGCCGCCATTGCCAGTTGTTACCACGGCTTTCATTGTCGGCTGGTCGCTATCAGCGTTGAAGCGGTCGGGGGTGTTTGTGCGCAGATAACTTAAATCAGACATGCGTATACCTGAGAGTGTGAGAATTTTTGGCTAGAGGAAGATCTCCCCGCAAGCTTTCAACTTCCTTTTAAAAGTGGCTCTTTAAAATGCATGTAATCTAAAAGCGCAGCTGGTTCCGCGCCCGCCCGCGATAGCCGAGACCTATCCCGCAAACTCCCGTTCAAGCCAGCTAACGATAGGCGCGATCACCGCACTATCGGGATTTCGCACACTAAGACGGTAGCCATGGCTCTTGCGAGTTACATGGGGTCCCAGGGCGACAAGCTGACCGCTATTCAGCATATCCTGGATCACATGACTCCAACCAAGGGCGACCCCTTGGTGGTTGACCACTGCATTGAGTAAGAGAGGGAAGTTGTTGTAGGGAAATGCCTTTTCAAGAGGAGGAGGAGACAAGTGTGCAAGTCTGCACCAGCTCGCCCAGTCCAGCCAGCGAGGGTCACGAATATCCAGGTGCAGCAAGGTGATGCGATGAAGTGCTTTGGCATCCAGTTCGGTGTCTAGATGATGCTGGTTGGCGTACTCAGGGCTGCATATAGGAAAAGCTTTTTCGGGCACTACCAGTGTGTCGGTAAGCTCATCCTGCAGAGTTGGCCCAAACCGTAGGGCGATATCGGCACTCTGCATCTCAGGGGCTTCGTCTCGGTCGATTGGTATTAGGCGAAATGATCGATCGGGAAAGGTGTTTTCCAGGCGTGTCAAGCGCGGTCTCAACCACATGTGGGTAAAGCCTGCGCCCGCTGCGATACTGATGACGGGGGTCCGTTCCTGTGTCTGACGACGAATATCATTAATAGCACCGCAAACACGTTCCAAGCCAGGCGCTATTTCTTCGTAGAAGGCTTCACCCCGAGCATTGAGAGATAGACGACCGCCCCTGCGGTCAAACAGCGGGCAGCCCAGATGGTCTTCGAGTGCGCGGATGCGCTGAGAAATGGTGGGCTGCGTTGTATTCATATCGTCCGCAGCGGCTGTCATCGAACCACACCTGACGGTGGCCTCAAATGCGATGAGGCCACGCAGTGATGGGAGAGCCCCAAGGTCTGAAGACAACAGGTTAGAGAATTGTCGGGCGGCCACGTACATCCTCGACACTGATTGGTTGGGCTCGGCGGATTAGGTCCACAGACAGAAAACCACCCTTATCAAGAGCACTTATACGTCACTTGATGAGCGACATCAATGTTCTCACCATCCCCCTGATTCCCTATGATCAAGCTAGGCTATTGAAGTCCTCGGCAGGTTCCTCCCCGATTATCGCGGGATCAAAGGGCGTGCGTGAAAACACTCGCCGCAGTGCGGGTTCGAAGTGCTTTAGTGGCGGCGTCGGGTAGTTCGGATCGAAGGCCGCCTGATCGTAAAGTTCGCAGAAATCGACGCACTTCTGGTACCAAGGATGATGACGATAGCGATCGCGCTCATGCGGGTCCTCGCCAAAGTAGTGCGCGTAGTAAACTTTTTGAAACAACCCGTGATGATGAATTATCCAGGTGATTTCAGCCCTTACATAAGGGCGAATGATGCTTGCGGCCAGCTGCGAGTGATTGTACGGCGCCAGTTCATCGCCCAGGTCGTGCAGCAAGGCGCCGACGACAAGGTCATCGTCACCGCCGTCGGCTTCAGCACGAGCGGCGGATTGCAGCGAGTGCTCCAGGCGACTTACCTGATAGCCACTCAGGCCTTGCTCAAGGTTTTGCAGCGCCTTAATAAGACGATCAATTAGTCCTTCGTTAAACTGATCTTCAAGCCGTTCCAGAAACCGGTACTCTTCAGCGGTGCCATCTTTCATTTGGGTGAATGCTACTTGCTTCATCCGTTGTATTCCTCCGTTTGATGAGTATATGTACGTTCACCGGCCTGATCGCGAGCGTTTATCAATGTGGTTGCGAAGCGCTCCCGTGGCCCATCGCTGTCCAAATAACAGCCTTGCAGATGTCGCCTTCCTTCCTGTGTGTCAAAAGCGGTGCGACCATGCAGAACCCGATTGTTGTCAAAAAACATCAGCTCCCCTGCATTGAGTTGGAAGCGGATTTCAAAGTCAGGATCTGCAAATAGCTCGCCCAGCCGCTGACGAGTCAGGTGAAACAGTTGTGTATCCTCCGGAGACAGGTGAGGCAATCTATCGAGACGTGGACTGTAGTGAACCCCGACGGGTTCTCCGTCTGCATCGGTGCGAATCATGCAGCGACGCGCTGTCAGCTCAGTGCCAGCATCAATGAAGCGATACCCAACCGGCGTTGTACGCAAGAGTTCGAAGCCTTGAGGGTGCTCAATTTTAAGTAATTCAAGAACCTTGAGGCTGTCGACCAGTGTCGAAAGACCGCCTGTGGTTTCGTTAACCAGACAATGTAGCATCTGGATACCTGGTACTGGGCTGCGATAGGGGTTATCGGTATGAGGGCCAAGTGCAACGCTGCGATAGGCAAGATCATTACCAGCAGGCCGTGAATATACCTCGAAGTACCGACCGAAATTCGTTTCCTTTACGTATCCAAAATGCCTTCCGACCTCCAGTATTCGCTCAGGGTCGGTGGGCACGCCTGTCAGGATGATGTAACCGCGTTGAAGGTAGGCTTTGAGTGCCTTGTGAAAAGCATCGTTATCTCCCATTTGGTTCCAATCGAACCGCTGCGCGGATTGATCAATGCGGCTGTCCCAGGGAATCGGATTGGGAAAGCTGCCATCGCCTTCGAGCTCTAAAGCCAATGCCTCAAGATCATAGACTTCGACATGGCCGTCGCTGAAAGTGAACTCGATACGCGTCTCACTCAACGACCGTGCCCCCGTCAGAGTCAAATCTGGGTCAATTCGATGTGAATCGAATAAACGCTGGCAGGTTAATACGTCTAATTGCGCTGGATCCTGAGTCCTCTCGCGCAACCATAGTGGACTGATTGGCTGAAGCCCGTAAGGCGACGCCCAGTTTAATGTAAGCGGCGAGTCGGTAAGCGTCAGTGACGTCGCTGGCATATCCAGGTTCTCTACGTGGTGGCATTTGACCTTCTATTTGAACGTACACTTGAAATAGACAGTAGAGGCGCGGTGTTATCATCGCCATGCACTTTTTGCATGAAGGGGTCAAAAGGATGTGGCCGGGCATCAGGCGGTCTTCGATCTTTGGAGGCCGCAGGTGGGTACTCACCAGGTCAGGAATCTGTTGCCGCCTATCGCTAGGGCGTCGTTTACCTTTACCCTGGTGCAAACAGGCAATCAGCTCCTTCTTGAGCGAGCCGCGCGAAATGAGGTAGAGCGCATTGTAGATGGCTTCGTGTGAGGCGTGATGGTCAGTGTTATCAGGAAACTTACGCTTCAGTATGCGGGCTATTTGCTCTGGTGATCAGTACTTGCTCAGCAGGTAGACCACCAGCTCGAAAAGCTCACCATAGAGAGGCAGCTTCGGGCTACGGCGAGGCCAACAGCGGGTCAGTCGGGTTCGATATCCAGCGAGACTGGCGTAATACGCTATATCAGGCCTGACCGTGTGGCGTGTCAGTTCTCGTGAAATGTTGCTGGGTGCACGTCCTAATTGACGCGCGATAGCACGAATCGAATGGTGAACCCGCATCAGCATGATGGAGGCTCGGTCTTCAGCAGAAAGACGTCGATAAAAGTGAGCCAAGACAATACCCTACCTGATAGGTTAGGTGTTGCACTTGTTCATTGAGACCGCCTTGCTTGACCACTCCAGTCAGGAATCTGGCCCGACGCAAGCATCGTAGCTTTGCATGAATGCGTAAATGTCGGGAGTCAGCAGCATTTGAACTGATGTCCGATAGCATCGTCGAAAGGAGTATTAGTTAAGGGTCGGCTTTCGCCGACAAGGTATTACTCCCCGTTCTTACAGGATAGGGTCTTCGCGGAGCACTTTATGGAATATAAACATGCAGTTGTAAAGTTTGAAGAAGGCGTTAGCACTCTGATCTGCAACGGCTGCGGCATTACCATCGCTGTGGGTAACAAACACGAGGACAGGGAGCACTACTGTACTATGTGCATGAGTGGTAACTGCAAAGCAAAATTCAAGAAAGGAAAGTAAAAAATTGGTTCTTCGTCACTTCATGTTGATTTGGCCTGATCGAGTAGGCGGCCTACCGGGAGGCCTATCAGGTAAGTCATGGCGATGAAGTTGGCCTCGTTCCGGTAGCCACGTGCCCGTGATCGAGCCGCCTAAGACAGTCCGTTCATCTATTCCTGTCTTGCGTTCGTCAGTCCCGAGTGCCAGCGTCTAATCCACGGTCTGGGATCGCGCAAAGCGTTCCCGTGACACAGTTAGATGTTTATTGAGCTCTTTGTTCGGCTAAGAAAGTGTATCGCCTCAGGGCATATTCAGAGGCACTGAAAACTGAAGGTGCTGCGCTTAATATTTGAGTTCAGGTTGGAAGTCTTATTTTCTAGCTAAGCGGAACGCGTCGTTTAAGCATCTGCTGAAAGTCATCAGCTTTCAAGGGCCGGCTATAGTGGAAGCCCTGTCCAAATCGACATCCCATCGCTAATAGCGCTTCCCCTACCGCCGCGGACTCAATGCCTTCTGCTATGACTTCAGCGTCTAGCGACTCAGCTAGCATGAGAACGGCCTCAACGAGGTGGCTACTAAAAGCATTTTCAAGAAGGTTAAATACAAAACCTTGATCGATCTTGATCTCATCGACGGGATATTGCTGTAGATAGAGTAGCGACGAATAACCGGTGCCAAAGTCATCTAATGAAAGACGCACCCCCATCTCACGCAGTGCATTCATTTGATGTAACAATGTGTCGGAGGCTTCGCTGAAAACACTTTCCGTGAGCTCTAACACCAGTTCCTCGGGCGCAATGCCAGAGTTACTCAACACACTCTGTACCAGGTTAGGCAAATTTCCTGTCTGAAACTGAATAAGCGATACATTGACCGCGACACGCACAGTGTCAAGGCCCGCGTCACGCCACTCTCTTAAATGTTGACAGGCATTGCGCAAGACCCATTCCTCAATAGGAACGATTAACTGACTTTGCTCGGCAATGGGGATGAATATGCCAGGTGAAACCAAACCACGCGTTGGGTGATGCCACCGCAGCAGCGCCTCGCAAGAAACGACCGCCCCTGTTGCGAGATCCACTTTAGGTTGAAAATGGAGTTCCAACTGGTCAGCATCAAGCGCCTGGCGCAACTCGCGGGTTAACTGAATCCGTAACTGACTGTCTTCCTTGAATTGGTGATCGTAAGCTACCCACGGCAAGGAGGGAGCCTCACGATGCTTTCGCAGGGCGCGCTCGGCTTCACGTAAGAGATCTTGAGTTGAATGCGGAGACGCATCAAAAGACGTGTAGCCTAATCGAACCGAGAGCTCCATCGTGTTTTCATCCAGCTCTATCGGCATAGTCAGAGAATCAAGTAACGGTTCAAAAACCATCTCCCATGTTTCTTGGCGGGTAATAGGTAAGAATAACGTGAACTCGTCACCCCCAATGCGACCGGCAAGTCCATTCTGCCAGCGAGCCCACGCTAACAAACGACGCCCAAACTCGATTAATAGCTGATCGCCTGCCTTATAGCCATATGCATCGTTCACATCACGTTGGCCGACAATATCGATCATCACTACCACGCCCGGTTCTTTCCAGTCCCTTTGGCTTAAATGGGCTTGCAATGCCTGCTCAAAGCCAACACGTGAATAGAGCTCCGTCAATGGATCTTCAAACGCAATACGACTAAGCTCTTGCTGAGCTTGTTTGATTGCCGTGATGTCCTGTTTAATCGCGACAAAATGCGTCATTATTCCGAGGTCATCGGTAAGCGGCGAAATCAACTCGCGCTCCCAATAATAGGTGCCGTCATGACGACGGTTTTGTATATCGCCTGACCAGACATGCCCTGCTGTAATTGTTTCCCAGAGATCGCTGTAAGTAGCCTTTGGGGTATGGCCACTTTGAATCATTGTCGGCGTATTCCCGATCAGCATATCGCGTGAATAGCCTGATACTGTCTCAAATGCGCGGTTCACATATTCAATGTGGCCCGCAAGGTCTGTCACCGAAATAGAGGCTGGGCTTTGCTCCGTGATGTAGGCCAGCTTGCGGAGTTCTTGTTCCCGTTCACGACGTTGTGTCACATCCTGAAAAGCACCGCGGACACCCACAATACGCTCGCTTACATCACGTATTGGCTCACCTAGCGTGCGCACCCAAATACGTTTTCCGTCGGCTCTTATGATCTGAAATTCTTCGTCGTAAGATACTCCTCGCTCTACACAGGCGGTGAAACGCTCACGAATCTCCTCACGGTGTTCAGGAATATAATATGCAATCGCTTGACTGAGCGTGGGCGAGAATCCATGCGGCATACCATGAATTTCTGCGACAATATTAGACCATTCAATGCGATTGTCTTTTAAGTCGATGAGCCAACCGCCAAATCGCAAAGTTTTCTCGGCCATTTTGAGTAGCTCAGTTTGGCGTGTGAGTTCATCGCGGGTGACGCTGATATCCGTGATATCGCTTTGCAGTGAAAGGTAATGAGTGATGCGTTGCTGATCATCTCGTATGGGACGGACGCTCCAACGTACGCGGTAGGGCGAGCCATTTTTACGATAATTAATTGTCTGCCCATCAAAAGCGCCTGATTGCGCTAAGGCAGTGCGCAAACGATTCAGGACGGTACGATCCGTCTCGGGTCCCTGAAGGAGCCGTGGTGTCTGACCAATCAGCTCCTCTTCCGTATAGCCAGCCTGTGCGCAAAACGCAGCGTTGGCATACACAATTGTGGGGCCAGGTAAATCCAACTCGGCCGTTGTGATGAGTACAGATACGTATGCCTGATCAATGGCCTGACGGAATAGTGTATCTTGAAGCACCGGCATCTAAACTCCGTCTGTTGTTGCCATGAATAGCATTATTTAGGGCGCCCCTAGAAATCTAGCTAACATATATACGCTACGCGGTGCGTGAAGCGCTTTGTATTCGATTACGG
This sequence comes from Halomonas sp., assembly GCA_020201095.1. Lineage (GTDB taxonomy): Bacteria > Pseudomonadota > Gammaproteobacteria > Pseudomonadales > Halomonadaceae > Vreelandella. The sequence goes on along the minus strand of JAIVHM010000145.1, from coordinate 17,206 downwards.
TACTGATCATAACGTAAGCACTTGTGATCGTCATGTCGGTTATAAGCCATGTGTATTTGGATCTAGCCTCCGGCTGGATTTTCTGTGCGTAAAACAGCAGAGGATGCCAATGTGATCTGGCTATACAGTAGATGGCGGAAAGGGCTTGATGTATAATTTTTGTATAATTTATTCGGTAGCCAAAGTAGCTCTTATGCTGTGGAAGCGTCTTCTAGCTCGGCTCTAACCGTCACCCATTAATAATCAGTAATGTTGTATCCTTAAAGTCATCGCCTACCTTTGAGTAGCGTGTATGAGGCGTACTAATCGGCGCTATCAAGACAACGGCACCAGTTCATCCCATAGGGAATAATCATGAAAAATTGTGGCGGCACTGATGGACAGTGCGCGTATTGTGATGGGGGTACTCCGTTCGAGTTTTCGATGGCTTTTCAGCCGATCGTCGACGTTGCCCGTCGAGACATCTATGCCTATGAAGCACTGGTTCGGGGCATAAATGATGAATCCGCCTTTTCTATTCTTAGTCAGGTAACTGACGAATTACTTTACCGCTTCGATCAGGCATGCCGTGTCAAAGCCATTGAGCTTGCCAGTCAGCTAGGGATGGATCGGCCCTTGTCCATTAACTTCTTACCCAATGCTGTTTACGAACCCGAAGCCTGTATTCAAGCGACCCTGCAGGTCTCTGAACGTGTAGGGTGGCCGACAAATCAACTGATTTTTGAGATAACAGAAACCGAGCAGGTGCGTGATCGCCAGCATATCAATGATATTGTCGATGCCTATAAGGAAATGGGCTTTACCGTCGCGCTGGATGACTTTGGCAGTGGCTACGCCAATCTGGATTTGCTGACCACGCTATCACCTAACAAGCTTAAAATTGATCGGCAGCTTGTCATGAACTGTGATCAGGATCGTCGACGTCAATCGCTTTTAATAGCGCTGGTAAACCTGGGTCGTTGTATTGATATGACACTAATTGCCGAAGGCGTCGAAACCGTCCAGGAAGCGCGCTGGTTGATGGACGCAGGTATTCATCTACAGCAAGGCTTTTTCTACGCTCGACCTGCCTTTGAACATATTGTCAGAGATATTCAAGACGCATTTGAAGCGGTTCATCAGGCACCTGTATTACCTATGGAGCGCCTAACGTCAATGAGCGATTCTGACATGACCTGACATGATGACCACGAAGTGGTGCCCAATCTGATATTGCCGTGTTGATGAAGGCATAGCAGCAGTCCTTAAGGCAGTGGGTTATATCGTATTCATGAAGCTGCTTTCGCTACCCTCTGAATTGAAAGGTGTATCAATGGAAGATGTCATCTATCAGCAGCTGCTTGAGACCGCCGTAGAGCAGTCATTTAATGCTGTATTGATTACGAACGCGTCGCTTGAGTGTCCGGGACCGACTATTGTCTATGTCAATCATGCTATGACGCAGATGACGGGCTACACTCGTGAGGAGCTTATTGGTAAAACTCCCCGGTTGCTACAGGGTGAGAAAACCGATCGGGCGATGCTGGCACGTTTACGTCAGGCACTTGACGCAGGTGAACATTTTGAAGCGGTGACGACTAATTACGGCAAAGACGGGCGCGCTTACCCAGTCGAGTGGAATATCTCACCGGTCCGAAGCGCCATGGGCGACATTACCCATTTTATTTCGGTTCAACGTGATCTCACGCGCGCCTTTCATGATCAAGAAACGATACAGATTCTTTCGAGCGCGCTCGAACTCTCGTCTGATCTTGTGATTATGACGGATGCTAAGGGCCGTATTGAATATGTAAATCCCGCCTTTGAGAAGCATACGGGCCACCATCGAGAGGCTGTGATGGGGCAAACTCCGCGAATCATGAGTTCTGGCCAGCATACACCTCAGTTTTACGCCCATATGTGGGACACCCTTATCCATGGCCAACCTTTCAGCGATACGTTTATTGATCAGACCGCCGATGGGCAGACAGTGTACCTTGAGCAAACCATTACACCGGTCAAAAATGCACAAGGCCAGATTATTCGCTATGTGTCTGTGGGCAAGGATGTGACGGAGCGTGTTGATAGAGAAAAAGCGCTTAAGCGGATCGCCAATACGGATGACCAAACGGGCTTAGCCAATCGCATGAGCTTTGATCGCCAGCTGAGCAAGGAAATAGCCCGTAGTGATCGTTATGCGCGACCGCTATCACTTATTATGCTCGATATCGATCATTTCAAATTTATCAACGATACCTACGGCCACCATGTCGGCGACGAAGTGCTGGTAGAGTTTGCCCGGCTTCTTTCCAACAACCTGCGTGAGATAGATCTTTGTGCTCGTTGGGGAGGCGAGGAATTTATGGTGTTAATACCCGAAACGACGCGGGATCAAGCGTTACAGCTTGCGGATAAGTTACGCCAGCTCATCGCCGACACACCTTTTCCCTCCGTCGAACATATTACCGCCAGTTTTGGTGTGGTTGAGATAGACAATGAGAGCGCCGTAGACATTATCAAACGTATTGACAGGGCGCTTTATGAAGCAAAGCGCTCAGGGCGAAATCGTGTTGTGGTTGGTTGATATTTGCCTTCTACCTCTCGCTTAGAGGAAAATAATGCTACTTCAATGCTCTGCCGTTATGAATCAATTTGGACCATTGAGTGTTAGTAATAGGTTTTTTCGGTCTCTGGGTGAGTTTTACTCGGGCATTACCCCTTGTCTTTTGTGCCAAAAATACTGAGATAGGCCGTTTTAAAGGTTTTTGCCAAGCTGCTAGAAGAAAATCAGGCACAAGCATTGAATGTTGTTTTTCTTCCAATACGAGCTTTGCAGGCCAAAAAAGATCATGAGCCTGCCGAAGGCTCATGATCTTTTTTGGCTGTTTCAGCCATTACCTTATAATCAAGGGGTGCGCATGTGTTCTTCAACGTCTGAGTCCAAAAATCCTCAAGGGCTGAACCAGCTTCTCGGCGAAGAGTCTCGCACTTTTTTTGGTCTCTATCCGGATGCCACGCTGATCATCGACCCCAGTACTGCACACCTCGTGCAATTTAACCGGCTTGCTTACGAGCAGTTGGGCTACACCCTCGAGGAGTTTGCCCGGCTTCGTGTTCAGGACTTTGAAGCGCAAATGGGACCGGAAGAAATTCAGCAGCGTATCGAGGCTGTTATTGCTTCGGGCCGCGAGGACTTTGATAGCCGACATCGGCGCAAGGATGGCAGCCTGGTCGATGTCAGAGTGTCGGTGACCCTCTTGGAGATAAACGCCGGCACTTACCTGATGGCCGTTTTTCGGGATGTCACGGATCAGAAAGAAGCTCAGCGTGCTCTTGAGTATGGGGAAAAGCGTTTTCGTGATGTGGCGGAAGCCTCAGGGGAATATATCTGGGAAATTAGCTCCGAGGGGGTCTACTCCTTCGTCACGCCTGCCGTAGAGCCTCTACTCGGGCGTCCGGTTAAGGAAATTCTAGGACATTCACCGTCAGAATTCATGCCCCCTGAAGAGGCTGAGCGGGTTAAGGCCCTTTTGGCTCAATGGGCTGCCAATGCCGAGCCCTGGCGTGGTTTAGAACATACCTCTTTCAAGCCCGATGGGACTCTGGTCACACAGCGCGTCAGTGGCCTGCCGATTCTGGACGATGAAGGTAATCTGACCGGTTTTCGCGGCACAGGTCGGGATATCACGGCTGAAAAAGAGGCTCAAGACAAGCAGGATCAACTCACCAGCCGGCTCAAACTGGCCACCTCCGCAGCCAATCTGGGCATCTGGGATCTGGATTTGGCCAGTGGACGGTTGGATTGGGATGACGGGATGTTTGCCATCTATGGTGTGCAGCCGGACGATTTTGGCCATAAGGTGACTGATTGGGAGAAGGCGCTACTGCCTGACGGGGCTGAAGCAGCCAAAGCGGCTATTGCCGAAGGGGCTCGCAAAGGCGGGCGTTACGAATCAGAATTTCAGATAGTTCGCAGTGATGGGGCCATCCGGCATATTCGAGCGATTGCGCAGGCTAACCAGGATGCGTCAGGTCAACCTCTGCGGGTGGTGGGGGTCAATGAAGACATCACCGACCAGGTTCAGGCACAAAAAAAATTGGCGTCTCAGGAGGAGAAATTCCGCGGCCTGTTTGAACTTTCGCCGGTGGGAATGGCGATGAATGATTATTCAACAGGCGAGTTTTTGGAGTTTAACGCGGCCATTAACGAACCGGCAGGCTACACCCCGGAAGAATTCCA
>JAIVHM010000145.1:0-12882 GCA_020201095.1 Halomonas sp. | reverse complement strand
TATCCGGTACTGCTCCACGGTTTTAAAACCACGACGCCTGAAAGGCGAGACGTTATCTGGTCAATTATCCAAGATATTTCGGAAATCAAGCAGGCTCAGGAAGCGGCAGAGCGCGCCAACCGGGCTAAATCGGAATTTCTTGCCAATATGAGCCACGAAATCCGCACGCCTATGAATGCGGTGATTGGCCTGAGCCAGCTATTGCTGCAATCCCCGCTGGATGACCGCCAGCAGGACTACCTGAATAAGATCAACACGTCCTCACGGATGCTTCTGGGGATTATTAACGACATTCTGGACTTCTCCAGAATAGAGTCGGGGAAGCTGGAGTTGGAGGCACGGGGGTTTGCCCTCAGTGAAATTCTTGATCAGGTGTCCACGCTTTTTGCTGGTGAAGCAGAGGAGAAAGGCCTGGAGCTCCTCTTTTACATTGATCCTGACACACCGCAAGCCCTGATCGGAGATTCGCTGAGGCTGTCACAGGTGTTAACAAATCTGCTGGGCAATGCCATCAAGTTCACGCCTAAGGGGGGCAGTGTCGAGCTAAAAATCAAGGCGGTAAAACAAGAAGAGGGCCAGGCAACGCTGGCGTTTAGCGTGAGTGATAGCGGTATCGGAATTTCCCCCGAAGAGCAGAAAAAGCTCTTTCGTGCCTTTGGTCAAGCAGATACGTCGACAACACGTAAATATGGGGGTACCGGGCTAGGGCTTATTATTTCCCGTCGCTTAGTTGAAAAGATGGGAGGGGAGCTAAGCCTTGACTCCACGCCGGGCCAGGGCAGCCGTTTTTACTTTAATTTAATACTGCCACTGAGCCGCGCGCTGCCAACCCGTATCAACTGCCCAGAGACTCAGGGCAACCGTATTTTGATCGTGGATGATCACGAAAGCGCTCGGGTCATTTTGCGCGACATGCTGAACCACTGCTGTTACGAGACTTGGGAAGCCGCCAGTGGTGAGGCTGCGATTGAGGCCATTCTGGCAGCTGAAAAACGCAATGAACCGTTTGATTTTATTTTAATGGACTGGAGCATGCCCGGCGGCATGAATGGTGTGCAGACCTGCGAAAAGCTTGTACAGATGCGAGCGTCAGGGGACATTCAAAAGACTCACTTGCCTGTTTTAATGATCAGTTCCTATAAACAGGATGAGATAACCCTGCCAAAGGATCTCGCCCAAACGTTTCTTTCCAAGCCGGTGACGGCTTCTTCCCTCTATGATGCCCTGGTAGCCGCCGAGCGAGGTAAAGGTGTGGTTCGTCATCGCCACCAGGTGGATACCCCGTCGCTGCACGGCTATAAGGTTCTGCTTGTAGAGGACAATGAAATCAACCAAACGGTCGCCACCCACATGCTGGAAAAAACCGGCGCGGTTATTACGGTGGTCGAAGACGGTGTTGAGGCAATTGAGGCGTTGACGAAGCTAACACCTGATTTGATTTTAATGGATTTGCAGATGCCGAATATGGACGGTTTCGAAGCGACGGCCAGGATTCGTGAAAAGGGCTTCAGGGGGCCGGTCATCGCATTGTCAGCCGCTGTGATGCAGGATGATAAAGAGCGTGCCGCCAGGGCCGGCATGTCCCACAGAGAAACTCTACCACCCTAGACGCTGCCGAGCCGACACGTCTGCCCGCCAGTCTACCTGGGTTTGATTTGACTCAAGGCTTGATGCTTTTTGACAAGGACGAAGGCTTCTACCTGAAAATGCTCATCCGCTTTAAAGAAAAAATCTCCACTGACTACTGGCCATTGGTAGTGCTACTACAAGCCGAGGACTGGGAGGCAGCTGGGCGAATGGCTCATACCCTTAAGGGTGCTGCCGGCAACCTGGGCGCCGAAGAGATTGCGCGGTTGGCCACAGAGATTGACGAGCATATCAGGGAGGGCTATCCGGTTGTTCCAGCCCTGGTGACGGAGATGTCTCAGGCACTCCGCAATGCTGAAACGGTGTTGGGCGAACTTCAGGCTGCTTCATCAAAAAGTGAAGGAAGCTTAGAAGATATCTCAAAATTACACCTCTGCTTGACTCAAAGTGAGTTGGTGGAAGATGAAATCCTGGAAGGGGCCATCGCGTATTTACGATCTCAGGCTCTTGACCCTGTGGAACTGGAAGCGTTGGTGACCGAGATGGAATTTGACGCGGCCATAGAAGCATTGGATGAGTTGGTCAAAAGAGGGAATATTCAACGATGAAAGCAAATGAAAAAGAGTCGACGATTTTGATCGTGGACGATGAGCCGACCAATGTTCATGCGCTGGCAAAGTTGCTCAAAAATGACTATCGAATTCAGGTTGCCAACAATGGTGAAAAAGCCTTAGCCATTGCCCGTGGCAGCAAACAGCCCGACCTGATTTTGCTTGATATCCAAATGGAAGGCATAGATGGCTATGACGTCTGCAGGCAGCTTAAGGAAAGCTCCCAGACGAACACCATCCCGGTTATTTTCGTGACAGGTCAGAATACCGTCAGTGATGAGGAAAAAGGGTTTAATCTAGGTGCGGTGGATTACATCTCCAAGCCTTATCACCCCACTATTGTGCGCGCACGCGTGGGTACCCATATGAGCCTCAAGATCAAAACCGACCTACTTGAGCAGATCGCCATGCTAGATGGTCTCACGGGCATTCCAAATCGTCGCTATTTTGATGAACAGTGTCAGAAGGAAGGTAGGCGAGCTCTACGAGAGACGCTGCCGTGTTCTTTAATTATGATGGATATTGATCACTTCAAAGGCTTTAACGACCACTATGGTCATGGCGCGGGTGATGACTGCCTACAGAAGGTTGCCCGGGCATTAGCCAATACACTGTCAAGGCCTGCTGATATGATTGCTCGCTATGGTGGTGAAGAGTTTGTGGCTCTGTTGCCCAACACGAATTCAGAAGGCGCTGGCAAGGTAGCGGAAGATTTACGCAGTGCAGTAGAAAGCTTGGCTGTTATTCATGAGTATTCCAGTGCTGCCAGGGTGGTGACGCTCAGCCTTGGGGTGGCGACTCTGGACACAGATGGCGACGATACGATGTTATCCGAACTGCTTAAACAAGCAGATGGCGCCCTTTATAAAGCGAAAGAAGGGGGTCGCAATCGCTTCGTATTCGCTAAATAGCAGGCGAAGCTAAAAACGCGTGTGGCTGTTTGCCATTTTCCTTCTGATCCTGCTGCCAGAGCATCATGGAAGGTATCACTGATTTCCCTCAACGATAGAGGCTCACCGCAGTGAGCTTCGCGTCAGGCGTTATATGTCGGGCCTTAGGATCAATAATGCGAATTCTCCCCGTCTTGACGAGCCAAGCGTGGTGCGTCAGCAGGTAGTTCTGTTAGCGCCTGATTTTCTCCACTGGTTTGTTTATTCAACGTGCTGGATAAGCTCTCCAGATTGCCTGACATACCAGACAGTTGTTCTGCCAAGTTAGAGGAATTCTGAGCGACTTCCTGAAGCTCGTTGTTCGACCTATTAATTTGCTCAATGCCGTCAGATTGCTCTTTCGTGGTGACCGAGATGTCCTGAATCAGTTTTGACATATTTTCGATTTCCGGGACGAGTGCCTGTATCCGATGGCTGGCCTTGTTGGCGATATCAACCGATTCATTGGAGGTGTCGGAAATAGACTCAGCGGCTTGGCGGCTTTCCTGGGCCAATTTTCGAACCTCTTGCGCGACTACGGCAAATCCTCGGCCACTTTCGCCGGCTCTTGCCGCCTCAATTGAAGCGTTAAGTGCCAAGAGATTGGTTTGAAACGCAATATTGTTAATAGTGCCAACCATTCCGGCAACCTTTTGCATGGCTTGGCTGGTTTTTTGAACGTCTTCGCTGCTTTCAGTGGCCTCGCTCAACAAGTTTTGCGCAGTTGAACTCGTCCTTTCGGCGTTGTCTGCATTTTGTGCAACGGCTGCCGCTAACTCTTCCAGCGAAGAGGATGTCTGTTCGATAATGGACGCCTGCTGCGTGGTTGATGACGACAAGTTATCAGACGCGGATGAGACTTCTTGACTCAAATGGGCGACTTGACCTGTTACGTCTGCCACCTCGTCAAGAATGTCCTGTTTTTGGTTGTGCAATTGCCCCTTCATGGCTTCGCTTTCATTCAGTGCTGACCGAGCATTAGTAAACTGAATCGCCATGGAATTGGCAATCAAGATCAAAATGCTGGCCTCGATCAAAAGATAAGTTGCGTGTAGCAAAATGATGCCGAACTGCGCCTCGGGGAGCACCCAAATGCCAAGTCCCTGCACCTGCAAGTACCAAAACGCGAGATGGTGCAGGACGGCAGTGACCGTCCCGGCGACAATGACTCGCCAATCCCGAAAGACGGAGAGAAACGCAAGCAGAGCAAATAATCCAAAATGGAACTCAATCATGCCGTTCATTTGATGGATATGCAGCCCCGTCAACACCATGAAAGCGATGCCGAGATACAGGCGTGTTATGAGCTGTTCACCATGCGAAGTGACCAGATAAACGGCCAATAGGGCGGTCGGGATACTGACTAATGCAGCCTCAAGCCAGGTGTTATTGAAATAGGCCAATACAAAACTAACGGCCGTTAGCATGGCGACAACGCCCAGCATTTTCTTACTCGAATTTCGCCACTCGTCGTTAAATACATCAGGATTCAGGGTCTTTAACACGTTGCCCACCTTGGGTGTTTGAGTCTGTTGTGTCAGGTCTTACTGTGGCCAGTTGCAGTAACACCCAAAGCTCGAAATATTTAGCCAGGGCGATACCGAGTCTTTCTCATTTATTTCATCCAGCATGATTTCCACTGGGGTATCACCATCGGCATTACACAAGGCACCATCACTAAAAGGCCCTGAATACAAGACATTGCCTGAGCCATCAATGATAACAGCGGAGGGGCTGCTGATCCCGCTAATGCCTTCAACGGTGATGGCATCAGAAACCCACATAATGATCAACTGCGTGGATTTCCCCAGCAACGAAATTTGCTCTGATACCTGTTCAGCAACCGCCTGCGAAAATCTCGCAAAGCGATCCGTCTCCTCTGCGAACACCCTTAAATCCTTGAACATGAAAAACCAAAAAACATACACGATTCCGAGTGCCCATGTGCCCACAAGGGCACTCAGCCATAGCTGTTTTTTCCTGACTGATAGGTTCATAATGTTCCCAACACCTATTAACGTCTCGCGTCTTTTTTCAGCCCCTGCGGACGTCAGTCAGTGGCAGGTAGTTGTTCCGGTAACAAAACCAAATCATTCAGTGACACGGGGCGAGAAAACAAAAATCCTTGCAACAAGTCGCACTTGCGATTGACCATGTCCTGCCGCTGTTCATACGTTTCAATCCCTTCTGCCACCACGGTCAGGTCCATTTTATGCGCCATGGTGATGATGCCCTCAACGATCGCCGAGTCAGAGGGACTATCGGTTATATTTTGTATGAACGTTCGATCCAGTTTGACCTTCGAGATTGGTAAGTCGCGCAAATAGCTGAGACTAGAAAAGCCTGTACCAAAGTCATCTATCGCTATCGCAATCTTCATTTCACGTAGAGTACGAAGCATGGCTATCGCATTGTCAGCCTCATTAAACAGAACACTCTCCGTGATTTCTAATTCGAGCAATTCGGCGGGCAATCCTGTCTCTGCGAGGATATTCTGAACCTCGCCAATAAAACCGTCTCGATGAAACTGAAGCGCCGAAATATTAACTGACACAAGCCCCACGCGATAACCTTTAGCGTTTAGATCGGCAAAAGTTTGGCAAGCTTTTTTCAGTATCCAGCGACCCAAGGCGATAATTTGACCGGTTTGCTCGGCGATGGGAATGAAAATGCCTGGAGAAACGATCCCACGTGTCGGGTGATGCCAGCGGATTAACGCCTCAGCACTACGAATACGGCCGGTATGTGCTTCAACAATCGGTTGATAGTAGAGTTCAAACTCATCATTGCGTAGGGCCGCATGCAAATCATGGCGCAACATAATATGCTCATCAAAGATGATGCTCTGCGTTTCACGGTACCGCTGCCAAGTATTACGGCCCTGCCATTTCGCTCTGTCTACCGCCTTATCTGCGCGTCGTAGGAATTCACTGGCATGACTAAGAGATTCATCGCTGCTAGCAACCCCAATGCTGGTAGTGACGTGCAGGTCATAGCCTTCAATCCAAAAAGATGATTCGAACGAACGCAATATGCGTTCGGCGGCAGTAACTACTTCGCTAAAATCCTCGATATCGGTCATTAACACGACGAATTCGTCACCGGAAAAGTAGGCCAGGGTGTCATGAGGCCCTATCAGTGATTGCAGGCGCTCAGCGACAGCCACTAACAGTTGATTACCCACGTTGTATCCAAGACTGTCATTGATTGCCTTGAATCCGTCCAAGTCCAGGTGAAGGACCGCCATGAGTCGTTCGTTTTGCCTACACCATTGAAAACTCCGTTCTACGCGGTCATCGAAGGCGGATCTGTTCATCAACCCCGTCAGCGGGTCGTAACTGGCCTGGTACGCGATTTTTGCCGCTTGGTTTACTTCAGCCGTGATGTCTTGTTGGGTGCCGATGAAGTGGGTGCACTGACCAGCGGCATTAAAGATTGGGCCAATCGCCATCCGCGTCCACAGTAGTGTGCCATCCTTGCGATAATTGAGCAGTTTAACCTCGCAGGAGGTTTGCGTTTGTACGGCGCGACGGAGAACCGATACCGCGGCAGGACTGGTTTCTTCTCCTTGTAGAAAACGAAGGTTTTGACCGCGCGTCTCTTCCAGGTTGTATCCCGTAATCTGGCAGAAAGCTTTATTGACGTGAACAACAGGAGTATCGTCCTGACGCGCATCTGAGATACTGATGCCATTGGGACTGGCCTCAATGGCCTGTTGCAGAAGAGCCAGTTCGGCCTTTTGTTTTTTCTGGTCAGAAATATCGCGACACGTGTTCGTCACCCCAACGATGTTTCCGTCAGCGACGAGTGGCACGCTGGTAATCTCTACATCCAGGACACGGTTGTCATTCCGCTTTATTTGCACCTCATACTGGCACCATTCGCCGTCACTAACAGCACTGAGCATTGTTTGCCGTCTTTTAATATGGCCAGGGTTACGAGGGCTGCCATTTCTCTTAGCTCAACAGTGATATTATCGCTTGCGTCAGTGAGTGGCGTTGGCTGCCGATAATAGATCCCAAACGTGCCCAATAATTCTCCTTCAGCCGTGATGACAGGACTTGACCAGCAGGCTCGAACGCCTTCTGCATTAGCCGCCTTTCGAAACAAACGCCAGCGGGGGTCCGCGTCGATGTCCTCGGTGATAACCAATCGGTGATGGTGAGCCGCTGCGCCACACGTACCAACATTCGGATCCATTTTGACGCCTTGCATGAGGTCTATGTACGCATCAGAGAAGTGCCGGCTGGGTACCATATTGAGCGACTGGGACCCGGCATCGAATTGCATGAAAGCAAGCTTCGCTCCCGGCACCATTAAACCGAACGACTCAGCAATCACTTCCAAAACATCGTTCAGCGCTGTCTGTTGCGCAAGCATGCTATATACATATTCGCGTTTTTCTAATGAAAGGAGCTCGTTAACCGCGCTAAATTGATGCATATTGGAATACCTTTCAAGCAACTGCTTACCTTAGTAAGCTGATTAGAAAAATGTGAGCCATGATGCATCACCTGATCCTTTTTAGTTATTGAGACCGCCTTCCTTAAAAAATAAAATCCGCAAGTTCACATGGCTTTCCAAAAAGGTAGCCCTGATAAAACTCGCATCCCATCTCCAAAAGCATTGTCCGTTGCTCTTCGGTTTCAACACCTTCTGCAATGACATCCAGGCCCATTGTCTTCGCCAATGTAATTACGGTTTGGGCAATCGCTTGGTCGTTAGGGCTTTGGAGCATCTCCCTGATAAAACTTTGATCGATTTTCAACTGATCAATGGGCAATCTCTTTAGGTAGAATAGAGAGGAGTAGCCTGTACCAAAATCATCAATCGCAAAAGAAACCCCATGGCGTTTTAATTCATCCATCTTGCCAACAACGTCCGGGACGTTGTTGGCAAGCAGAGACTCGGTAATCTCTAGTTTGAGACGGTGAGGATTAGCACCTGAGAAAGCCAGGGCATTGAGAACCGTTTTCACAAAATTTGGTTTGCTGAACTGGATGACACTGACGTTGACAGCCAAAACAATTTTTGCTTTAGCCGGAATCTTTGACCAATGTACTAGTGTTTGACAGGCATCGCGCAAAACCCATTCACCAATCGGAACGATGAGGCCAGTCTCTTCTGCGGATGGAATAAATTCTGCCGGAGAAATAATGCCTTTATCAGGATGCTTCCACCGCAGGAGTATCTCAGCGCCAATCACCTGCCCATGCCGTTCAACCTGTTTTTGATAATGAAGCTGAAACTGCTGGCCTTGCAGGGCGTTATGAAGGTCCTGTTCGATTTCCATCCGTCGATCTACGACAACCTGCATTTGCGGATCGTAAAAGCAGATACCTTCACGGCCATTCGTTTTGGACTTATACATCGCCATATCAGCCTGCTTGAGCAAATCCTCTTGCTTGGCACAGGCGTCATTGAACAGTTTGACGCCGACACTTGCAGAACAGTTGTAAGGTAATCCGCTTAAATTGAAGCCCTTTGTTAGCTCGGTCATGATCTTTTCTGCCACTGTTTGGGCCTGGATACCTGCTTCATCTACGTTGGTACTGAAGTTTTCGACTAAAATTACAAACTCGTCACCACTAAGCCTCGCGACAGTGTCACTTTGCCGAACGGACTGGCGCAAACGCTGTGCGACACTAAATAGTAGTAAGTCCCCTACGTGGTGACCGGCACTGTCGTTAAGGTTTTTGAAGTTATCCAGATCGAGAAAAAACAGGGCAGCATAGTGGTTGCTGCGCATACAATTGGCGATCACCCGCTGGAGTCGATCCAGCAACAGACGCCGGTTTGGCAGTTGCGTCAACGAATCATAAAAGGCGAGCTGTTCAATTTCATGGTCGCGTTTTTTGCGGTCGGTAATGTCTTTGACGATGCCGATAAAAGTTGTTTCACCCGAAATCTCAAATGCGGCAACGCCCAGCTCCATTGGAAAAAGCGTTCCATCTTTGCGCAATGCCTGGAACTCTCGAATACGGCCTGTGACGTTCTCTCGTTCCCCTTTGAAATAGCGGCGTAGGTACCCATCGTGATGTTCTCTGTGCGGTGAAGGCATCAGTAGGCTTATATTTCGTCCCACCATTTCACGGCTCTTGTATCCAAACATGTGTTCGGCCGCTTGATTGAAGGTCTGCACCACCCCCGTCTGATTCATGCTGATCACCCCATCCAGCATGTTTTCAACAATGGCCTGCATTTGTTTCGACTTGTGAAGTAGAGTCTTCTCAGCTCTCATTCGAGCGCTAACGTCAAAGTGCGTCCCTAGAAGCCATTCCGGTTTACCATCATCAGTACGTGATGATATTCCCCCCCTAGTTTCGATCCAGACCCAACCCCCATTTTTGTGTCTCATCCGGACGTTGGCTTGATAAATCGGAATTTGCCCAGCGACATATTTTTCATGTTGGGCAACACAGTTGGCAAGATCGTTGGGATGAGTCAGGCTTTCCCAGGTGTTAATGTCTGTCGGCATTAGCTCACGGAGCTGATAGCCCAGTAATTTTGCCCATTGGTCGTTGATGATTAGCTCACCGGTCTGTAAGTTGAGTCGCCAGATGCCGATGTTGTTAGCGTCAACTACTGATTTGAGCAGCCTGTCTCCTTTACGAATTAGATCCGCATCGTGCCTTTCTTTGGTGATATCAGTCTGAATGGCTATATAGCCCTTGAGTTTGCCATCGTCACTGCGCATCGGGTTACAGGCGATTCTGATCCAGTAAGATGTGCCTGCCTTTGAATAATTGACGACATCAACGTTGAAGCTTTTATCAGTACTCAAGGCGCGACGCATGACATCGATCGTGGCCGGATCCGTGTCTTTACCCTGCAAGAGGTCCCCAGGCTTCTGGCCAACGATTTCTTTAATCCCGTAACCGGTGATACCTGTAAAAGCCTTATTGACCCACACCGTGAAGCCTTTTTCATCGGTAATAATCACACCGTTCGTGGTCTGCCGGGCGACCTCTGACAGGCGTTCGATTTCTGCATTGGCTAATGTTTGTTTTGTTGTGTTACGGATAACAACCAATACTTCTCGCTGGTCGATCTTCTTGTAGCGGGCTTCAAATGATTGTTGAGTGCTGGCAATAACGTAATCGTGGTGAATTACCTCATCAGAGCGAAACGCCTTTTCGACGTCGCTGGTAAGTTCTCTTCCCAGTTCACCAGTTAGCGCTTCGTCGATCGTCCTTCCCAAAAATTTATGGCGCGGATAAGGCAAATCCGGGTGTTCGTTACAAACCAAAAAACGGGACTCACGATCAATCACGAAGACCATATCAGGCAATGCTTCCAATATGGACGACGTTCTGGTCATACTGCTTACCAGCTGATCCTGCACTTTTTTATGGTCAATTCGCGCAATTTCGTTTTCAACCATGTCTGCAAAATCACGCAGAGCCTGTTTTTGCTCGACAGAAAATTCACGGGGTGATGAATCGATAAGGCATAGCGTACCCAGCGCTTGACCATCGGCATTACGCACGGGCGCTCCAGCGTAAAAACGGATTTTCGGATCCATTGTGACCAGCGGGTTGGCTGAAAAACGGGCATCTTGCGTTGCATCGTTCACCACGAAAATATCATCGTTTGCGATTGCATGAGCGCAAAAGGAAACGTCTCTCCCTGTTTCCTGGGCCTTTAGGCCCACTCTGGATTTAAACCATTGCCTGTCGGCATCCACAAGCGACACAAGAGACGTCTTCACGCCAAAGTGGCTGGCGGCCAAGCGCGTTATACGATCAAAGCGCTCCTCAGGAGCAGAATCCAAAAGATTACTGCGGTGCAGCGCCAGAAGACGATTTACCTCATCTATTTCATCGTGGGGTGTCATCATTTTAAAAACTTCCTAAATTGACATCACTCGCGAGACACCTTTTGTTTACATCAACTCTAAGTATTTCGCTATGTCGGCCGCTTTTCGGAATGACGCTAAAATCTGTGGCGAACAAGGAGGCAACGGCATTTTTTAAAAAAGCCGATACCGGGAGAGGTAATGTCGTCAAAGATCTCATTATTTGAGCATCAAGCTTTCTTTAACGCTGTCCGACCCCTTGCTCGAAAAAGCGTTTTGGGGTTGCTATATTCAACTCGTATTAGAATGACGTCCATTCTTTGACATTACTCGGAGAAGATCCACCTTGCCGAGCCACCAACTGATTCGTTGCAAGGGTGTTATGATGATCCTGCGATGTAGATGATGGAGCAGACTTACCCTTCCGAGGAACGTCCTCAGCCCCGGCGCCAGGTTCTCGAAACGCTTGGACAGCCTCGTTCAGCATAATCGTTTGCGCGTCGAGCTCGCTGGCGGCGCGGGCACTTCCTTGCACACGAGTAGCATTTTGCTGGGTGACCTGATCCATCTGTGTAACCGCCTCATTGACCTGACTAATGCCGTCGCTCTGCTCCTCGGATGCTGACGTGATCTCGCCCATCAGGTCGTTGACCCGGATGGCCGCATCAACGGTTTCCGTCAGCGTGGCCTGCGCCTTGCGGACGAGCTCAGCGCCGTCGTTAATCTGGTGGGTGGATTGGTCAATGAGTCCACGGATCTCCTTCGCTGCATCGGCACTGCGCGTGGCGAGGTTGCGAACTTCCTCGGCGACCACGGCAAATCCGCGACCATGCTCGCCGGCCCGTGCCGCTTCGACTGAAGCGCTTGGAGAGAAGCGGCCTGCTGCTCAGTGCGGCTGGAGAGATCATCATTACCCACGGCGATGTCCTTGACCGCCGGTGTGACCTGGTCGACGCCGTCACGCACATCCCCAACAATGCTTCCAAGGCTTTTACGCATAATATCGAGTGCGGCCTGAACACGTCCGATCTCATCGTTGCGTAACACTGCAGGCGGCGTCGCGCCGAGATTGCCTGAAGCGATCTGCAGGGTGAAGCGTCTGGCTTCATCAAGAGGTCGAGTCAGTGCCCGCGCTGTCGTCACACCAAGGAGAACCAACAGTAGCAGTCCAATGGCAAGCGCACCGATCTCGATAGGAATAAGCTGAGCCTTGTCGATGCCGCTCATCTCCCCCGCGATGCTGATTCCTCCGCTGAGACCCGCCATTAGCGCGGCGACGGCAATGAATAACGTGATTCTCGCTTTGATGCTGCGTAGGTTCAGCTTGCCCAGCCAACCGGATAGCCCGGAACGGCGGATGGTTCCTTGATCGAGATAATACCCTCGACGTCCTTCCCGGATTGTAGCGTAGACCTTCTCGGCGGTCCTGATTTGCTCAGGTGAGGGCTTGATGCGCATGGAGGCGTAGCCACAGACTTGGCCGTTCTCGATGATGGGCGTCGCATTCGACTCCACCCAGTAGTGGTCACCGTTTTTTCGGCGATTTTTGATCACTCCGCGCCAGATATCTCCCTTCTGAATGGTTTCCCAAAAATTTTTGTAAGCGTCCTTCGGCATATCCGGATGACGCACAATGTTGTGGTGTGAGCCAATCAGTTCTTCCCGCTTAAAGCCACTGACATCGACAAAAGCGGGGTTCACATAAGTAATTTTCCCCTCAAGGTTCGTGCGTGAGATAAGAAATTGATCATCGGTAAGAACATATTCTTTCTGTGTCACGGGTTGATTATTTTGCATGACGTGTACCCTTATTGTATGAACGGTCTCGCCCAATAATTTCATAAGCCTGGTAATGAAAAAATGTTAATCAGACGTTTGAGCACACATAAATATTCTTAGTTGC
This sequence comes from Halomonas sp., assembly GCA_020201095.1. Classification (GTDB taxonomy): domain Bacteria; phylum Pseudomonadota; class Gammaproteobacteria; order Pseudomonadales; family Halomonadaceae; genus Vreelandella. The sequence goes on along the minus strand of JAIVHM010000145.1, from coordinate 54 downwards.
GTCACGATACCTGGGCAGAACATGCACATTTAATTAATCGTCTCTTTTCTAGCG
>JAIVHM010000144.1:37446-52533 GCA_020201095.1 Halomonas sp. | reverse complement strand
CCTCGTAGGTGCTGGCGATCTTCTCGATGTGCTCGGCCAGCAGGTAGTTCTGGGCGCGGCCCTCGTAATACTCGCGGTCGGCGTTGATAAACAGCACCCGGCCCTTTCGGTCGTCGGGCTTGGCGCCTTTGGCGCGCAGCACCAGCACGCTGGCGGGGATGCCGGTTCCGTAGAAGAGATTGGGGGCCAGGCCGATCACCGCCTCCACGAGGTCGTCTTCGAGCAGGCCGGCGCGGATGCGCTTTTCGTCGCCGCCGCGAAACAGCACGCCGTGGGGCATGACGGTGGCCAGGCGGCCGTCGGACTTGAGGCAGGCGACCATGTGCTGCAGGAACATCAGGTCGGCCTTCTTGGCGCCCTCCGGCACGCTGCCGTAGTGGAAGCGCTCCGGGAAGTGCTGGCTGGGCGTGTAGCCGATGGAGAAGGGCGGATTGGTCAGGATGCGGTCGAAGCGGACCAGTTCGCCGCCCTCGACGTGCTGCGGGTCGGTGAGGGTGTCGTCGTTGCGCAGGTCGGCGGAGCTGACCCCGTGCAGCAGCATGTTCATCTTGGCGATGGCCCACACCGAGCCGGAGGCCTCCTGGCCGAAGAGGTTGAGTCGGCGCGGGTCGCCGCCCTGTTCCTCCAGGTACTCCTTGGCGAGAATCAGCATACCGCCCGAGCCCATGCAGGGGTCGTAGACGCTGTGGTCCTCCTGGGGGTCCATCAGCCGCACCATCATGCGCACCACCGGGCGCGGGGTGTAGAACTCGCCGCCCTTCTTGCCGGCGGAGTCGGCGAAATCGCGGATCAGGTACTCGTAGGCGGCGCCGAGCAGGTCGGGGAACTCGAAGTCCTCGTTGCGCAGCCGGTACTCCCCTGGTGGGCCTCCTTGAGCAGGTACGACCAGCGCGCCTGCTGCGGCACGTAGAAGGTGGCCTTGTACCAGCTCGGCATCTCGATGACGTTGGCGATGTCGATCTCGCTCTTGCCGGCCTGCTTGAGCTGGCTGCGAACTTCCTCCTGGCGCTGCTCGAAGACGTCCGAGCAGCGCTTCAGGAAGAGCATGCCAAAGATGTACTCCTTGAACTCCGAGGCGTCCATGCGCCCGCGCAGGATGTCGGCGGCCTTGAACAGGTGCCGTTCCAGCTGGTTGAGGGTGAGGATCATGTACAGCGGTTCCCTTTGCGATGAGCCGGCCGCATCAAACGGCCGTGGTGACTGCCATGTATCTCATCAAACTTGGGGCGGGAAGGCCATGACAGATTGGTGGGCAATGGCTACCTCGCTGCTGACGGCCATGACCCTTCCCAGCCTGGCTTGATGCCAACCAGGCGACGGCGTTTCTGGAGGACCATCGAAGAAGAGCACGGATATGACATGCATCAGAGCGGCAGCCTTCGTAACGGCCACCGGGCAGGGCAAGCGCCTTAGTGCTGTGCTTCGGCCGGCGGGCCAAACAGCCGGTCGGTAAGGCGCACGTACCAGGCGGCCGACTGCACCTGGATGATATAGGCCAGAGCAATCAGCAAGGCGGCGTCTGACCCCGCCTCACCAAAGGCGTTCATTGCCAACGCCAGAGCGATGGAGAGGTTGCGCATCACCGTACCGTAGACCAGGGCGATGCCGTCGCCACGTGGCAGCCAGACTTTGGCTACCAGGGTGCTGAGCGCATAGTTGATGGCGTAGAGCAGCAACAGCGGGATGGAGATGTCTATCAGAAGGCCCGGGCTGGCCAACAGATCCTCGGCCTTGAGCGCCATGGCCACGAAGACAATACCCAGTACGCCGATGGTAGAGAGCGGTGGGAAGCGCGGCGCCCACTGCGTGCGAAAGCCCTCCGCGCCATGGCGCTTGATCAGAAAGTAGCGCGTCAGCTGACCGGCCAGCATGGGTACCCCCACCACCAGAATAATCTGGCGAAACACGGCCACTAGATCCACCGGGATGCTGGCTCCCATCAGCCACTTCACATAGAGCGGTGCGGCCAGTGAACCGAGAATCAGACCGACAACCGTCATCTTGACCGCCGCGGGCAGATTGCCCTGGGCGAAGCCCGTCCAGGATATGGTCATGCCGCTGGTCGGCAGCAGTGCCGCCAGCAGTAGCCCCAGTGCAAGATAGGGCGCGTCTGCGAACCACCACAGCCCTAGCCCATAGGCGATGAAGGGGATCACTGCGAAGTTGATCAGCTGCGCCAGGCCTTGGGCGCGGCCGTCGCCTCCCCTCAGCAGCTCACCCAGCCGCAGATTGACCATCATTGGGTAGATCATCAACAGGGTCAGCGGAATCACCAGCGTCGAGAGCCACCCCACCGGGGCCACGGCCCCAAAAAGCAGCCCCAGCAGAAGTGTCGCTGGAATCGCCAGCACCAGATGGCGCGTCAGCGCCTTGATTACCCCCATCATGGTTCTGTTCTCCTCGGTTTGCCCATGGAAAGTAAGGTGCGCCGGCAAGAAAGCGCCGACAAGATGGCAGGTTGACGCGGCATACTGAGAAACTGGCTGAATGGTCTGATTGTTCCGAGATATGCCCGGCACGACGCGTCTTTCCCCGTCTCTCCTCCCTTGCCTGGGCATGTCGCCAGAGCGCATCATGCGTGATGCTATTATTGCCCACGGTGTGGGCGACTCTGTGGCGCCTTGTTCTGGGCCGAACAGGGAGCCTGATTCACAGAATGTATCGCGTGGCGGACTCGCCGGGATGTTGCGCGCGAATCCAAGGAGGGTTTAATGCCAACGACCACCCGTCACCTGGTGATGGACAGCCTGCTGCTGATGCTGGCGACCTCCTTCATCATCGTGGGTATCAACGGGCTGGTGCTGGGCTGGCTGAAACTGGTCTATTCCCCGCTTCATCTGCTGCTGGTCGCCGACGGTTTTATAGCGCTGGTGCTGGGGGGGATGGGTCTGCTGGCCCTTCTGGCCGGCTGGGTAGGTGCCCGCCTACTCGCCGGCGGGCTGCTGAGCGTCTTGCTGCTGCAAACCATCGCCCATGCGCTGCTGGTTCCCGGTGGGTATATGGCGGCCGGCGTCGAGCCGAGGTTGGATGTCCTGCCAGCCTTGCTGTTGCTGCCGGTTGCAGTTTGCCTATTGCTGGGGACGCCTGGCGGTCGCTGGCGTTGGCTCTGGATGTCATGGGGCATGGTGCTGTCAGGAGCCGGGTTGATCGCCATGCTGGCGGTCATTCCGGCCCTTCGCCCCTGGCTTCTGGCTTATTTCGATATTTCTGATCTATCCGCCCTGGTAATGACGGGTTTGCTGGGTCTGGGAGTGGTAGTGGCCGCGCATCGCGGCGACCGGCCGCTGGAGCTGGGGCGATTGGCGGTGTTGACCGGTCTTGCCGGTGTTCTGGTCAGCAGCATGGTCTGGTTTGCGCTGAGCTGGCAGCAGGAAGAGTCCCTCAACCGTCAGGCAGACTTCCTGCTGGATAACATCCAGCTCAACGCCGAGCAGGTGATGATGTCGCGGTTGACCCTGATGCGGCGCATGGCCGACCGCCTGGATGCGGGGGGTGGCGCAATCGATCCGACGGTGCTCGAGCGTGATCTGGAGAGTTACCTCCACGATGCCGCCAGCCTGAAGGCGGTTGGCCTGTATCGGGACGGCGCCGGCTGGGCCTGGCTGGACGGAGTCGACCGGGCCGGCGAGGCTGTCTTAGCCGCACAGGTGCACATGCCCCAGGTTAACGATTGGCTGGGCCTCGATCTTGGTCAGCCGCGCCTGACGCTCACCGAGCCTGAGGTCACGGGGCTGGCGCTAATGGCCATCGATGTTCCTGCCAGCGACCAGCTGCTGCTGAGCCTGTTTGACCTCTCCGAACTGCTATCACGCGAGCTGCGCCTGCAGCTTGGGCTCTACCGCGTCGTGATTCTGCGCCGCGGCGAGCCGATGCTGGAGCTACGGCCGCCGGGTACCGCCCGGGGAAGACCCGAGGGTGTCTTCGTCAACCATCTGCTGCATCGGCGACACATTGGCCTGCCCGGCGGGCCAATGCTGACCCTGGAGGCCTATCCTGGCACCCAGCACGACTGGCTGTTGACTGGCCTGATGCCGGTCGGTGTCGCCACCGGCGGGCTGGTGCTGAGTGGCCTGCTGGTGTTCAGCCTGGCGCTGGCCGGTCAGCTGCTGGGCCGAACTCGGGCCTTGAAAGACGTTAGCCAGCAGCTCGAGGCTCAGCAGTCCGTGCAGACCCGCATCGTCCAGGAGGAGCCCCTGGAGGATATCTTGGAGGCCATCTGTCGCATGCTGGAGCAGCAGGTGCCAAGTTCGCTCTGCTCGATCATGCTGGTCAACGAGGAAGGCACTGGCCTGGATCTGATCGCCGGTAACCGTCTGCCCAGCGCCTATCGGGAGGCGGTAGCAACGCTAGAGGTTGGCCCGAGTATTGGCTCCTGTGGCAGCGCCGCCTATCTTGGCGAGACGGTGATCTGTGAAGACCTTACCGAGGACGTTCGCTGGAGCCGCTATCGCGAGCTGGCGATTGCGCAAGGTCTGCGGGCCTGCTGGTCGGTGCCGATCCTGGACAGCGATGGACGGGTGCTCGGTACCTTCGGCACCTACCTGCCTCAGCCGATGTCTCCCGATAGCGCATCCCTGCGGCTGCTCAGCAAGGCGGCCGACTTGGCGGCCCTGGCGGTGGAGCGCCATCACAGCCGCCGCAATCTTCGCCTTCTGGAGCGCAGCGTGGAAGGGAGTATCAACGGGGTAGCGATCGCCGATGCCAATCGGCCGGATACGCCTATTGTCTACGTCAATCCGGCCTTCCTGCGGATAACTGGCTACAGCAAGGAGGAGGTGCTGGGACGGAACTGTCGCTTTATGCAGGGCCCGGATACCGATCCTGCTTCGGTGGAGCGCATTCGTCAGCAGTTGTCGCGCAGTGAAGACGTTCACCTCACGCTGCTCAACTATCGCAAGGACGGCACGCCGTTCTGGAACGATCTCTACATCGCCCCGGTTCGCGATGCTCAGGAGAGGGTCACCCACTATGTGGGGATGCAGAACGATGTCTCCGAGCAGAAAATCTATGAATCTCAGCTGGCCCATCACGCCAGCCACGATGCCCTGACGGGGCTAGCGAATCGGAGCCTCTTCGAGGACCGTCTCGAGCATGATGTGGCGCTCACTGCCCGTCGTCCTGAGCGGCTGGCAGTGCTGTTTGTCGATCTCGATGACTTCAAACCGATCAACGACACCCTGGGCCATGCGGTAGGTGACGATGTCCTGTGCGAGGTAGCCAGGCGGCTGGAGGGTGCGGTACGGCCCGGCGATACCCTGGCGCGCATGGGCGGCGACGAGTTCGTGCTGCTGATGACCGATGTCACTCAGGAAGAGCAGGTGCTGGCTCTGGTGGAGCGCCTGATGGTGGAGATCTCGCGGCCGTATCTGATCGAAGGCCATGAGCTCTACCTGACCTGCAGCATAGGCATCGCGCTGAGCGATCCGAGCATGATTGAGCCGCGTGAACTGATCCAGCAGGCCGATATGGCCATGTACAAGGCCAAGCAGCAGGGACGCAACGCCTATCACTGGTATACCCAGGAGATTAACGAGCAGCTGGGTGAGCGGGTTACGTTGCGTAACGACCTTCAGGAGGCTATCGCATCTGGCAAGATGGAGCTGCATTACCAGCCCCTGATGGCCCGCGATGGCAGTCTGGCCGGCGTCGAGGCCCTGCTGCGCTGGCATCACCCTCAGCGGGGCTACGTCTCTCCCGAGGTGTTCATCCCCCTGGCGGAATCCACCGGACAGATCATCCCGCTAAGCCGCTGGGTGATGGAGCGCGCCTGCACAGATATGGTCGCGCTGGGTCAACAGGGGGGCGGCAGCGTGAAGGTGGCGGTCAATCTGTCGCCGCTGCAGTTTCATCGACCTAGCTTCCTGACTATCTTGCGCCAGGTGCTGCAGCAGTCGGGGCTGCCGGCAGAGCAACTCGAACTGGAGTTGACCGAAGGCATCCTTATGGACAACACCGAATCGGCCATCGACATACTGCATGCGCTGCGTGCCATGCAAATCAGCGTGTCCATTGACGATTTCGGTACCGGCTACTCCAGCCTCAGCTATCTGCGACACCTGCCTATCAGCAAGGTGAAGATCGATCGCAGTTTCATCAACGAGGTCACCACCAACCCCCATGATGCCGCCATCGTAAAGGGAATGATCTCGATGGCCGGCCACCTGGGGCTCAAGGTAGTCGCTGAGGGCGTCGAGACCGAAGAGCAGCGTGCTCAGCTGGAAGCCTGGGGATGCGATATCTTCCAGGGTTTCCTGCTGGCTCGGCCGATGCCGCTTGATGCGCTTTTGCGCTTTATTCTCGCGCGCTGACCGGGTTAAATGACGACGATGTAGTCACCCTCAGATGGCGAGAACACGACCGGCGCTGGTGGGCATGAAATTAGCGAGGGATAAATGAAGCACTGCACATGGACAGACGGTCACTGCGATCGCTGTGAAGGCGATTTGCCCTTTGAGTTCACCATGGCCTTTCAGCCTATCATTGACTTGGCATCCGCCGAAATCACGACCTATGAGGCTCTGGTGCGCGGGCCTAACGGCGAATCCGCCTGGAGCGTGCTCTCTCAGGTTACCGGCGAACTGCTCTATCGGTTCGATCAGGCTTGCCGAGTTCGGGCGATCGAGATGGCCAGCGCCCTCAACATGCAGGAGCGTCTTTCCATCAATTTCCTGCCCAATGCCGTCTATGAGCCTGCGGCTTGTATCCAGGCGACCCTGGACGTCTCCCGGCGGGTGGGGTGGCCTACGGACCGACTGGTCTTCGAGTTTACCGAAACGGAGAGGGTGACCGATCAGGCCCATCTGAAGCGGATCATCGACAGCTACCGCATCATGGGCTTCACCACGGCGCTCGACGATTTCGGCAACGGCTATGCCAACCTGGATCTTTTGACCCAGCTCGAGCCAGACAAGCTCAAGATCGATCGTCAGCTGGTGATGGGCTGCGATCAGGACATACGCCGCCAGGCACTGCTGCGGGCGGTGCATGGCCTGGCCAGGGAGCTAAAGCTCGAGCTGATTGCCGAAGGGGTAGAAACCCGCGAGGAAGCGCTCTGGCTGGCGAGGGCCGGAATCACCCGTCAGCAGGGTTTCTTCTACGCCAGACCGGCGATTGCCGCCCTGGCGGAAGACCTGGGCCCAAGACTGCGCGAGCTGCAGCGCGCCATGCAGGTGTGAGCCTGAGACATACGTTCCGTCGAAATACGTTCAGTCGAATCAGACCAGCAGGTCAGACTCCTGCAGCCCCCTGGTGTGGTTGTCGAAGGCCTGGGCCATCTTCACGTCGTAGCGGTTTCTGGCGTAGGCGGGGCCGTTGTAGCGTCGCGCAAACCTGGCCCACTGCTGATGGCGCAGCGAAGAGAGGAGCACCGAGTCCTTCTGGATGAAGCGCACGAACGCGGCCAGATGCTCTCCCTCACTCCGGTGCATGCACTCTGCATAGTGACGAGCGCTGTCGTAATCCAGATGCTGCCAGTGAAATCCCATGATCTGAAAAAGACCCCATGAAGCCGATTCCAGCGCGCTGTCGTGGTGAATCTGCTGAGCCCGTTCCAGTCGCCCATATTCTCGAATGCCCCCACGATAGCCACCCGCGGAAGTGTTGACCAGATCGGGGTCGCTGGCGATATGAGGAGCGGGATCGATGCCATGGTGCCGGAGTCGACGCGCCATGATATGTTCACCGCCATGATCGCCGCCACCGGCACCCTCAGTTCTTCCGCGGCCCAGACTAGATCCTGCTGGCCCAGCAGCCGCCGCTCGCTGGCAGGTTGCTCATTATTTGTTCCATCATCGGTCAATGGCTGGCGATGCGTCTCATCGACGGCAGGGGGCCTGTGACGCTCCTGTTCGTTATTAAGCTGGCGAAGCATGTGGTCGGTCTTGGGTCCTGCCAGGCCATCCATCACCAGCCCCGCTCTGTTCTGGAAAGACCGCAAGGCGCGCTCCGTTGCCGGACCGAACTGGCCATCCAGCGTCAGTGGGAAGCCGGCAGTGCCCAACCGCCGCTGCAGCGCCAATACCTCGTCCCCGGTATCTCCTCGTCGCAGAATACGATCCTGCTGCGGCAGGAAATCCACCTCGTCGTAAGCGTCGCTCATGCCACACCCCCTTGTGGGTCGTAACAACCGATTGGCGGACCCGTTGATTCAACGATAGTGCGCCGCCGGGACGACTGCCAGTTGGAGAGAGCTCGAATTCAGAGTTTTCACGTTGCTGATCGTGATAAGCCACGGAGCCCAAGGGTAACGACGTTTGCTTCAAGAATAGAGTAGAGGTATCAGTGATGAGAGGGTGGCACAACCACCACTGGAACGCGCGCACGCTTGATCACGCCCTTGGTAATCTTGCCGGCATAGGTAGCAGAGAAGCTTCGTTTATTGGCCGCTAGCACGATCATATCGCTGCTGCTGCGCTGTGCGAAGTCCGTGATTACCAGAGCGGGGTAGCCTTCCATCACACTGCGCGTCACTTCATCCTCGCCAATCGCGTCGCGCAGATCGGGGTGTCGTGACCAAAAGTCCTTGATCTGTTCATCAAGCATCGCGCTGGCCTCTTCGAGTCGGCGTTCCCCTAGCGTCTTTATAATTCCCCGATCCGGGATGCTCTCCCTGAGCGTGTTCACAACATCGTCGGACAGGGACTTGACCACATGCAAAACGTGAAGCTTCGCATCAGTTGCTACTGCCAGCATCACGGCTTGCGTCAGTACCGAATCGCAGTCGTTTCTCAGTCCCACGCAGCACAGGATACGACGAATACCATGGCTCATCATTTTTACTCCGTAGGCACGGAAACAAGGTTCCGCGCGGTGGTTTGGTTGGGTCTGGTGGCCTTCCATATGTTGTCTACGGCGGCCATTAGTGTCAGATCATCTGATCCGTCATGGGTCATATGATCAGTGGTTGATCATGTAACAACTTCCAAAGGGTATCTACTGATGCCGCACCCACGTGGGGTTGGCGGTAGCACGCAACCACTAACATGGGCCCTCCGAATCGGTCTGCAAGAGATACCAGGTTTCCCGCTTCAAGGTGCGACTCGATCAGGCCTTGCGGCAGCCAGCCAATCCCCAAGCCTGCCAGTGTCAACTCGCGTATCCCGATTGTGAAGGATGTTTCACAAACCAACTCGACATCGTAATGGCGTTGCAGATCCAGCAGGTAGGGGGAAGACAATACCCCACCCAGAAAACTGCTGGGGTCATATCCAATCACTGGCAGGCGGATCTGGCTATCGAGATCAAAAATTGGTTGGCCAAACTGATCGGCTGCGCACACCGGCACAAGTTGCTCGGTCCCCAGTTGCAGCCGCTGGACGTCTGAACGATCGACCAACAGGGGAGCCCCTTCCAATTCGCTGCACAGCAAGAGGTCAGCGTCCCCGCGCTGGAAGTCGCGGATGCAGTCGCTTCGGTCCGATGATCTCACCTGCAACCGGGCCTTTGGGGCATGTTGGCGAAAGTATCGAAGCAGTCGAGGCAGGTAGCTCACAGTCAAGGTGTGCTGGGTGGTGAGTATCCCTCGTGGTCCATGGGCGGCATCAGCGCGTATGCGGCCTCTCAGGGCATACAGGTGTGCCAGCCAATCTCGGAGCGATGCTTCATAGGCCTGAGCATGGGGTAAGAGGGCCAAACGTGATGAGTGACGATCGATCAACTTAACACCCAGCCAGTCCTCCAACTGCCGGATACGCCTTGAGAACGCGGGCTGTGTGACATGGCGCCGTTCCGCCGCTTGAGAGAAGGTACCCGCTTCGATAAGTGAAAGAAAATCCTCTATCCATTCAATTTTCATTATTTAAACCTGTCATTCGGTGTAAAAGCATTAATATCGTCTGCGTATGCAAAAAATTAACCGTTTGACAGTATCTTGGCATTAGTCGGGGCGATCCGATAGGCACTATTGTCGATGGAGTAGCTCGAAAGGCACTGGAAGCAGATCGCTAACACCTTCCACGCAGGCCGAATACTGAGAGCACGCTCATGCAAAAAACTAATCGCCTGGAGGCCAGCATGCATCTTTCCCGCTTTCCCCGTGTTCGACTCGGCCACATGTCGACTCCGCTTGAACCCATGGACAACCTCAGTCGTGTGCTGGGTGGGCCGCGCCTTTGGATCAAACGCGACGATTGCACGGGACTTTCCACGGGCGGCAACAAGACTCGCAAGCTCGAATTTCTGATGGCCGATGCGCTCGAAAAAGGGGCAGACACGATCATCACTCAAGGAGCGACCCAATCTAACCATGCCCGACAGACCGTGGCAGCGGCCTGCAAGCTGGGGCTGGAATGCCACATCCTGCTTGAGGACCGCACAGGCAGCCATGACCCTGCCTACAACTACAACGGTAATGTCTTTCTGGACCAGCTGCATGGAGCCACTGTCAGCAAACGCCCCGGCGGTGCCGACATGGCTGCCGAAATGGAAACCCTGGCTGATCGACTTAAGGGCGAGGGGAAAACGCCCTACATCATTCCCGGTGGCGGCTCCAACGAGATTGGCGCTCTGGGGTATGTGAATGCTGCTCTGGAATTGTTGGCTCAAGCCAATGATATGGGTTTGCTGATCGACCACCTGGTGCATGCAACCGGAAGCGCAGGGACTCAGGCCGGGCTGGTGACCGGACTGGCCGCCTGCAATTCGGGTATCCCGGTGCTTGGGGTCGGCGTCCGCGCTCCCAAGGACAAGCAGGAGGCTAACGTATTCGCACTGGCCCAGAAAACGGAAGCCAAACTTGGGCTGGCGGGAGTCGTGGCGCGCGAAGATGTAGTAGCCAACTGCGATTATGTTGGCGGTGGCTATGGCATCCCGACAGACAGCATGGTCGAAGCTGTCACGCTCCTGGCCCGTCACGAGGGCATCCTGCTCGACCCTGTCTACTCCGGTAAAGGGATGGCGGGTCTGATCGATCTGATCCGCAAGAGGCATTTCAAGGAAGGGCAGAATATCGTGTTCCTTCACACCGGCGGCAGCGTGGCGCTGTTCGGCTATCCGGATGCTTTCGGTTTCTCCGACTATCAGGCGTCATGATAAGTTTTCTGGCGCTGATTGGATCAGGCATGTGTAAAAATTGCTTTGGAAAAACGTGATACATCTTGAGTTGTGAGTAGTAGTGTTAACCGTGGTCAACGTTTTATCCAGAATAGATCATGAACAAGGCGAGGATATGATCATTCTTTCCATATGATGCACAATAAAGGTGCAGCATGATGGTAAAACCGAAGCGTCTCTTGAAATTACCACAGTAAATCAATGTGTTAAAAAACGGCATGCAAATTGCAATGTCAAGTTGCAGAAGATTAACCCACTGTAACGAATGTCCATGATGGTAAGCAAGATTGAAAGTATCCTGATGTGGACGGTTGTATCGACACTAATAGAAAATTTATATAAATATAGATTTTATTAGTAATAATAAATTAATAGAGGTGCTAAAATGAGAAAGATTAACAAAAATACACATCGCGTCATGGCGTCGGCGATTATTGGAATGCTAGGCTTTGCGGCGCTGCCTGTCAGCGCCCAAACCGTGATTAAAATTGCCCACCCCAATGTGCCTGATCACCCCATGGGTCAAGCATTCAGCTACTTTGAAGAATTGATAGAGAGTCGTAGCGACGGTGAATTTTCTGTTGATGTTTATCATAGTAGTCAATTTGGAAATTTCGATAGCGTGGTACAGGGACTTCAGACGGGTATGCTCCAAATGGGGTCAGCGTCAACGCCTAACCTTGCTCCATTTTCCGATGACTTTCTCATCTTCGACATGCCCTTCCTATTTCCGAGTTACGAAGCGGCTGATCTTATAACGGATGGGCCCATTGGGCGGACCGCCGCCCAAGCGCTAGTGGAAACGGGTATCATTGGCCTGGGCTACATTGACATCGGGTTTCGGCACATTTTCAACAACCGGAGGTCAGTTGAAACCATAGAGGATGCGGCGGGCCTGAAAATTCGTTCAACGCCTAGCAGCGCTCATATTGCGACTCTTGAGTCCCTGGGAATGAACCCCACGCCGATTTCTTGGAACGAGGTCTACACGGCCTTGCAACAGGGCACAGTTGACGGTATCGATATCGACTTGAATCTCGCCTGGTTCAATAATTTCCACGAAGTAAACCAAAACTTGACCTTGGTCAGGAGCCTGTACAGTCCGCACCTGGTAATGATCAGCCAGACTTTCTATGAATCGCTGAGTACTAGTGAGCAGATTTTGGTTACGGAAGCCTTCGCCGAAATGAAGCTTTACCAGCGTGAATTAATACGGCAGAACGAGGAAATGATTCTAGAAAAAATGGAAGAAGCCGGAGTTAATATCGTGGAACTCGGAGAAGCGGAACGCGCCAACTGGGCAACCGCCACAGAGGGTGTTTACAATGAGTTCGAGGATGTTATCGGTAGTGATCTCATTGAGCGTGCCCGCGCTACCATGTCCGATTAAAAAAATTAAATAACGGCGGCGGACGACTTGCGTCCGCCGCACTCCTGAAGCACTTGTGCTTATGGAAGTAAAACATGACTTTTTTTAGTATTATCAATCGAGTAGAAGAAGTTTTGGCATCTTTTAGCCTTTCTGTCATGGTTGTACTAATCAGCATGCAGGTCTTTTCTCGCTATGTGCTTGGTAGTTCGCTTGTATGGTCTGAAGAATTGAGTAGATACCTGCTTATATGGGCAGTATATATTGGTTGTAGTTTTGCCGCAAAAGAAGATCGTCATCTGGAAGTTACCTTTATTAGATCGCTATTGAGCGAAAGTGCCAGAAGAATTGTCATATCAATATCCTATATTATCACGATTATATTTTGCGGTTTCTGCGTCGTTTGGGGAATCGAAATGCTGAATTTTCTTGAGCGGACCGGCCAACGTACACAGTCGCTGGGTGTGAGCGTTTACTGGGTCTATCTCGCCTTGCCTGTGGGGATGACGCTCATGGGCTTACGCATGTTGCAGCGCCTGTGGATAGTCGGAGTCAAGGGGCAATTGCCTGGCTCGAATATCATCGATAAAACACCTTAGGGGAGCTGTATGGACTCAACAATTATTCTTATTGCAATAACTTTGCTGGTCCTTCTGGTGTTAAGTGTGCCAATTGGCGTTGCACTGGGTATGGCGGTTATCGCCGGCATGATTCATAGTAATATGCCGGCAACATTTCTAGCTCAGCGGCTGATTACATCGCTTGATTCTTTTCCTCTTCTCGCGGTCCCTTTTTTTATCATGGCCGGTGAAATCATGCAAAAGGGTAGCATGGCGATGCGGTTGCTTGAATTGTCGCGATGTCTTGTTGGTCATATTACTGGTGGTCTGGCCCAGGTGTCCGTGTTAACTAGCTTGTTTTTCGGAGCCCTAAGTGGATCATCTCCTGCGACAGTCGCAGCTGTGGGTGGTGTTATGATACCCACGATGAAAAAAGAGGGTTACAGTGGCTCTTACGCAGCAGCTGTAAGCACGTCTGCTGGTTGCCTTGGTGTGATGATTCCGCCTAGTATTCCATTGATTATTTACGGTACCACGGCAGGGGTATCAGTCGGAGATCTCTTCATTGCAGGTGTTTTGCCTGGCATCTTCGTTGCAAGCGTTCTGATGATCACTTCCTATATGCTAGCGCGCTACCAGGGACATGGAGTCAAGGGGGTTCGACCTCCGATCATAGAGACGGCTCGAGCATTCAGGAGAGCCATTCATGCGCTTATGGTGCCAGTGATTGTGCTCGGCGGTATTTATGGCGGTATTATGACGCCGACAGAGGCAGGCGTCGTTGCAGTGGCCTATGCGCTTCTTGCTGAAAGCATTCTCCTCCGGTCTTTAAGCTTGAAAAAATTCTGGCAAGTGCTGCGTGGCACGGCACTCACCACGGCTACCATTTTTCTGCTCATTGCCACAGCGTCGGCGTTGGGTCAAATCCTTCTCTTTAATAATGTTCCCAATCAAATTGTCAATATTCTGACGGGGATTTCTGATAACAAATATGTTCTGATGCTTCTAATTATTGCGATGATGCTGATACTAGGGACTTTCATGGACGCACTGGCTAATATTCTTATATTAACACCTTTGCTCCTGCCCGTTGCAAAACAAGCGGGTTTCGATCCGATTCACTTTGGAATTGTTATGATTGTCAGTGTGGCTATCGGTTTCCTGACACCCCCTGTAGGTGTGAATCTTTTCGTTGGCTGTAGTATTGCCAATGTTAGTATCGAGCGGCTCAGTGTTGCGGTGTTACCATTCTTGGGTGCATTGATCTTCGCCCTCCTTATACTGGCGTTTGTGCCGCAGTTAAGTCTTTTGTTGCTGGGTCGCTAGATTTTACCGATAAACATAACCAAAAAGAGAAATGGGATGACAACTTTACCGGCGGATCCCTTGCAAAGCGGTCTAGTGGATTTCGCTAGACGTTTGCGCTTGGGACAAGTATCTGCGCGAGAAGTAACTGAGACCTACCTAGCTCGGATTGACGCTCTGAATCCAAAGCTTGAAGCTTACAGTCATGTTGCCCGGGATCAGTCCCTCAAGACGGCTGAAGCCGTTGATCTGATGCTTTCCGTCGGTATTGATCTTGGACCCCTGATGGGCATTCCAGTTGCCGTGAAGGATCTTTTCGCAGTATCAGGAATGCCGACAAGATCGGGTTCAAATCTTGATTTGTCAGACTGTATCGGTTCCGAAGGAAGTTTTATCCAATCGCTTAGAAAAGCCGGCTGTGTGATTATCGGTAAGACGCGAACCATTGAATTTGCGGCGGGTGCACAGAACCTAATTCACCCAACTCCATGGAATCCCTGTGATATGGATTTGCACCGTACGCCTGGTGGTTCCAGCCATGGTTCAGCGGTGGCAGTGGCAGCTGGGCTATGCGGATTTGCCATCGGATCAGATACGGGAGGTTCAGTCAGGCAACCTGCAGCGCTATGCGGTGTGGTGGGGCTTAAAACGACCCACGGCATCTGGCCACTTGACGGCATCTTTCCACTTTGCCCTCCACTGGATACGGTTGGCCTGCTGACTGGCACTGTTTCAGATGCGTCTGCTGCTTACTCGGCGCTGACAGGGAATACCGTGGCGCCCGCGCCCGAACCGGCGGGGGTG
>JAIVHM010000144.1:0-37407 GCA_020201095.1 Halomonas sp. | reverse complement strand
CCATGGATGACGACGTCGCCGACCAATACCGATCTGCTCTTCAGGACCTCTCGGTAGCCGGCGTTAAACTTGTATCAGTGTCATGGCCAACCGAACAGGAGCAACGTGATATCAAGGCGATTTTTGCGGGTATGGTACCCGCCTATCTTCTGGCGACACTCGGCCATAGACGTTTTCAGGATCATAGTCATGAAATTGATCCGGTTGCGGTTAAGCGGCTTGAAGGAGCCTTGGCTATGCCGGCTACTGAGTTTATTCGCCTAAAACGCATCCAGGAAAAACTGGCCTCGGCTGCCCGTGATCGTATGCAGGGACTGGATGGAATTATCGGGCCAACTGTTCCATTAACACCACGGCCAGTCTGTGAAGTAAATGAAAATGTTTTGAATGCGTCCGATTTCGTTGCTCGGAGTTTGAGCTATACACGCGCTGCAAACGTTTACGATATGTGCGCAATGACAATTCCACTCTCAAGGCTTCCGGGAAGTATGCCGGTTGGTTTGCAAATAACATGCTCCGCGAATAATGAAGCTAAAATGTTGTCGCTCGCGATGGCTCTTTCACATTTGGTTTCTAATTAAAGGAGCTGGGATTGTGGTTCACTTAAGGAAATGGGTAAATAATTTATCGAATTTCTCGTTCGTCTCGTGATTTGATACAGCAACTGCACTCAAATAGCCAATAAGCGCGAGGCGCCGTCAAGACCATGCCACTTTAAGTAAATTAAGCTATGCTTTTCCATTTTTCGGATATTTTCATGGTTCGGCGACTTTCGATCCATGGTCGCTTTTACGCGATTGACGGGAAGCAACTGGAGACCTTCCGATGAAATCACGTACCAATGCCGTCCCGTTTGCCGCTGTGCGAACGTACTTTCGTGGATCGCTTGGACACTATCGTGCCGTTGGTCGTGGCCTTCTTGTGTGCGTGACTATTGCGCTTGCGACGACTTTTATTGCCGACCATTACGGTGGTCCTACCCTCCTGTATGCGCTGCTGTTTGGTATGTCGCTGCATTTTCTCAGTGAAGAGGGTCGCTGCCGAGAGGGTATCGAGTTCGCCTCTCGCACCGTGCTTCGGCTGGGGGTGGCGTTACTGGGCGCGCGCATGACCTTCGAGCAGGTGGGTGGGTTGGGTCTCGGCCCAGTGATGATGGTGGTAGGGTCTGTTGTGTTGATCATCATCCTGGGGGGGCTGCTTTCAAAGGCGCTGGGCCTGACGCGAGAATTAGGGCTATTGACCGGCGGCGCTGTCGCAATTTGCGGCGCTTCCGCGGCCTTGGCGCTTTCCGCGGTGATGCCGCGTAATCAAACCAGCGAGCGAAATACGATCCTGACAGTGGTGGGTGTTACCACCCTGTCGACCATGGCGATGGTGCTATACCCGCTGATTGCTGGCGTTCTCTCGCTGTCTGATACCCAGATAGGCATTTTCCTCGGCGGCACTATCCATGATGTCGCCCAGGTGGTGGGTGCTGGTTACATGATTTCGGAGGAGACTGGTGACGTGTCCACGCTGGTCAAGCTGGTGCGCGTTGCCATGCTGGTGCCGGTCGTCATGGTATTCATGTGGCTTTTTCGCAAGTCGCGTCAAGAAGCGGGTGAAACAGCCCGGATGCCCTTGTTACCCGGTTTCCTGGTGGGCTTCGTACTTCTTGTCCTGGTGAACAGCCTTGGAGCTATTCCGCAGCCGATGAACGATGCAATGACGACTCTGTCTCGCTGGTGCCTGGTAACAGCCATTGCGGCCTTGGGGATCAAGACATCCTTTCAGAAGCTTGCGGTAGTAGGGTGGAGGCCGGTTATCCTGATGGTGTTGGAAACCTTGCTGCTGCTCGGTGTTGTCCTTAGTGTCGTTATTCTGGCTGGGTTGGGGGCTTGATGAGTGCTCGACAATCCAATCTAACTGGGGCCTGGGCGGTTGGGCCCCGTGCTGATTGGCGGTAAGCTGAATGAATGCCGAAGGAGAGGCATATCATTCACCGTTTGGAGACACTCCATGTCGTTACGTTCTTTGTTCATCGCCGCTGCGTTGGCCTTGCCACTGACCGCCACAGCCGATGCCCCGAATATCGTGCCGGGGCTATGGGAGTTCACCAGCACGACTTCCGTCACCGGCGAGGTACCGATTCCCGACCAGACCGATACCCACCAGGAGTGCATCGCCCAGGGTGACCTGGAAGATTCCGGCTTCCAGTTTCTCGAGGTGGAGGAGGGCTGCGAGCTTCTTGAACACAACGTCTCTGCCGATGGCATCGACTACCGGATGATCTGCCGCGAAGAGGGCAGGGCAATGTTAACGTCCAGGTCCAGTCGCCCATGGGTGAAATGCAGATGGACACCGTTGTCGAAGGCGAGCGACTCAGCGACTGCTGAGCCAGGCCAGCCACTTAGCTGACAGGGCCACCCCATGGGGTGGCCCTGTTGGTTTCTGGCGGGTGGATGGACGCCGACGTTATGGCCGAAACGGTGCTTCAGGTCCGAATGCTGGCATCAGTAGCGGGCTTCACTCGCCTCCATCTCCTCTTCAAGACGTCGCTTGACGTCACCGGGCGAACCGGTGTGGCGGGCCAGCAGGTCGTAGGCGACCGGTACCACAAAGAGGGTGAATAGGGTGGCGGCGGCGACGCCTGCGAGTATCACGGTGCCGATTACCATGCGCGACTCGGCGCCGGCACCTGTCGAGACGATCAGCGGGATGGAGCCGGCCATGGTGGTCACCGCGGTCATCAGAATTGGCCTCAGGCGGGTCACCGCGGCGTCCATCAAGGCATCGTGGAAGGCCAGGCCCTCGTCGCGTAATTGGTTGGCGAACTCCACGATCAGGATGCCGTTCTTGGACGCCAGGCCAATCAGCATGACCAGCCCCACCTGGCTGTAGATGTTCAGCGATTGACCGGTGACGAAGAGTCCCAGCATGGCGCCGCTCATGGCGAGCGGTACGGTGAGCATTATCACGAAGGGGTGGATGAAGCTTTCGAACTGGGCGGCCAGCACCAGGAATACCACCAGGGCGCCAAGGATCAGCAGGAAGGTGGTGGCGCCGCTGGCCCGCTCGAAGTCCCGTGAGGCACCGCTGACATCGGTCTGTACCTGGGCTGGCAGCAGCTCGGCAGCGGCCGCCTCCAGATACTCCAGTGCCTCGCCCAGGGAGTAGCCATCGGCCAGGTTGGCCTCGAGGGTGATTGAACGGATACGGTTGAAGCGGTTGAGAGTGCTGGCACCGGCGAAGTCAGTGAAGGACACCAGGCTGGCCAGGGGTATCAACTCGCCGGTGCGTGACGAGCGCACCTGGATGTTGTCCAGCGCCCTCGGGCTCGACTGGCTGCCGCGCTCGCCCTCGACGATGACGTCGTACTCCTGGCCGTTGTCAATATAGCGGGTGACGTTGCGGCCTCCCAACAGAACCTCAAGAGTGCGGCCGATCTCGGTGACGGTAACGCCCAGCGAGGCGGCTCGCTCGTAATCGATGTCGACCCGCAGTTGGGGCTGGGTCTCGCGGTAGTCGCTGTCCAAGCCGATCAGCCGCGGATTGTCCTCGCGGACATGGGCCATCAGGGTGTCGCGCCACTCGGCGAGCTCCTCATAGGTGCCGCCGCCCAGCACGAACTCCACGGGCTTGCTGATGCGCTGACCGAAGCCTTGGCGCATCACCGGGAAGGCCTGCACGCCGGGCAGCCCAGCAAGTTCGCGACGCACATCGCTCATGATCGCCCAGGCGTCGCGGCGCTGCCCCCAGTCGGAGAGGCCAATAATGCCGAAGCCGTTGTTGAAGTTCTCGATGTTGCCGAAGCCTCGCGGCGCGCGGATCAGCACGCGCTCCATGTCGCCACTCTCCAACATGGGCTGCAGGCGCGCCTCGATCTCGTTCATATAATCCATGATGTAGTCGAAGGTGGCGCCTTCAGGGCCGTTGACCAGGATGATGAAGCTTCCTCGGTCCTCCTGTGGGGTGTATTCACTGGGCAGCAGCCCGGCCAGCCATACGGTGGCGGCGATCAGCGCCACGAATACCGCCAGCACCGCCAGGCGCGCCTTGAGCACCCAGATCAGCAGGGTGCGATAAAGGCGCTGGGTGAGCTCCAGCTGCCACTGCACGGCTCGGGCGATGCGGCTGTCGTTCATGCTCGGCTTGAGGATCTTGGAGGCCATCATTGGCGTCAGCGATAACGCCAGAACGCTGGAGATAGCCACCGCGGCGGCCATGGTCAGGGCGAATTCCGAGAACAGACGGCCCACGTTGCCCTGCAGGAACGCCAGCGGTATAAACACGGCGACCAGTACCAGGGTAGTGGCGATCACCGCGAAGGCGATCTGGCGGGTCCCCTTGAAGGCTGCGACCAGGGGCGTCTCGCCGTAGTCGTGCATGCGCCGGTGGATATTCTCCAGCACCACAATGGCATCGTCGACGATCAGGCCGATGGCCAGCACCAGGGCAAGCAGGGTCAGCAAATTGATAGAGAAGCCCATCAGCGCCAGGGCCATGAAGGCGCCGATAATCGCTACCGGCACGGTCACTGCGGGGATCAGGGTGGTGCGCACGTTCCCCAGAAACATGAAGATCACCACCACCACCAGGCCCATGGCGATAAACAGCGTCAGCACAACCTGCTTGATCGCACCGGCCACGAACACCGAGGCGTCATAGTTGAGGCTCAGCGTCATGTCCTCAGGCAGGCTCGACTGGACGCGCTCAAGTTCCTTCTGGACCCCACGCGAGACCTCCAGCACGTTGGCGGTGGACTGTTTCATGATGCCCAACCCCACCATGGGCACGCCGTTGGCTCGAAAGACGGAGCGGTCTTCCACCGACCCGATCTCTACTCGGGCCACGTCGGACAGCCGCACCAGATACCCGTCTTCCCCCTGGGTGAGGGCGAGGCGGTCGAAATCGTCCGGCTGGTTGAAACTCCGTGGCAGTCGCACGATAAACTGGCGCTCGCTAGACTCGATGGCGCCGGCGGGCAGCTCCACGTTTTCAGCACGCAGAGCGCTCTCCACGTCGCTCACCGTGAGATTGCGTGCGGCCAGGGCATTGCGATCGACCCACACCCGCATGGCATATTCGTTGCCTCCACCGATGCGTACCCGAGACACGCCAGGCAGCACCGAGAAGCCATCGACCAGGTAGCGGTCGGCATAGTCGGTCAATTCAGGAATGCTGTAGCCGTCGCCGGAAAGCGCAAGCCACACCACCACATCTTCACTGGAATCGGCCTTCTGAACCTCGGGCGGGTCGGCCTCGTCGGGAAGGTTGCGCAGGGCTCCTGAGATCCGATCGCGGATGTCGTTGGCGGCAGCGTCGATGTTCATGTCGAGTCGAAATTCGACGTTGATTCGCGAGCGGCCATCCTCGCTGGAGGAGGTGATCAGTTCTATGCCTTCCACCCCGGCAATACGATCCTCCAGCAGCTGGGTGATGCGTGTTTCCACCACGCTGGCGGAAGCCCCGGGATAGCGAGTATCGATGCTGACCACCGGCGGATCGATGGACGGGTACTCCTGCAGCGGCAGGCGCTGCATGGCCAACAGACCAAAGGCGACAATCAGCAGCGCCAGTACGGTGGCCAGTACTGGCCGCTGGACAGATAGATCGGAGAGACGCATCAGCCACGATCCTCGCGTGACGCCGCGAGGATCTCGCTCACCGAGGTGGTGTCGTCGGTGATCCCGAGCAGGCGCACATTGTCGCCCTCGCGGACCCGCTGAACGCCGTGGGCCACCAGCAGCTCTCCGGCCTCGAGCCCTTCAAGAATTTCCGCCTGGCCGGTACGCCGCTCGCCCACCTGCACCTCGCGGCGCTCTATGCGGTTTTCGTTCTGCTCGTCGACCACTAGCACGAACTGGCGGCCACCGCTGGGGACAAGGGCGGCCTCCGGTACCACCACGGCCTGGCGCTGGCTGCGCTGAACAACGACCTCCATCAGCATGCCGGGGCGCAGGCGCAGTTCTGGGTTGGGCAGCTCTGCACGCACCGTGGCACTTCGGCTGACCGGGTCGACTCGGCTGCCAACATTTTCCACCTGCCCTTCAAAACGCTCGTCGGGAAACGCCACGCTGCGTGCCACCAGGGGCAGCCCAGGCTCGAGAATCCCCAGAAACACCTCTGGTACGTTGAAGTCGAGCTTTACCACATCGACCTTATCCAGCGTCACGAGCTCGGTGCCCGGTGTGACCAGGCTGCCCACGCTGATGTTGCGAAAGCCCACTACGCCATCGAAGGGGGCGCGCACTTGGTAGTTGCGCAGCCGCGCCTCCAGCCCCTGGATTTCCGCCTCGACCTGGCGCAGCCGTGCCTGGGCATCTTCCACGTCGGCTCGCGGGGCGAGATTGCGAGTCTGCAGCTGGGCTAGGCGGTTCACCGTGGCGCGGCGCTCGTCGCGCTGAGCCTGGGCGGCGCGCAGCTGGGCCTGCTGCTCGTCATCCTGCAGGCGTACCAACAGCCGACCAGCTTCGACGATCTGACCGTCGCGGAAATTGACCTCGACAACGGTGTCGGTGACGGTAGCGGACAGCGTCACGCTCTCATCGGCGCGCAGGGTGCCCAGCGCCTCCAGCGGGTCGGACCAGGGTTCCAGGCTCACCCGAGCGCCAATCACTGCCGTCGTTTGCTGAGCGCCGGCAGTAGTCGAGGCGACATGCAGCACGATGATCATCGCCAGCAGGGCGGAGAGCGCTCGGGGGAACATACGGCGGAAGAACGGCGATGAGACGGTCATGGGAGCTCTTGGTTGAATGGCCGGGAGAAGATGACACAGCATCGGTGGGCGTCATGCCCGCGGCCGAGTCCTTTACAGGCTAGCCACTATACCCGTCGACACTGTGACAATAATTCACAATCGACTGGCTGACGCCGGTTAGTGTACAAGAATTGTACATTGGTTCCATCGCTGTTAACCCGGCCTTATGTATCAGGCCGGCAACGCGGCGCTCATCAACAGGATGTCGCTGGCCTGCTAGAATGCGCCTCCTTGAGACGCGGCCGGGAGTGACCATGACTTATGATGCGGTGATCGTTGGAGCGGGTGCCGCCGGGCTGATGTGCGCCCTGACGGCGGGTTACGCAGGGCGGCGGGTCTTGGTGATCGACCATGCCAATCGTGCCGGTCGCAAGATCCTGATGTCCGGCGGGGGGCGCTGCAACTTCACCCATCTGAATTCCGCGCCGGCCAATTTCTTTTCGGATAATCCCCACTTCTGCATCTCGGCGCTGAAGCGCTACCGTCCGGAGCACTTCGTTGAGCTGGTGGAGCGCCACGGCGTCGACTACGTGGAGAAGACCCCGGGGCAGCTGTTCTGCGCGGATTCGGCCAAGGAGATCGTGCGGGTGCTGCTCACCGAATGCGAATGGGCCGGAGTGGAGCTGCGACTCAAGACCTCCGTGGAGCGCATCGAGCGCCACGGCGAGGGCATGCGGTTGGTGACCTCGTCGGGCGCCATCGACTGCGGTGCCCTGGTGGTGGCGACCGGCGGGCTCTCTATTCCCAGCATGGGCGCCACCGGCTTTGGCTACGATATTGCCCGTCAGTTTGGGCTCTCCGTGACCGAAACACGCCCGGCGCTGGTGCCTTTCACCCTGACCTCTCGGTGGAAAGCGCGGGCCGAGGCCCTGGCCGGGGTGGCCTGCGATGTTTCCGTGCGTGCTCTACGTGCCGGGGAGCCCCGCGGCCACTACCGAGAGCCCCTGCTCTTCACCCACCGCGGGCTGTCGGGGCCGGGGATGCTGCAGATCTCAAGCGTCTGGGAGCCGGGCGACGAACTGGCCATCGACCTGCTGCCGGGGATAGATGCTTTGGAAGCGCTGAGCATCGCCCGCCGGGAGACCCCCAAACGCCAGCTCTCCAGCTGGCTGGCCGAGCAGTTGCCCAGGCGTCTGGCCCAGGCGCTGGTCGAGTGGCACGGCGGAGACGGCGTGCTCGCCGAACGGGGAAACGCCGAGCTGGCCGCCTGGGCGGCTCATCTCGGTGACTGGCGAATCAAACCGGCGGGCACCGAGGGCTGGCGCACGGCCGAAGTGACCATGGGCGGGGTTGACACCCGGGCAGTGTCGTCGAAGACCTTTGCGGTGGAGGGCTTGCCCCAGCTGCGTTTCATTGGCGAGGTGCTCGACGTTACCGGCGAGCTCGGCGGGCATAACTTCCAGTGGGCCTGGGCCAGCGGGGTGGCCTGCGGCGGTGCGATTTGAGGGCTGCGCCGAGCGGCGATTCCGGGGGCTCTTCCAAGCGCTATTCCAGGTGCTATTCCAGGTGCTATTCCAGGGGCTATTCCAGGGGCTATTCCAGGGGCTATTCCAGGCGCTGGGCGATCTCCTGCCACAGTGCCCGGTAGGCTCGGGCCGCTGGGGTCGCGGGGGCAAACTGGCGTAGCGGAGCGCGCTCCACCCCCATGCGCTCCACCACGCTGGCGCTGGGAATGGACGTGGAGAGTCGCAGGGGCCAGCGTTCCGGCAGCGCGGCAATGGTTTCTCGGTGCAGGGTGCGACGTCGGTCCGCCAGGGTCACGAAGGGCCATACCTGGCAGGGGATATCGCGCTCATCCAGGAAGTCGCGCAGCTGTTCCAGGGTGCGTACCGAGAGCACCGTGGGCACGATGGGCACCAGCAGGGCATCGACGCTGGCGAACACGCTCTCTGAAAGGGTCGAGAGGCTGGGCGGGCAGTCCAGGATGACCAGGTCGTAGTCGTCGCGAATCGGCTTGAGGATTCGTCGCAGCTGATTCTCGCGCTGGGCGGCCAGCAGGTGATCAAGATCCCGTGAGGCCAGCGCGGCGGGGAGCAGGTCGAGGCGTTCGATCTCGGTGGCCCGGATCACCTTGTGGAAAGCGGCATCACCCTTGACCAGCCGTTCTATACCGCCACGAACCTTCGGCTTGGCGCGAAGGTAGAAAGTGGTGGCCGCTTGGGGATCGAGGTCCCACAGCAGAACTCGCCATCCAGCCGCGGCGGCTTCGGCGGCAAGATTCACCGCCGAGGCGGTCTTGCCGACCCCGCCCTTGATGCTGTAAAGCGCCAACATTCGCATGGCGTGCCTCCCCCCAATTCTTCCCCGTTTACCGCATTGCCTTCAGGTAGGCACGTTGCTGCAGTACATTAGCAGTTTCACGAATCCATAAGATGACATTTTTCTGACAGTCGACTGCGGTGGGGACGATGCTCTGCATGACGCCGCCCTTCACATATAGCGTCCGCCGCTGGCGATGGCGACGGTGAGCAGACCGAGAATCAGGTTCAGCCCGATCATTCGGCGTATCTGGCCGAGCTGGCGACCGCCCTCGGGCCAGTCGGCGTCATCTACCGCGCGGCACAGCCGGCGATAGGGGGCAAACCAGAGGTGCAGGAAAATCGCCATCATCGCCAGGCCCAACAGCAGCATCAGGTGGATGTGCCAGCGCGCTCCGGCCATGCCACCGAACACCGCGAACAGCATCCACAGCCCGGTGACCAGCAGCACTCCCACGGACGCCCATACCCAGGGGAAGAAGCCGGCGAAGACGCCGCGCCACAGCGCCAGACGAGCCGGCGGCTCAAGCAGACCGGCCGCCACTGGCCGCAGTACCATCCAGGCGAAGAACATCCCGCCCACCCAGAGGACGGAGGCGAGCACGTGCAGGGTAATAGCGATGGGCATGGCAGTGTCCTTGCGTTATCGGAGTCAACGGGTGGCCTAGCGCCGCTTTTCACCATAGCGCGATCCAGCGGTCAGCGTCATCTGCGGCTGGTGGGCGTCAACGTCTCACGGCATGATGGCTAACACCTGTTTATCTGCCTCGAGAAGACCATGAAGAAGATACTGCTGATCGCTTTAGTGGCCCTGCTAGGCTTCTCCCAGTTCGAGGAGCTGGGGTCATGGTTCGGATCCGGGTCCGGGGAGCCTGCCCCCGTTGAACAGCGCCCTTCGGGCCAGATCCAGGTTGATGAAACGCTGCGGTTGATCGAGCGGGGTGGGCCCTTTCCGCATGCTCAGGACGCCACGACCTTTCATAATCGCGAGCGGCTGTTGCCCCAGCGCCCCCGGGGCTACTACCGCGAGTACACCGTCGAGACCCCGGGGCTGTCCCACCGAGGCGCTCGTCGCATCGTCACCGGCGGAAACCCGCCGGAAATCTTCTACTATACCGATGATCACTACGCCTCATTCCGGGTGCTGGAGGATCGTCGATGACCTTGAGATCCTCCGGAGAGGCGCTGTCGCTTTTTTTGGCCAACCCCGTCCATGGCGGTATCTATCGTGTGGCGTTATCGCAGGCCCAGGGTCTCGGAGAATCCGATGGTCTTTGCTGGCACTGCCTGCCCGCGCCCTGGCGCTGGAATCGTGAAACGCTGCTGGATGCCCTGGCGGTGAGCCTGGCCTTTCCCGCCCACTTCGGCCGCAACTGGGATGCGGCCTGGGACTGTCTGACGGAACTCGGCTGGAAGGCGGGCAAGGCGCGGGTGATCCTGGTGCCCGCAGCCCCGGCCGACGGCGTGGCCATGGCCATTTTTCTGGAGCTGCTTAGCGATGCCTGCCATCACTGGGCGGCCCGGGGGAAGTCCTTGGCAGTCCTGATGGTCGAGAATGGCGTTTGGGGCGAAGAGGACGACGATGCCGGCCAGGTGCCGGAGTGGCTGGCGACGGTGCCGCCCCTACCGGGTTCGGCGCTGGGGGAGGAGACGGGGTAGGGAATCAGAGCAGCATGCGACGAGCGCGTCTCAGCAGCAGGCCGCCAGCTGCCAGCCGCTTGACGACCCGCATCAGAGTGTTCGGGTGGCGGGCGCTCTTTAATAGCAGCGCACCGCCCAGAACCATGAGCGGCACTTTGAAACGCATCAGCGTCTGCCAGCCCTCGTCGATGGGGCGGCTTGCTTCGCGGTAGCGGCTCGCCTCCACCAGGATATCGATACGCTGCTGCTCGATCCTGGCTTCCAAATGCGCCTTGTGTTCTCCGCGGGAGAGCTTCGGCACCTCGCTACGGCGTGGCGGCTGCGATAGGGAATCAGCGCTCATGACGTTCCTCCAGGCGGTCCTGCTCGACCAACTCGCGGTCGGTAGCCAGGTGCTTCAACGTGCTGGCCAGCAACGTGCGCCGCTTGGCCAGCTGCAGCGCCCGCAGCGCCAGCAGCACGCCGCCGCCCAGCAGCACGCCGGCGCTGACGCCGATGGCGGTCAGCCGATAGCTGTCCCAAAAGGCGGCGATCACCAGGGTAGCCAGTACCCCGATGCCGAGCATCAATAGAATCAGGCTGAGCCCTACAATCAGCAGCAGGCCCACCAGCCGGACCCGCTCCTCCTCGAGCTCCACCACGACAAGACGCAAGCGCGTCTCGCCGGTGGCCAACAGGCTACCCAGCAGGCGCCGGGCGGCGGTGAACAGACGCTGTGCCGGTCCCTGGCTTTCCGCCATCAGCGACGCCCGATCAGCATGCCGACGACAATACCCAGCGCGGCGCCGATGCCGATGCTGGTCCAGGTGTTGTCGTGGACGTAGCGATCGACGGCGTCGACCTGGTGCTCAACGGTTTCCCGGGCCTCGCCATAAAGGCGCTCGCCGCGATCCTCGAGACGGTCCCGAGTCTCCTTCAGGCGTTTCTCGGCGCGGTCGCGCAGCTCCTTGATATTGCTTCGGGAGTCATCGGCCGTGGCGTTGACCAGTTCCTCGACGGTCTGGGTGAGATGGTGCAGATCATCCTTTAGCTGCTGGGTAGAATCTTGAGTATGCGGGGTACGATTAGCCATTGGGTCTTCCTCTGACGGTGAATGACAGGACTAGCATAGCAGTCGACGCAGCGCTTGCCACGGCTGCGGCGGCCTGGACCGAAGTCGGCTTGATCGAGATCAGCATCAACGGGTCATGCTGCCGCCGCTGAACAATGGATTGAGGCTGAAACCCAGGCTCAGACGATGGTTGCGATGATCGTAGTCGACCATGCTCTCGCCATGGCCGTAGTAGTACTGAACGTGGCCGCGGACATTGCCGCTGAACAGCGGCCAAGAGTAGTCCACCTGGGTACCCATATTGCCCGCGCTGGGATTGCCCCGCCAAAGCAGGCTCAGCTCGTTGTCGCCGAAGCGCCGGGCGATGGTGGCATCGCCGTAGCCCATGTAGCGCTCGATGTCAGGGTTATCATCCTCGCCCTCAGACTCCGGTATGCGCCAATGGGGGGCCAGGCTGAAGGCCCAGTCGCCGCGCTGGAAGATGCTCTCGAGGTAGACCCGGTTCCAGCTGCGCGAGAGCGGAGCGGAGCGACCGTTGGAGGTATGGTTCAGCGCCAGGCGGTTACGCACATTGGTCCAGCCCAGGGCCTGCCAGGCGTTGTCGAAATTCATGAAGATTTCCGGCTCATAGTTAGTCTCGCGAAAAGGCGATGATGAGTCGGTGTTGTACGCCTGCCACCAGCTGCGCTGGGTGTAGGCAAAGTAGAGGTCGCCGGTGTCGCCGAGCAGCCCATCGACCAGGCTGACCTTGGCGCTGAACTGGAACTTCAACTCGATGTTGTCGGGACCGTTTTCAGAGGAAATGTCCTGGAATGCTTCCCGGTTGGGGTTGGTCGTGTAGCTGGCGGGGAAGAGATAGTTGCGCCGATAGGTGG
The DNA here is from genome assembly GCA_020201095.1 of Halomonas sp. Taxonomy (GTDB): domain Bacteria; phylum Pseudomonadota; class Gammaproteobacteria; order Pseudomonadales; family Halomonadaceae; genus Vreelandella. The sequence continues at coordinate 24,843 of JAIVHM010000144.1, read as the reverse complement.
TAATGGAAAAGGGGTTGCGGCGGGACTCGAGCTCAAACTCACGACGCTCACGGGCCTGCAGAGCCGCGACCTCGTTGGTTGGGATCGTTTCGGACTGGATGACGCCGTCTTCGGGCAGCGCTTGAAGCTCGCTCTGCAACGACTCGAGCTCCGCGTTGAGTGCCCGGATGCGGGCCTGAATGGCGCCGCGGTCCGCGGCGCTTTCTCCGACGCCGGCTCCGGTGGTGCTGCCGTCACTCTGCCGAAGTTGCTGAGTATCAGCCTGCGTTACACCTGCGAGCAGCAACAGTGCCAGGCTTGCGCCGGCGAGAATGGCAGAGCGGTTCAGCGAGGTCATGGGGAGATCCGGAAGACAATGGGGATTCAGACAGTCGTTCTACCACGCCCGGCGGTCAAGTCAACAGCGTGGGACCCTGACGGGGAAGGTGATTGCCATGCCTGTCGCAGGGGAAGAGAATTAGTAGTGATCAATATGTTTTGCAAGCGAGGTAGGCTGTGGCGAAATCTGCAAGGGTATGCCCCATGGGTAGGGGGGGAGCGAGCCGCTGGGGATGGCCTGCCCTGGTGCTTTTAGCCCTGCTGCTGATGGCCCTGCTGTTGATGGCCGTTGTGCAGCCGGCACGTGCAGAAGTGAGCCTGCCGGAGCGCGGTGACGTAGAGGCGCGGCTCGATGCCTTGGCTCCCGTAGAGGGTGAGAGCCTCAGTACCGCTCAGCTTGGCGAGAAAGAACTGCTGGAAGAGACGCTGTCCTCCCTGGCCTCTCTGGAAGAGATGGAAAAGCGTATTGAGGCTCTTGAAGCACGCGTCGAGCGGGCCCCTTCAGAACTGCTGCGCCTGGAGCGAGAGCTGCGAGCAGAGGAGGAGGCGGCCCGGGACCTGTCGGCCACCGGTCTGGACGACCTATCCCTGGATGAGCTGGAACAGCGCCAGCAGGAGTCGGTGATCGAGCTTCAGCGGATGCAGGATCGTCTGGCCGAAGTCAACGCCCAATTGCTTTCGTCCCAGACTCTGCCGGAGCGCGCCCAGCATGCGATCTCCGAGGCCATGCAGGCGGTGGAGAGGGCGCGTCGCGCTCAGGAAGAACTCGAGAACCGTGATCTTCCCAGCGAAGACCCTCGGCTCTGGCAGCAACGGGTGGAGCGTCGTCTGGCCGAGCTCACCTTGCTGTTTCATCAGCGTGAGCTGACTACCAACGCTCGCCTGCGCGAGCTCGACCAGCAGCGCCGCGACCTCATGACCCAACAGATCGCCCGGCAAGAGTCGGAGCTCTCTGTGCTGCAGAATGTCATCGAGCGCAAGCGGCGCCTGGCTTCGGAGCAGGCCATCGCCGATGCCGTCAGGGACGACCCGCTGCTCGAGGCAGGGCACCCGGTTCTCGAGCGTGCCCAGCAGATCAATCGCGATCTCAGCCTTGAGCTGCTGAGAACCAACGACCGAAGCAGTGCGCTGGTGCGCGAGAGCCTGGTGGTGCGTAGCCAGCTCGATTATGTCCGACAGTTGCAGCGCAGCCTCAACGAACAGATCGAGGCGATCCGCGGCAGCATTCTGCTGTCGCGGATTCTTCGCGAGCAGCGCCGCTCGCTGCCCCAGGTGGCATCGCGACGTAACCTCCAGGACGAGATCGCCGATCTGCGCCTGCGCCAATTCGATTTGGTGCGCCAACGCGATGAGCTGCGCCAGGGTGAGCGCCTGGCCAAACAGCGCCTGGAAGAGGCCGGTGTCGAGGTCAGTGATGCCCTGGTCGATTCCCTTCAGCGTCTCTACCAGTCTCGCCGCGAGCTGGTGGATCGCCTGGAGCAGACCTATGGCACTCTGCTGAGTTCGGCCATCGAGATGCAGCTCAACCAGCAGCAGCTGCTCGAGACGTCGCGCGAGCTGCGCGCGACCATCGACGAGCAGCTCTTCTGGGTGGCCAACACTCGGCCGCTCGATCTGGCATGGGCGCGCCAGCTGCCCAAAAATCTTGTGCTTGAGTGGCAGGAGGGGGAGTGGCGCCAGGTGCTGCCGGTGCATTGGCGCCTGCCCAACGCCGGTGCCCTGGCGAGCGTGCCCCTGTTACTGGTGGCGATCGGGCTGATGCTGAGTCGCCGGCGGGTCAAGGCCCGTCTGGCGACGCTGCATGAGCAGGTTGGGCGTCTGCGCAGCGATACCCAGCTGCACACGCCCCGGGCAGTGTTGTTGAATGTCCCCCTGGCGATTCCCGGGCCCCTGATCCTGGCAGCCGCTGGCAGCGGATTGCTGGCGGGCAATGAGGGGATATCTCACGGCCTGGGCCTGGCCGCCCTGCAGCTCTCGCTGGCCTGGGCAGTGATTGCCTGGGGGCGACGCCTGTTGGTCCTGGACGGCGTAGCCACCAAGCACTTCTACTGGCCAGCGGACTACACCGCACGTCTCCATTGGCTGCTCGGCTGGCTGGGACTGGCCCTGGTGCCGGTACTGGTGATCGCCACTCTGGCGCGAGATACCGACTTTGGACTTAACCACCGCCCGGTAGCGCTGGGCCTGCTGGTCACGGGTTTGCTGGCCATGAGCTTTCTGCAGGCCCGCCTGATCCTGGCCCATGCGCCCTACTTCGGCGTGCGGCTGTTTCGCCTGGTGCTGGGGCTAGCCATGGCCGCTGTTCCCCTGGTGCTGGTCGGGCTGATCGTGGCCGGCTATGAATACACGGCGCTGAGCCTGGTGGGGCGCTTTGTGCTCACCCTCTATCTATTGGGGCTGTGGATCCTGGTGGAGGCGTCGGTGGTGCGTGGTCTGGCGGTAGCGGCACGCCGGTTGGCCTTCAAGCGGGCCCTGGCCAGGCGCCGGGCTCATGCTCAGGAGGTGGCCGACGGGGGGCAGGAGGTGGTGGAAGAGCCGCCGCTGGACATGGACCAGATCAACCAGCAGTCGCTGCGTCTCTCCAAACTGATGCTGCTGATCGGCTTCGTGTTCCTGCTCTACCTGGTCTGGTCGGACCTGCTGACGGTGCTGAGTTATCTGGAACAGGTAGCGATCTGGGAAACTGACGAGTTGGAAGGCGGCGACCTGGTTGGCAACACCCTGTCGGTGGCCGATATCTTCACCGCGCTGCTGATCATCGGGCTGACGCTAATGATGGCCCGTAACCTGCCGGGCCTTCTCGAGGTCATGGTGCTGTCGCGTCTGGAGATGAAGCAGGGCAGCGCCTATGCCATTACCTCGCTGCTCTCCTACACCATTGTGGGCACCGGCCTGGTCTCGTCTCTAGGCACGCTCGGCGTCTCCTGGGACAAGCTGCAATGGCTGGTGGCCGCGCTGAGCGTGGGGCTGGGCTTCGGCCTGCAGGAGATCTTTGCCAACTTCGTGTCGGGCCTGATCATCCTCTTCGAGCGCCCGGTGCGCATCGGCGACACCGTGACACTGGGCAATCTGACCGGCACGGTGAGCAAGATCCGTATTCGTGCCACAACGGTGACCGACTTCGACCGCAAGGAAATCATCATTCCCAACAAGACCTTTGTCACCGACCAACTGATTAACTGGTCACTGTCGGACACGGTCACCCGAGTGGTGCTGAGCTTCGGCGTGGCCTACGGGTCAGACCATCGGCTGGTTCATCGTCTGCTGCGCCAGGCCGCCGACGAAAACGCCCGGGTGCTGGCCGACCCCGAGCCTCTGGTGTTATTCATGGACTACGGTGAGAGTACCCTGAACTTCGAGCTTCGGATCTTCGTCAACTCCCTGGGCGACCGCCTCTACGCCACCGACGAGATCAACTGTCGAGTGGGCGAGTTGTTCGCCGAGCATGACGTCGATATCGCCTTCAACCAGCTCGACGTCTGGCTGCATCGCCCCGGCGGGCAGGCCGCGCGGGTCCAGCGCGTGGTGCCTTCAAAGGAGCCCGCTTTGGCGAATCCGCCTCCCGGGGCCGAGGGGGATCCGGGTGAAGTCGATCCCGGCGACAGTGGCGGGGGAGGTGATGGGCGCTGACATAAGGTGAACTCAGGCCGGTGGGGCCTCCCGAACGGCATAGAGCAGAAACTCGCGGTTGCCGTCGCCGCCAAGCAAGGGGCTTTCCCGCCAGTGGTGGATCGACAGTCCTACGGCGAGGCAGCAGGCGCGAATTCTCTCTTCCACTTCAACGTAGCGGGCGGGGTCATTGACCAGGCCCCGGGCGTTGACTCCGCGAGGCCCCACCTCGAATTGCGGCTTGACCAGGCTGGCCAGTTCACCGCCGGGCAGCAGCAGGGCGGCGAGCTCTGGCAGGATCAGGGTCTGAGAGATAAAGGAAACATCCATGACGGCAAGACCTGGACCCGCAGCGCCCTGTGCGGCAAGAGCCTCACATAGTCGCGGGTCACCGGCCATGGCCCGGGCGTTAAGCCCCTCCAGGCAGGTCACTCGGGAGTCTTGGCGCAGGCTTGAATCGAGTTGATCGTGGCCCACCTCCACGCCGATCACGTGGCGAGCGCCGTGGGCCAGGGCGCAGTCGGTGAAGCCGCCGGTGGATTGCCCCACGTCGAGGACCAGCTTGCCCGTCAGATCCAGGCCCAGCGCCTCGATCAGCGCCTCGAGCTTGAGCCCCGCCCGGGACACGTAGCGCTCCTCGGGCTCCTCCGCCACTGCCAGATGAGTGTCCTCCGGCAGTTTCTCTCCGGGCTTGGTGAGCACGCGGCCGCCGCCTGCCAGGCTAACTCGCCCATAACGAATTAGCCGCTGGGCTCGGGTGCGCGAGCGAGCCAGTCCGCGGGTAACAAGCAACTGATCGAGGCGTGGCATATCGCCTAGAGACCTTCATCGGCCTGCAGGTCGGCCGGCGGGATTCTGTCCGCTCCCCAGCTGCGGTGGATGTGGCCGATCACCACATCGAGCTCCTCCTGAGTGACCTGGGCCAACTCGCCGGGCTCCAGCGGGTCGTAATGGAAGATGTAAAGACGTGAGGCGAACTGATCGAAGGGCAGTGAGGCCTCGCCAGCGCGCTCGCCGTGGTCGGCGGTGCTGACCTTGATATCGTCGCCCCAGTCCTGGCCGCTGTCGTTGTTGGGGTTGTAGAAATAAACCCGCATCACATCGGAAGGATCCAGCGATACGCGCAGCACGGTGATGGCGTGCCAGCCGATGAAGCGAGCGGCGCTGTCGGTCACCGCGATGCCCGCCGGCTGAGGGTGAATCAGCGGCTGATTGCCGTTGTAGTAGGGGTGGTAGCTGGCGTAGAAGTGGCGCAGGAAGGTGTCCAGCTCGTGAAGCTTGCCCGTGGCCACGTCGACGTTGATGCGAAAGCCCCGGCCGGACCACCATCCGTGGAACTCGGGGTTGACCCAGCGGTGAGGGTCACCCTCGCGACCGTTGCAACGTCGGCCCATCTCGGCATAGATACGATCCAGGTGGGGCACCACGATCAGCGATACCGGGTCGAGGTCCATGGGCAGGTTCTTGGCCACGCCGCCGCTGCTCTCCATCGAGGAGATCGGCTGACCCTCGAAGTGCATGATGATCTCGTCGTCGCGGGCTGCCCAGGCCACCATCTGCAGCAGGTAGTCGGGGTCGTTGTAGGCCCACATGGAGAGGGCCCGAGCCGACTGGCAGGTGGGGTTGTTGCCCTGACCCACGCCCAGCGGCTGACCTAGCATGCACAGCACCCCCTCGAGCAGCCTTGCCCTGGGCGAGATCGCCTCACCGAAGGCGGTGTTGAGCCGTGCCTGGGACCATTCTGTGAGCGTCAGGCTCATCTGGCGCCACATTGCCGGGGCTACCGGCGGCTGGTAGAGAATGCCGCGCTCCAGCATCAGTGCCAGGCCAAAGACGGCTTGGGGCGTGGATGGATGCACGCCGCCGCGGATCAGCGCCGAGACCAGCTCGCGGTAGCAGAGCAGGCAATCGCGACCGGTGGCCGAGAGTCCCAGCGCTTCGGCCACCAGGTGATCGCTGTGATCCAACAGGTGTCGCAGCAGCACCGGATGATAGGCCGAGACCAGCCCGGTGTCGTGCATGGCCCGGGCGAAGCCGGTGGCCTCTCCCTGGAGCGCGGCGCCGTCCATGCTGGAAAGCCGTTCACGATAGATCTCGATGCCGGGATCCTCGCGGCAGGCCCGGGTAGGGCCGAACAGCGAGCTGACCAGGCGGTCGGCGCCCTGGCCGCTGATACCCAGATCGATCTCTGGATTGGCCTGGCAGATGGCGATCTGGGTGATCATTGTCTTGACCGGTTCAACCTGGATGGGGCGCTGATGCAGGATGCGCCAGATCTCGTCGATCAGCCGGTCGATGATGTGCTCGTAGCCGATGCGCTCGGCCAGATGCTGGAACAGATGGCGGGGAATCTGAGCCAGGCGGCCTTGAGTCTCGCGCTCAGCCTCGCTGGGTGCGCCAAACAACAGCCATAGATTGATCGCCATTACCTGGGTCAGGTAGTGGTGGGCCTGTTCGGCCGAGATCTGGTCATGCAGATACTCCCCCTTTGCCACGGCCAGCAGGCGCAGCTCGCTCAGCGCCTCAATCGCGACCAGATTGGGATCGGCGCTCTTGAGGGAGTGGGTCGTCAGCGAGGGCACTAGGTATTGGGGAGTCTGCCAGTCGGAGCCTGCAAAGACCCCAGCCTTTTCATAGGCCTGGGCGCGGGCCTCGATGGCGGCGGCACCGCCTTCCAGGAGTAGCACCCGGCGGGCGGTGTCGAGCACCCTTGGCAGCTTGCCGGGTCTTGCAAACTTCGGGGCGTTAGCCAGCAGACTGACTGCCTGGTCCAGTTTTTGGCAAAGGCCATCGAGCTTTTCGTCGGCCGCAGGCGTTGCACTCATGTCTTGCGTGTGTCGGTGCGTAGTCACGCCGACTCCTTGTCGTCAGGATGTCATATCGCCATGACGCCTGTATCAGATATAAAAATCAAGCTCTTCCATATGCTTGAGCAATTCCTTCATGCGTACAGATTCGTCGCCCTTGAAGTATATCAGGCCCCAGTGGGTACCGAAGGCGGTTCGCTTGGTGACGGTCTCTTCCATCGGTGCGGTGAGCTCGTGGGACTCGAAGTAGGGATCGTCCTCGACCTCTTCCGGAATCTCCAGTTTGTTGACCACGCGGCGGCGCGGATAGACCCCGAAGCAACCGGCAAAGCCGTCGGCGTCCACCACCTCTTCGGGGAAGAACGCCGAGACCTCTTCGGCAGTGGTCTTGGGATCGAACACCAGCATGGAGGCTTGGTAGGCGTTGAAGCCGTAAACCCGCTCGAGCAGTTCGAACACCTTGAACCCAGGCGGACGGTAAGCCACTTCGCCAAAGTACATCTCGCCGTCGCTGGTGACGAAGTACTCTGGATGGATCAGGCCAAATTCGATGTCGAACGTCTTGATCAGTTTCTCGATCTGCGCGGCAATCTGCGGGCGATAATATTCGAGCTCAGGCGATGCCGGCACAAACACCGAGTAGCCCAGGGTCACGTACTCGGAGATATTGAGAAAGGCGATCTTGCCATTGTGGATCCACGCTTCCACGGCGAATTCCCAGCCGTCCAGGTGGGATTCCATCAGCACCGGGAATTCCTCGTCCGGGATGGAGTCGACCTCGTCCGGGGTGCGGATCATCCTGTGGCCCAGACAGCCAGCCTTGTCGAAGGCCTTGAGGTGGATGGGGTCGTTGGGGTCGCCGTCGAGCTTGAGCAGGGTCTGGTTGACCCGCTTGAGAAAACGAACGACGTCCTCCTTGTCATGCGCCTCCTCGAAGATGCCCACGCGAATACCGCCCAGCTGAGCGCGGCGCTTCATCAGCGCCTTGTCGCGCAGCAGCAGCGACTGCCCGTAGAGGCGAGGATTGTCGAGCAGCACCGAGTTGATGGCGCCTGCCCACTCCACGGTCTCCTCGAACATCGGTATCGCTACGTCGACGCCCAGTTCCTTGAGGGTCTCGGCGATCTCCAGGGAGCGGTCGTTCAAACGCTCGAAGTTCCAGGACACATAGGGGATGTCGTGCTTCTGGCAGTACTCCTCGGCCCAGTCGGGCGCGACCACCACGTAGCGACGGTCGAAGTTTTCGGCGGCTTCGATGGCGTTAAGACTCCAGCCAAGCAGAGCGATGTAACCCTTGTTCGGATCCTTTGTCATGAAGTGTCTCCCGGTGGGGAAATGGACAATTGCCCAGGCCGGCCGATATGCAAGCATATACAGGCCTTGGTGCGGAAAAAAACGAAGCAAACGATACAGCAACGATGGGACGGGTTCATCCCGATGCGCTGATGGATTCGCCCCTTGCCCACTGTCTCCGGCATTGATATAGTGCGCCCGCACTCAGCAAGACGTTGATCGCCAACGTCGCAACTGCCGAGTCATCGACGTCTAGGTCAAAGACGACGATTTATGGTGGCCCTGTCGGTCCTCCCGCAATGCTAAGCCGCAAACCCCGCCAGGCCCGGAAGGGAGCAACGGTAGTGGTGGTCGCGTGTGCCGGGATGTGGCTGTCGGGGCCGCCTCCATTTGTGCCCCCATGTTTTCCAAGCCTGTCTCCCCCTTTTTTTCTGCTATCTGCCCTTCGCCGAAGACCACCTTTAATGCAGTGGTCAAGTTGTGCTGCCTGGACCGATCAGCTCCCCTGACACCATCCGGTTATTCTGTAATAGCTTTTATTGTGGTGAGCGCCACGATGCGAACGCGCATCTTGCCCCTTTAGGAAAGCCGATCTCTGTGACATCGGCGATGCAAAGCGCTCATTGTTGCTTCCCGGTTAGTCGCCAGATCAGGCCTGGGCCCCCAGGTGCTTGCGCAGGAAGTGTTGGGTGCGTTCCTGGTCGGGATGGCTGAACAGGTGTTCGGGGGTGTTGGCCTCGACCACCACGCCACCATCCATGAACATCGTCCAGTCGGAAACGTCGCGAGCAAAGGTCATCTCATGGGTGACGATCAGCATGGTCATATGCTCCTCGGCCAGACCCTTCACGACAAGGTTTACCTCCTCGACCAGTTCGGGGTCGAGCGCCGAGGTGGCCTCGTCGAAGAGCATGACCTTGGGACGCATGGCCAGCGCCCGGGCGATGGCCACCCGCTGTTTCTGGCCACCGGAGAGCGCGCTCGGGTAGACCTGCGCCTTGTCTGCCAGGCCTACGCGCTCGAGCAGCTCCATGCCCAGCTCCTGAGCTTCCCTGGCGCTCATCCCCTTGAGCTTCCTGGGCGCCAGCGTCACGTTTTCCAGTGTCGAAAGATGAGGAAACAGATTGAAGTGCTGGAACACCATGCCCATGTTTTGGCGGATATGGTTGATGTGTTTCTCGTAGGCCAGGCCCTTCAGGTCGGGCCGATTGACCTGAACGCCATCCAGCAGGATGGTGCCCTCGTCGATCACTTCCAGATTGTTGACGGAGCGCAGCAGGGTGCTTTTTCCCGAGCCTGACGGGCCGATGATGGAGATGATCTTGCCGCGATCTACGCTGAGGTCGATGCCCTTGAGCACTTCCAGGTCGCCGAAGCGTTTCTTGATTCCCTTGAGCTCGACCATCGGGGTCTCTGGTGTTTGTGTCATATGACGTCCTCGTTAGCTGCGATAGGCGGCGCGACGTTCGATCCACGTCTGGCCGGCTTCCATCATCAGATTGATCAGGTAGTAGATGACGGCGATGGTGATGTAGAACTCGAAGGGCCGGAAGGTCACGCTGATGGCGTACTGCGAGGCATAGACCATCTCGCCGATGCCGATGGCCGACAGCACCGAAATGTCCTTGACCATGATGATCATGTTGTTGCTCAGCTGGGGCAGGGCGCGATAGAAGGCCTGGGGGAGAATGATATACAGGAGCGTGCGGAGGTGGCCGAAACCCAGTGAGCGCGATGCTTCATATTGGCCGCTCGAGACCGACTTGATGGTGGCGATGAAGATATCGGCGTTATAGGCCATGTAGTGAAAGCCCAGGCCTAGAACCCCCACCACGATCGCCGGTATGAGTATCCACTCGCCGATACCGAAATACAGGAAATACAGCTGAAGCAGCAGCGGTGTGGTCATGAACAGCCAGATGAAGAAGCGCAGCGGCCAGTTCACCATCTTGCGGGTATACAGCGTGATGACCGCCACGATCTGGCCGCCGATGATCGACATCACGGCGACGGCCAGGCCGATCAGCAGGGTGACGCCGACGCCCTGGAGCAGGGTGGGCCAGTAGTCAATGACGGGGCTGAAGTCGAATTCCATGCGGCTATCCTGGTAGTTGTGGCCCGGCTAAGTGCCCGGCATGTGTTACAGGAAGGTGTAGCGAGTGGCCCGTCGATAGAGGAATTCCACGATGCCCATGACCGCATAGATGATGACGATGTACATCAGCGCGCTGAGCATGAAGACTTCCAGGGGCTTGTAAGTGGAGCCGATCAGCCGCTGGGCCTGATAGGTCAGCTCGACCACCGAGATGATCGATACCAGCGAGGAGTTCTTGACCAGAATGATGCCCAGCACTCCTACCGAGCGGATCATCAGGGCCGCCGCCTGGGGCAGGATGATGTGTTGCAGGGTGGCCAGGCGGCCGAAGCCCAAGGAGCGCGACGCCTCGCTCTGGCCGCTGTCCACCGACTCGATGGCGCCGCGCATGGCTTCGCTCATGTAGGCGCCGATGTTGAAGGCGCCGACCACAACACCGCAGGTGAAGGGATCCAGGCGCAGGCCAATGGCGGGGCCACCGTAGAAGACCAGCAGGAGCTGCACGAAATAGGGCGTGCCGCGCACCACGCTGATATAGGCGCGGGCCAGCCAGCGAACGGGCGGGATGCGCGAGGTGCGCAGCGCCACCAGCGCCGAGGCGATAATGAAACCGAAGAACAGGGCGCGCGCGGAGATGTCCACGGTCACCCAGGCCGCCTTCACCAGCAGCGGCGCGATCTCGATCATCAGATTGATGTCCATGATCCCTTCTATCCTGTTGTCGAGTTGTCAGGAAGGTTTGAAAGCAGCAGGGCTCGCGCCCTGCTGTCGAGGGATCCTCTAATTGAACTCGACGCCTTCACCGATCCATTTGTCGACGATGGCCTGGTAGGTACCGTCCTCACGGATCTCGGTCAGCGCCGTATTGAGCGCTGCCTTAAGCTGCGGCGTATTCTTCTGGATGGCGATGGCGGCGGGCCAGCTGGGCAGCTCGCCGACATCGATCTGCTTGATGGCGATATCCCCGTCACCGATGGCCACATAGACGGGAATATCATCGGCGATCATCACGTCGACGCGCCCGTTGGTGAGCCCGTTGAGCATGTCGGGCAGGCCCTGGAAGGTCTGGTTGCGCCACCTTCCCTCGGCCATCTCGGTGGCCCACTGATTGCCGGTTTCGCCGAGTGTCGAGCCGACTCGCTTGCCCTCGAAGTCATCGATGCTGCTGATGTCATCGGTTTCGTCCCGCACCCAGATTGAGAGCCCCGAGCGGTAGTAGGGGTCGGTGAAGTCGACGGCCTCCTCGCGCTCTTCCGTGACGCTCATGCTGCAGATGCAGGCGTCGAAACGACCGCCGGCCAGGGCGGCAACGATGCCGTTCCAGGGCGACGTCTGGATGTCCACCTCGACCCCCATTCTGTCCGCCAGGGCTTCGGCAATATCCACATCGAAACCGATCAGGTTGCCGCCCGTGTCCACATAGCTGAAGGGCGGGTAGGCGCCGGAATTGACGACCTGGAAGACGTCATCCTGGATCTCGGGAAGATCCCGGGCCTGGACCTGCAAGCTGACCAGGGAAATGGCGCCCAGCAGCGCCATGGCGCCGATAAGGGGACGATGGAAAGACGTATTGTGATTTTTCATGTCGATGCCTGCTTGTTGTGGAGTTGTTTTGTTCAGTGGATTTGTTTTGTTCAGTGGAGTTGGTTTGTTCAGTGGTGTCGGGTGACGTTCTGGGTTCTAGCGGTTACCTCCTGATGATGGCTGATGGAAATGAGGCACAGGACGTTTTTGCCTGTGCGGGTCACGCTCGTTCAAGCAGCAGGGCGATGCCCTGGCCGCCGCCGATGCAGGCGGCCGCACAGCCGAAGCGCTTCTTTTCGAACTGCAATATTCGCGCCAGCGTTCCGGCAAGGCGGATCCCGGTGGCGCCGAGAGGGTGACCCAGCGCCAGGGCACCGCCCCAGACGTTGACTCGTTCGGGGTCTAGCGCGAGCTCGCCCGTGGCGTGCAGCGGCACCGCAGCGAAGGCCTCGTTGATCTCCCAGTAATCGATATCAGCGACGCCCAGGCCAGTCTGATCCAGCACGCGCTGAATGGCCGCCGCCGCCCCGGCGCCCATCTGTTCAGGAGCGACGCCGCAGTCGGCAATGCCCACCACTCGAGCGAGGGGCGTTGCGCCATGGTGCGTTAGGGCCTCCTCGGACATCAGCAGGGCGGCGGCGGCCCCGGAGGTGAGCGGAGAGCTGTTGCCGGCGGTCACCCGGCCGCCTTCCAGGAACACCGGGTCGAGGCCGGCCAGACGCTCAGCAGTGGTATCGGCGCGGACATTGGCATCCCGGGCGATGCGCTCGCCGGCAGCATTGGCCAGCATCAGGCGCTCGCCGTTGAAGCGCCCCTCGGCATCGGCCGCGGCGGCTCGTTGGTGCGAGGCCAGGGCGAAGGCATCCATGGCCTCGCGCCCGATGCCCGCGGCTTCGGCCAGGCGCTCGGCGGTCACGCCCATGTTCAGAGCCACCCCAAGCTCCAGCCAGTCGGCTTCCTGCAGCGCGGCCGGGCTGGTCAGCACGCCTTCCTTGAATAGCGCCGGGCCCATGGGCACCCGGGTCATGTTCTCGACGCCGCCGGCGATGCCGACCTCAATGGCACCCGCCTGTATCTCACGGGCGGTGCTGCGTAGGGCCGCCAGCCCCGAGCCGCACTGCTGGTCGATTTGGCGGGTGGCACAGGCGCGGCCCCGCTCGCCCAGGCGCTCGGCTAGCCACAGCGGGTAGCGTCCACCGAAGCTCCACTGCTCCTTGACCGGCAGGGCGCAGCCGACGCTGAGGTCCTCCACGGCGGCGCCGTCGAGGTCGCCTCGCACGAGCAGGCCGTCGATCACGGCAGCCAGCAGAGCGTCGCTGCGAGTGTCGGCCCAGCCATCCAGCTCTGGCTTGCGGGGATGCGCACGGGTGAAGGCGCTGCGGGCATAGTCGGCGAGATAGACGTTTCTCATGGAGTCGGCTCCTTGGGGTCGGTCAGGCGCGCCCAGCGGTGGATGAACAGCGCGTAGGTGGTCAGCACGTGGCGGATGGAGTCGATGTCGACGCACTCGTCCACGCCATGGATGCGCTGGGCGACCGGGCCGTAGCAGGTGCCGTTGATCTCGCCCGAAACGTGGAAGGCGCGCAGGTCGGTGGTGCAGGTGGAAAGGTAGTGGGCCGGCGGCTCGCCAAGCAGCGCTTCGTGGCACTCCGAGAGTAGCCGGATGCCCGGGGTGTCGAGGTCGACCAGGTGCCCTTCTGAGCGGAAGCCATGGAAGCTGACCCGGGGCGCCGGGGTAGCATCGTCAAGCTCGGCATGGCGAGCGGCAAGGGTTTCGCGCACCCGCCCCATGGCGTCGTCGGGCGTCATCCCCGGCGGAAAGCCGACGCGCCCCTCGAGGATGGCGTGGGCCGGCACGCTGGAGGCCCAGTTGCCGCCCTCTACCCGACCGATGCTGAGATTGAAGGGATGGGGATGGTCGACGTAGGGCGCCGGGCGGGGCAGGGCGTTGATCTCCTCTTCCAGGGCCTTGAGCGCCGGCAGGTAGAGCTGCAGGGTCTCGATAGCGTTGCGGCCGGCGGCGGTGTCGAGCACGTGAGCCGGCAGGCCCTCGATCTGCATGCGGAACCACAGCACACCCACCTGACCGCTGTAGATTCGGGCGCCGAAGGGCTCAGGGATCAGCACGAAGTCGCCGCTATAGCCCTGATGCAGGCAGGCCAGAGCGCCGTTGCCGGTGCATTCCTCCTCGATTACCGTCTGCAGGGTTAGCGGGAAGTCGATGGTCACGCCGGCCTGGCGTACCGCCTGCACCGCCATGACCATGGCGGCGATGCCGGCCTTCATGTCGCCGGCACCGCGGCCGTAGAGCCAGCCGTCCTGCTCCCAGGGCTCCCAGGGCGGACGGGTCCACATGTCGATGGGCTCAGCGGGTACCACGTCCAGATGGCCGTTGAACACCAGGTGCGGACCGCTGGCATCGGGATTGAGCCGCGAGACCAGGTTGTAGCGACCGGCGCTGTCCCACTCGGTGGGCACTCGGTGGGGGTGCTCGGCAAACCCCGGGGCGTCCAGCGGCACCCGGGTCGCCGGCAGGTCGAGCCGTTTGAGCCAGGCCTCCATGGTGTCCAGCGCCCCATGCTCCTGGCCCAGCACGCTGTAGCCGCGCACCAGGTCACAAGTCAGCGCCAGGGTGTCGTCCATAAGCGCGTCGCAGGCGGCGACGATGCGTTTCTCGGCGTCATCCAGCATCAGAATCTCCCCAGCCGTGATTCGTCGATGATTAGCGGGGCTTCCGTCGCCGCCTGCAGATCGGCCGGGTCGAGGCCCTCGGCGATCTCCACCACACGTAGACCCTCGGGGGTCACGTCCATCACCGCCTTGTCGGTGATGATGCGCGACACGCAGCCGCTAGCGGTGAGCGGCAAGCGACAGCGCTGGAGGATCTTGGGGTTGCCGTGTTTGTCATTGTGGGAGCAGAGCACCACCAGCCGCTTGACCTTCTGAGCCAGCTCCATGGCGCCGCCGATGCCGGGTGAGAACTTTCCGGGTATCTTCCAGTTGGCCAGGTTGCCGGCGGCGTCGACCTCGAAGGCGCCCATGAAGGTGAGGTCGACCCGGCTGCGTCGGATCATGGCGAAGGAGGTGGCGCTGTCGAAGACGCTGGCCCCGGGGCGAGTGGTGATGTAGGCCCCGCCAGAATCGATCATATCGTGGTCCGGCGCCTCGTCGTCGCGGCGCGGCCGGCAGCCCAGCACGCCGTTTTCGGAGTGCACCAGCACCTCCATTTCGTCGGGCAGATAGTGAAAGAGTCGGGTCGGCAGGCCGATGCCGAGATTGACGATCTGGCCGGGGATCACCTCCCGGGCGGCTCGGGTCAGAATGCGCTGCGTATCAGAGCTCATGCTGGCGAACTCCCTGTTCACTGGTGGCTCGGTCGACCCGCACCACCTGGCTGACGAAGGCGCAGGGGGTATGGATAGCGTCGATGGGCAGCTCGCCGGGCGCATCGAGGCGGTAGGTCTGGGCGATCACCTGATCGGCGGCCATGGCCATCAGCGGGTTGAAGTTGCTGGCGGTGGCGCGATAGATCAGGTTGCCGTAGCGATCGGCCCGCTCGGCGTGCACCAGGGCGACGTCCGCATGCAGGGCCGGCTCGATGCCCCAGGTGCGGCCGTCGATCTCGATCTCTCGGCGGTCCTCGGCGATCTCGGTGCCCTGGCCGATGTCGGTGAGAAAGCCGCCGTGACCGGCGCCGGCGCAGCGAATCTTCTCGGCGAGCAGGCCCTGGGGATGAAAACTCACCTCGAGCCGCCCGGCATTCATCGCCTCGATGGCGGTGCGGTTGAGCCCCAGGTGCGAAGTAATCAGCCGTCGGACGCGCCCGGCCTCGATCAGCCTGCCGATGCCGATACCCGGTTCGTTGGCGTCGTTCTTGATCAGGGTGAGCTCGCCCTGGCCGCAGGCCAGCAGGGCGTCGAGCAGGGCGAAGGGGGTGCCCGGCGAGCCGAAGCCGCCGACCATGATCGTCGCCCCCTGTGGAATGGCGGCCACCGCCGCCTCGAGATCGCGGACCTTCTGGGTGAGCAGCGTCATGATGTCGGGGCCTCCTTGGCCCGGGAGGTAAAGGCAGCGGCGCCGTCCTCGTCGGCCAGCGCCCGGTCGAAGCGGGCCATGGCGCGACCCAGCCGTTCGAGCAGCGTTTCCATCTCCGCGGCGCGGATGGTCAGCGGCGGGGTGACCAGGAAGTGGTCGCCGGCCACGCCGTCCAGGCTGCGGCGGGGGTAGATCAGCAGCCCCTCTTCCTTGGCCAGGGCGGTGATCTGGGCAAAACGGTTCTGCTCGGCGGGAAAGGGTCGACGAGTGTCGGGGTCGGCCACCAGTTCGACGCCCCACAGCAGGCCGAGGCCGCGCACGTGGCCGACCCAGGGGTAGCGCTTGGCCAGCGCCCGCAGGCCGGTCTCAAGCTGGTCGCCTCGCGCCCGGGTGTTCTCCAGCAGCCGCTCCCGGCGGATCGCCTCGATCACGGCAAGTCCGGTGGCGCAGGCCAGCGGGTTGCCGGCGTAGGTGTGGCCGTGCTGGAAGCCGCCGCTGGCCATCACCTCGGTGACGATGTCGTCGCGGGCCAGCAGTGCCCCCACCGGGTAATAGCCGGCGCCCAGCCCCTTGGCAGTGACCAAAAGGTCGGGGATGACGCCGTAGTGTTGCCAGGCGAACCAGGCGCCGGTGCGGCCAACCCCGGTGAGTACCTCGTCGAGGATCAGCAGGCAGCCGAATTCGTTGCACAGCGCGCGGATGCCCCTCAGGTAGCGCTCACCGAGCAGCCGGGCGCCGGTGCTGGCGCCACCCACCGGTTCCAGTATGAAGGCGATGATCGACTCGGGACCGGCGGCCTCGATGGCCGAGCGAGTCTCGGCCAGCAACCGGTCGACATGGGCGTCGTCGTCGGCATCCTGGTGGCGATAGAAGTCGGGCCCCGCCACCTTGAGCGAGGCGTGGGTGAGCTCGGTGAAGGGCGCCTCCAGAGGGTGATAGCCGGTGACGCCCAGCGCTCCCAGGGTGCTGCCGTGGTAGGAGGGGCGCAGGGAAACGAAGCGGCGCCGCTGCGGCTCGCCGATGGCGACAACGTACTGCCGTGCCAGCTTGAGGGCCGACTCGACGGCCTCTGAGCCGCTGCAGACGAAGAATACCTTCTCTAAAGCGCCGCCGGTCATCTCGACCAGGGCGCGGCCCAGGGCCACGGCAGGGGTATTCTCGAACTGGGTGCGGTAGGTGAAGGCGACACGGTCTAACTGAGCCAGCATGGCATTGCGGATATCCTGCCGGCCGTGGCCGAGATTGCAGGAGATGGCGCCGGAGCAGCCGTCCAGGTAGGCCTTGCCCTGGGTATCCCACAGGGTGACGCCATCGGCATGGCTGACTTCCGGCAGGGCGGGGCCGGCCTGGTAGAACAGCGGTGAGTCGGTCATCGAGGATTCCGATTGTCGTTATGGTGATGAAGGAAATCTCGACTCAGTCTAGATAGCGCCGACAACATATTTCAATATATGATGTTTTTATCGGATCTAATGAGTTCTAGTCATGGTAGACGTCACCATTCACTCCCTCAAGGCGCTGGCAATCTTCAAGACGTTGTTCGAGGCGGGCAGTGCGTCCCAGGCGGCGCGGACACTGGGCATCACCCAGTCCGGGGTCAGTCGATCGTTGGCACAGCTTGAAGAGAACCTCGGGATCCAGCTTTACCTGCGCGAGAAGAACCGCCTGGTGGCCACGCCGGAGGCCCGTGAGCTCTACGACGAGATCCTGCGGCTGATGGGCAATATCGAGGAGCTGCGTCACAGCGTGCTGGCACTCAAGGAGTTTGGTACGTCGCGGCTGCGAATCGCCTCGATTCCCGGCCTCTCCTTTGGCTTCGTACCGAGCCTGGTGGCGGCGCTGCTGAAGGAGAATCCCCGCTTCAGCGTGAGTCTGGATATGCTGTCCAGCAATGAGGTGCAGCTGGCCGTAGAGTCGAGCCACGCCGATATCGGCTTCGTCACCCTGCCGGTGGCCTCGCGGGTGCTGGAGGTGGAACCCTGGTTGACCACCGAGGCGGTCTGCCTGCTGCCGACGGCTCACCCCCTGGCAGACAAGGCGCGTATCGACATCGAGGACCTGTGCGATCAGCACCTGGTGATCAGCAACCAGCCGAGTATCAGCACCAATCCGCTGCTTGAACTCATCGCTCGCCACGGCATCCAGATCGCCGGTAAGACCGAGGCCAATATCGGTACTATCGCAGCGCTGGTGGCCAACGGCGTGGGTATCACGGTGATGAACCCGGTGACCGCCCGGGACCAGCTCTCGTCTCGAGACGAAGTGGTGGTGCGCCCCTTCTTCCCGGCTATGACGTTCGGCTTCGGACTGGTCTATCGCGGCGAATGGAAACAGTCCCGTGTGCTGGCCTTCTTGCGTGACAGGGGCCAGGCGCTGATGGCCGATTACCGGGACTGAGTCTAAGCTAAGAGCTTGGAAGTAGAGGGATAGGGCAAGTTGCGAAGTTGCGAAGATGTGAAGTTGCGAAGATGTGAAGTTGCGAAGTTGCGAAGTTGCGAGCGAGGTTAGTCGCGCTCGCCGCTGGGGCGTCCTCCGCTGGTGCGCAGGCTGCGCTGACGCTGCTGAACCTGCATGGCGTCCATGCGTGACTTGAGGGCGGCCTGGGTGGCCTGTAGCGCCTCGGCGCGAATCTCGGCCTTGGAGGCCCGCTGGGCCGCTTCCTGAGCCTGCTTCAGGGCTTCGTGGCGGGCTCGTTCCATGGCATCCGCGCGCTGCTTCTGCTCGCTGCGCAGCTCGGCGATCTCCTGGCGCTGGCGGGCACGTTCGGCCTGCAGCTCCTTTTGCAGTTCGGCATGTTGCTCGGTCTTCTCGCGCACCTGGACCAGTGCGCTGTCGCGCTGGGTCTCGGCCACGGCCTGACTGCGCTCAGCCTTGATGCGCTCGGCATCGGCGTCCCGCGTCTGACGCTCCGCGGCCAGCCGTGCCTGCACGGCCTCCTCAAGCTGCTCGCGGAGCATCTCTACCTGTTGACGGGTCTGCAGAAGCGCCTCGCGATGGGTGCGCGCTTCGCGCTGTTCACTCCCTAGATTCTCGCGCAGCTCATTGAAACCGGTCTGCAGTTCATCGCGACGCGCCAGGGCCTGCTCGGCGGCGCTCTCCGCCGTGACCGCTCGTGTCTCCAGTTCGGCCAGGCGTTGCTCCATGGTTTCGCCAAGCTCGGCCAGACTGGCGGCGTCGCTGCGGGCCTCCTCGGCTAGCTGCTCGCCCCGTGAGAGGGCGGCGCTGGCGTGTCGCGCGAGTTCCTCCTCCAGGGCGCCGATGAGTGACTCCGGCAGCCGGGGAGTGGGGGGTGCCGGCGCTGGCCGCGCGGCGCGCCAGGCGCTCAGGTGGCGCTGAATACGGTTGGGCGAGCCGGCACCCAGATGCTCGCATACTCGCTGCAGGGTGGGCTCTGCCCCGCGGCCCTCAAGGTTCTCGGCGGCGGCGGCGACCTGCTCATAGGAAATCCCCGCCGTAGGCGGTAAGGAAGGCTGTCGGCTCATGGTCTCATCTCTGTTCGAGGCGCTGCGGTGTCATTTCGGCGAGACTACCACAGCCGGCGGTTGGCGCAGAGGCTGAGGCGAGCTTTGGACGCTGCACGACCCGCGTTGCTTTCCGCGGCCGGCCCCAGTCGCTAGAATGAATCATCCAGTCGGGCTTCGGGCGCCGATCCATTTCCGGGCGCCGGCACGTCGTCGACATTTGACCACCGCAAGGATTCCGCGCTGCATGAGCTATCAGGTTCTGGCCCGCAAGTGGCGGCCGCGTACCTTCCACGAGCTGGTGGGCCAGGAGCACGTCCAGCGTGCGCTGGTCAACGCTCTGGATCAGGGGCGCCTTCACCATGCCTACCTGTTCACCGGTACCCGCGGGGTCGGCAAGACCACCCTGGCGCGTATCCTCGCCAAGTGCCTCAACTGCACGTCCGGGGGATACGGCGACGAGGGCATTACCTCGACTCCCTGTGGGGAATGCGCCAGCTGCGTGGCCATCGACGAGGGGCGCTTCGTCGACCTGATCGAAGTGGATGCCGCGTCTCGCACCAAGGTGGAAGATACCCGCGAGCTACTCGACAATGTGCAGTACGCACCGACCCAGGGTCGCTACAAGGTGTACCTCATCGATGAGGTACACATGCTCTCCACCAGCAGTTTCAATGCCCTGCTCAAGACCCTGGAAGAGCCACCGCCCCACGTGAAGTTCCTGCTGGCCACTACCGACCCGCAGAAGCTGCCCGCTACGGTGCTTTCGCGCTGTCTGCAGTTCACCCTCAAACACATGCCGCCGGAGCGTATCGTCGGCCACCTGGCCAAGGTGCTCGAGGCCGAGTCGGTGCCCTTCGAGGAGAGTGCCCTGTGGCTTCTGGGTCGTGCCGCCGAAGGCTCCATGCGCGACGCCATGAGTCTCACCGACCAGGCCATCGCCTTCGGTCAGGGGCGCGTGGAGCACGCTGACGTGGCGGCCATGCTCGGCACCCTCGACCAGCGCTATGTGCTGGCGCTGGTCGAGGCCCTGGCTGACGTGGATGCTGCCCGGGTGCTGTCCGAGTTGGCGGCACTTGCCGAGCGTGCTCCCGACTTCGCCGGAGTGCTTGACGAGCTCACCGCGGTGCTGCATCGCCTGGCTATCGCCCAGATGGTGCCGGACGCCCTGGACAACGGCCACGGCGATCGCGAGGCGCTGCTAGGGCTTGCGGCGCGCTTCACTGCCGAGGATGTGCAGCTCTACTATCAGATCGGTATCCAGGGGCGCGGCGATATGGAACATGCCCCTGACCTGCGCTCCGCCCTGGAGATGACGCTGTTGCGTATGCTGGCTTTTCGCCCCCAGGGAGTGCCCAAGCCGGCCACCACGCCGCTGCCGCTGCGCGACTCGGGGCAGGGCGCAGTGACGTCTCATGCATCTCAGGGTGCCCCCGGCGCTTTCGATGCTCCTTCGGCGGCCCCGCCGTCCGGGGTACTCTCCGCCGCCATGGACGCGGAGAGTACCCCTGAGCCGCGGCCTGATCGCCAGGTTGCCTCCAGTTCCGAGCCCTCGACAGAGGATCCGGAGCCGACGCGCAGCGCGGAGCCGAGATCCGAGGCGCCTCCGCCCTGGGAAGCACTGCCTGAGACGGTAGGTGCACTGGCCGTCGAATCGCCCGGTGCCGATGACTCGGCGTCCACTGAGTTGCCAGAGCCAGAGCCAGAGCCAGAGCACGCGACAGCGGTGCCGGCCCCTGGCAGCGAAGGCCTCTTCGGCCACGCCGATTGGCTGGCCTGCTTCGAGTCGTTGGGTCTGGGCGGACTGACCCGCAACCTGGCGGCCAACTGCGTGGTGGAGCAGGACGATGGCGAGGTGCTTCGAATGCGCCTCGATCCGTCGCTGTCTGCCATGCGCGCCGACATTCATCTCGAGCGCATGCGCAATGCCTTGGTTGGTCACGGCGTGACGCGCCACCTGATCGTGGAGGAGGGGACCCTGCCCGAGGAGGTCGAGACGCCACGCCAGCAGGCCGAACGGCTGGCGGCCGAGCGCCACGCCAAGGCCGTTGCCGCCCTGCAGCGCGATCCCAATATCCAAAAGCTTCAGCAGGCCTTCGGGGCACAGCTGGTCGAATCCACGGTCAAGCCCGCCGACGCCGGGGCGCCTTCCTGACGGCCGTGTGTCTGAAGCTCGGACATGTCTGAACGTCGTGCATGTCTGAACGGCAATAGCATCGCGGCGTCACAGTCATATTAATTCGAGCCATACTGATTCGCAGATCGTTTAACTGACTCAACTTCAAAGAGGACTCATCATGTTCAAGGGTGGAATGGGCAACATCATGAAGCAGGCCCAAGAGATGCAGGAAAAGATGCAGCAGGTCCAGGAGGAGGCCGCCCGCGCAGAGGTCCACGGCGAGGCAGGTGCGGGCATGGTCAAGGTGACCATGAACGGCCGTCACGACGTCAGCAAGGTCGACATCGACCCCAGCGTCATGGAGGAGGACAAGGAACTGCTCGAGAACCTGCTGGCCGCCGCAGTTAACGACGCCGTGCGCAAGGTGGAGGCCAACTCCAAGGCCAAGATGGAGGAGGCGACCGCCGGACTGAACTTGCCGCCCGGTTTCAAGATGCCCTTCTGATGAGTTTTTCCCCCCTCGTCGAGAAACTCATGGAGTCGCTGCGGGTGCTGCCCGGCGTTGGGCCCAAGACCGCCCAGCGCATGGCCATGCACCTGCTCGAGCGCGACCGCGACGGCGGCCGACGCCTGGCGGGAGTGCTCGACGAAGCCATTGAACGGGTTGGCTACTGCCGGCGCTGTCGCACCCTCACCGAGGAGGAGGTCTGTCGGCTTTGCACCAGCGCGCGGCGCGATGATGCCCTGCTCTGCGTGGTGGAGTCTCCCGCCGATCAGCTCGCCATCGAGGACGCCGGCGGCTTTCATGGGCGCTACTTCGTGCTGCATGGCCATCTCTCGCCCCTGGATGGCATCGGCCCCGAGGATATCGGCCTCGACCAGCTCGAGACTCGGGTAGCCGAGGGGGGCATCGAGGAGATGATCCTGGCCACCAACCCCACCGTGGAGGGCGAGGCCACCGCCCATTACATCGCCGCCCAGTTCGCTCCCCATGGGGTGCGCCTTTCGCGCCTTGCCTATGGTGTGCCCATGGGCGGCGAGCTCGAATACGTGGACGGCGGCACTCTGAGCCGCGCCTTCAACGGTCGTCTGCCATTCCGAGGCGATTGACCCCCTGTCTCCGATGCTTGCTGTCTCTGACGATTCCCGACCTGCCGGAACCCCCATGCCCTTGACCCCCGAAATACGCTGGATCGATACTCCCGAGGCCCTGGACGCCGCCTGTGCCGAGGTGGCCGGCGCCGATATTATCGCGCTGGACACCGAATTCTTCCGCGAGAACACCTTCTTCCCGGTGCCGGCGCTGATCCAGTTCTCCACCGGAGGCCCGGCCTGGCTGGTCGACCCCCAGGCGGTAGCCTGCACCGACGCCTTCCGTCGGCTGCTGGCCGAGGGGCCGCTGAAGCTGGTCCACGCGGCCAGCGAGGACCTTGAGGTTTTCGCCGGCTGGGCCGGTGTGACGCCGGCGCCACTGGTGGATACCCAGCTGGCCCAGGGCCTGCTGGGCGAAACCCCCTCTATGGGCTACCAGAAACTGGTGGAACACTGGACCGGCCACACTCTGCCCAAGGACGAGACACGCTCCGACTGGCTGGCGCGCCCGCTCTCCGACACCCAGCAGGCCTATGCGGCGCTGGACGTGATCTACCTGGTTGAGGTGTGGCAGCAGCAGCGCGAGTCGCTCCAACGTCACGGTCGTCTTGCCTGGCTGGAGGCGGACTGCACCGATCTGGTCGCCCAGTCCGGCCGCAGCGACGCGGCCGATGGCCAGTGGTACCTGCGCCAACGCCAGCTGTGGCGCCTGACGCCGCGCCAGGTCGAAGCCTACCGCCGCTTGACTACCTGGCGAGAAGGAGAGACCCGGGCCCGCAACCTGCCAAGGGGCTGGCTGGTTCACGACCGGGTGCTCTACGCCATCGCCGAGGCGCTGCCCGAGAACCGCTTTGAACTGGCCCGCATCGAGGACGTCAAGCCGAGCCTCATCAAGCGTGATGGCGACACCCTGCTGGCGCTGGTGGCCGAGGCACGCCACCTGGACGAGACCGAGCTTCCTCCGGCGCTGCTGTCGCCCATGGCGCCAGAGTTCAAGCGGGTAATGAAGGCGCTGAAGAAGGTGGTCAACGCCGAAGCCGAGGCCCAGAGCCTGGCCCCGGAGGTGCTGCTGCGCCGCCGTGACCTTGAAGCCCTGGTGACCGCCCACCTGGAAGACCAACCGCTGCCGCTGCCGTCAGGCTGGCGCGGTGAACAGCTGAATGCGAGCCTCATGAAGGCGTTGGAGGAACAGCCCCGATGAGCGACGACCGGATGCGCGGCGACAAGCTGCTCTGCGAGGTGTTCAAGAGCGCCCGCATGGACGAGATGTATCTCTACGTTGACAAGCGCGAGGGGCTCATTCGGGTGCCCGAGCCGCTGCTCGAGCGATTCGGCAAGCCGACGCCGGCGATCACCCTGATTCTTACCCCCGAAAAGCGGATGGGCCGCGCCCAAGCGGCCGATATCATGGCGGCGATTCGCGAGAAGGGTTTTTACCTGCAAATGCCCCCCGCCAAGGAGGAGTACCTGCTTGACCTGTACCGCACCCCCACCCAGGCTCGCTACTGATGCGTGAACGATTCTGGGAGCAGTACCCCCTCGAGGAGCTCACCGCCGAGGAGTGGGAGGCGCTGTGCGACGGTTGTGGCCAGTGTTGCCTGCTCAAATTCCAGGATGACGAAAGCGGCGAGCTGGCGGTGCTCAATCTGGCCTGCGAACTGCTGGATATCCATAGCTGCCGGTGCAGCGACTACGCGAACCGGCTCTCCCGGGTGCCGGACTGTACCCGGCTCACCCCGGCACTGATCGATCAGTTCCGCTGGCTGCCCCACTCCTGCGCCTACCGTCGAGTAGCGGAGGGGCGCAAGCTGGCGCGCTGGCACCCGCTGCTCTCGGGCGATCCTGAAAGGGTGCACCGCAAGGGCATCAGCGTGCGCAATTTCGCCGTCACGAGTCGTGGGGTGCCGGAGGAGCAGTACGAGGACCATATCATCGCGGTCATTCCCATCGATTAATCCTGCCAGGAGAGCGCTGCTGTAGTCTCTCAAGCCTTGAGGCTATTAGTGGGAGCTGGACAACCTCCAGAAGCAACAGCCTCGGTGGTTGCTGGACAACCTCCAGGACTTCAATCCACTGGTGGGAGATCGGCTATGCCGAGCGAAGGGATTTGTCACTGAGCCTTCAGGCCACTGGTGGGAGATTGGCTCTGCCGACGGTTCGACGCCTCGACGAATGGCGGCGAAGCCGCCTCGGCGGTGTTGCTGGCGCTGGCGCATACCGCCCAGGAGCCCTTCGGTCTCCATTCGCCGGGCGGAGCCCAGCTCCCACCAGAAGCAACAGCCTAGGTGAGAGCTGGATAGCCACCAGAAGCAACAGCCCAGGTGAGAGCTGGACAACCACCAGAAGCAACAGCCCAGGTGGTTGCTGGACAACCTCCAAGACTTCCATCCACAGGTGGGAGATCGGCTCTGCCGAGCGAAGGGATTTGTCACTGAGCCTTCAGGCCACTGGTGGGAGATTGGCTCTGCCGACGGTTCGACGCCTCGACGA
>JAIVHM010000082.1 GCA_020201095.1 Halomonas sp. | reverse complement strand
GGCTCATCCAACAGCGCCGTGCGCCTAAGCCCCAAGCGCCTCGCCGAGCTCGTCAACGCCGAGTGGGTGGATGTGTGTAAGCTGCCGGAGGGTGTTAGTTAAACGCTATTCTCAATGACAGCGGTTACTTAATATCCAGTAGATAACCATAAAACGCCGTATTACGCTGCCATCCCAATGACTCATAACGGTAAGGTACTCTTGGAGTGAGTCACGCATAAGCCCTGCGCTGGACGCATTATAAATGGATAGCATACCAACGTATTCTCGGGCAGCCTTCTTGTAGTAGTGTATCTTTACTTACAGGCTTATCTATAAATCCAATTCAAAGGGAACGACACGTTCCCCATGGGGTTAATGTGGCTCAATCGCTCTCTTCGCACACAGAATCCCGCGCTTCGATATACAAAGCTTGGAGCGTGCATGTGTTGACCGCCAGCGGCGTGCTGCTCGGTACGATGGCGCTACTCGCGCTGGTCGACAATAATCCTGTCGCCTGCCTCCTCTGGCTCGGCGCTGCGATGATGATCGACGGTATCGATGGCACCCTGGCGCGCAAATATGAAGTGAAGGCCATACTGCCCCATTTCGATGGTTCAACCCTCGACATGGTGATTGATTACCTCACTTGGGCCTTTATCCCTGCCCTGTTTATCTACTACTTTATCGAATTACCGCCCTATTTAGGGCTGCTGTCCGTGTTCATCATTCTGCTGTCATCGATGTTCTGTTTCTGCAACGTCGATATGAAAAGCCAGGATAATTACTTCGTTGGCTTTCCTGCCGCCTGGAACATCGCCACCGCCTATTTTTATATTCTCGACTTACCGCCTTTCATCACCTTTGCCACTGTCGTGCTGCTGGCCATCCTTACCGTGACCCGGATGAAATTTCTGCACCCGTTTCGGGTTCGCATGTTCATGCCGCTCAATATCGCGGTGACGCTGGGGTGGTGTGTATGTGCAACCTCGCTGGTACTCTCAAGCCCCGTGCACGCCACTTGGGCACTATGGGGATTAAGCATCACATCGGCTTATTTCATCGGTATGTGCCTATGGCGTACCGCTCAAGAGTGGTTTGATTAAAGACCGATGGCCAATGACTTTGTCGCCCCCGATGGGCAACCTCGCTGCCAATGGTGTGGCGGCGCGCCGGAATTTCTGCCTTACCATGATAACGAGTGGGGCTTTCCGGTAGACAACGATCAGCGACTATTCGAGAAGCTCTGCCTGGAGAGCTTTCAGTCAGGCTTGAGCTGGCGCACGATTCTCAATAAGCGCGAGAATTTTCGTGCCACCTTTCACCACTTCGATTTCCACCAGGTTGCACGCTTTGGCGAAGACGATGTGCAGCGTCTACTTCAAGACGCGGGGATTATTCGCCACCGTGGAAAAATCGAAGCGACCATCAACAACGCCCTACGTGCAAAGGAAATGGTCGAGCAGGAAGGCTCATTGGCCGCGTTCTTCTGGCGCTATGAGCCGACCGAGTCAGCGGCGCCACAAACCCAGACCACCTCGCCTGAATCCATCGCCCTTGCCAAGGAATTAAAAAAGCGCGGCTGGAAATTTTTCGGCCCCACCACCGCTTTTGCTTTCATGCAGGCGATGGGGCTGATTAACGATCACTCGGATGGATGCGTCATTCGCGAACAGCTAGCTCGCGCCCGAGAGGGATTTTTGCGGCCATCCGGTCGGCAAAAAACCACCGCCTAGCGAGCCAGGCGGTGGGTAAACGTAACCTCAAACGAATAACGGTCATTACGCGTTACGAGTTGTACCTTTAGGGCATCAACACGCTGTCGATCACGTGTATCACGCCGTTCGACTGAGCCACATCAACGACCGTCATGTTGGCGCTATTGCCCTGACCATCCATGACCATCAGGTTATTACCATTGCGTGAGACGGTGAGGTATTCACCCTGGACGGTTTTGAACGCCACGGTGCCATCGTTATCCATGACTTCTTCCCACAATGCATCCCGATTCATATTGCCAGGTACGACGTGGTAGGTAAGAACCGTTTGAAGTTGTTCCTGATTCTCTGGTTGCAGCAAGGTATCAAAGGTACCCTCAGGAAGTTTCGCGAAGGCATCATCCGTCGGTGCGAATACCGTAAAGGGGCCTTCGCCTTGTAATACTTCAACCAATTCAGCCGCCTGTACAGCAGCCACCAGGGTTTCATGGTCACCTGAATTAACGGCATTTTCGATGATATTCCGCTCAGGAAGCATGTTGGCGCCACCTACCGAAGTAGGACCATGATCGGCAACGGCAACGCCAGTAAATAAGGCAGCGGCACAAACGCCAGCGGTCAGTAGTTTGAGTTTCATTGGGGCATCTCCTGGTTGTCATTAAAAGAGCTCAGCAATGCAAGCTCACAAATACTTACGGCCCCAAGGCGTCAGTGGATGCAAACATCTCAACATTTTTTTATTTACCGCTGAGCCCTCGCCTATTGCCTTCAACGGCTGACTGCCCAAGACTGGCATTTCGGTTTACTGCGCAGAGATGCCTGAATGCTAGATGCCAAGCAACGCCAACAGTATCTTATTGAGCAACTCAACGGCTGCGCCCAGGGCGACCGTAACGCATTCGAGCGTCTCTATCGTGTCTCAAGTGCGCATCTATATGCTCAACTGCTGCGTATAGTAAGAGATGAAAGTGCTGCACAGGATTGCCTTCAACATGTTTTCATCCGAATCTGGCATGCCGCCGATCAATACGACGCCACGCGAGCCAAGCCGATGACCTGGCTTTCCACACTCGCTCGCAATATTGGCATCGACTGGCTGCGCCGCCAGAAGCCCCAGGACACCACCACCGATGAACCCTTGCTAGCAGCGCTACTAGGTACCGACGACCCTGAAGATGACAGCATCAGTCATCAGCAAAACGATAAACTGAACGACTGCCTTGATACACTCAGTCGTCATCAGCGCCAATTAATGGAAATGGCCTATTTTCAGGGCATGACGCACAGCGAGCTTGCTAACTCTCTGTCCCAACCGCTGGGCAGCGTTAAAAGCTGGATCCGCCGTGGACTCGAGAGGTTAAAAACATGTCTAACCAATGGGATTTAAGCGACCCTGACGATCGCCACCTTGCGGCTGGTGAGTACGTGCTGGGCGTATTGGATAGCGATCAGAAAGCACGCTTTGAAGCGCTGTTGGCGGTCAGCCATGATCTGCGTAACGACGTGGAGGATTGGCGAGAATATCTGCACTTATTCAATGAACGACTGGACCCCAAGACACCGCCCAAGGAAGTCTGGCAGCGCATTACCCAGGCAACCGGGGCAGTGCCCCTCCCCTGGTGGAAACGTTTAGGCGCATGGCAGACCATGGCGGCCAGTTTTGGAGTCATCGCGATAGCGTTGGGCCTTCTTTGGCAACAGGCTGAACTATCCAGGCTGCCGGACGGAAAAGCTGTCTTCGTGGTTCAGGACGAATCGCGCACGCCAGGCTGGATCATTAGCGCAACCCAAGAGGGAGAGTTGATCGTGCAAGCAGTTCAACCGACCCAGGTCGACAGCGAACAGACCGGTGAGCTCTGGTTGATTGCCGATGGTACGCCCGTCTCGCTTGGCCTATTACCTGACCAAGGTAGCCATCGCCTGGAGCCCAGCGATGAGCTGCGCGCGCAATTATTCACTGCCGATTTAGCCGTCAGTGTGGAGCCCCAAGGAGGCGCTCCAGGGGGCCAACCAACCGGCCCGATTATCGACCATGGCCGTTTGACACCGGTACGGGGCAGCACCCTCAATTTATAAGACGGCTTCATGCGCCTGCGCCTCTTCCACCATCTCGCAGGCAAGCTCCCCCACAGTGCGCACGGCGCTTTCGATAGCAGGCGTTAGCGTAAACGCATAGTTCA
>JAIVHM010000162.1 GCA_020201095.1 Halomonas sp. | reverse complement strand
GTTTTGAGTGCTCCAGCCGGTACTGGCGTTTCTTCTCGCCAGTCAGTCCCTGGGTTTTGATGGCCTCTTCGTTCTGGTACAGCTTGGCGATCTGTTGCAGCGCCTCGGCGACCTTTTCTGGATGGTCTTTCTGGGCGTCGATAAAGCATCGGCGGCTATGCACCCAGCATTGGGCGTGGGTGATGTTGTGTTGGGCCTCGGCATAGCGGGCATAGGCGGCATAACCGTCACTGATCAGGGCGTCCGGGTCTTCGCCCTGGTCGCGCAGTGCTGCCCGTTGACGCTCAAGATAGGCCCGCATCACCGGCACAGTGAATTCAGGATGGAACTGCACGCTCCATTGGCGTGGACCATAGCGCAGTGCCTGGTTGGCGTCGTGGCTGTTATGCGCGAGCACCGTGGCATTGGGTGGTAGTTGCATCACCGATTGCGCATGGGTGAGATGCGCAGGGAAAGATACGGGCAGTTGGTTGAAGAGGGGGTCCTGCTGACCGGCCTGAGTGAGCCGTACCTGATGAGTACCCGATTCCCGACCGGCGGGGGGGAAGTCGCTGACGCCCTCAAAGGCCGCTGCCATGAGTTGGTGCCCGTAACACACACCCAGCATCGCCACGTCGTCTGCCAGCGCCTGCTTGAGCCAAGGTTTTAGCGCTTCACTCCATGGCGGCGCTTCACTCACCATACTGTGCGAACCGGTAATGATCACCCCAGCAACAGATGTGGGCGCTACCGTGGGCGTTTTTTTCTGTGCATCCCATACACTTAGCGTCATGTCGGCAGGCAGCGCTTCATGCAGCTGCTGGATAAAAAGCTGCTCGAAATCACCATGTTGTTCGACCACTTCGGGGAAGGCATCACCGGTTTTAATAATCACTAAAGAAGGCATGATGGCTCTCGTCTTGGCGCGGCGTGCTAGGATAAGTGCCGTTTAGGAGGCAGTATGTGTCCTCCATACTACTTTCAGGAGCCTGATATGCAACAGATTACCCGTGCCGGTGAGCCGATGGATGTCGCCGGTCTTTTGCCAGCCCCAGGGCAAGTCGCGCCTGCCATGACGCTCACCAATAGTGAGCTTAAGGATGTCACCCTTGATACGTATCAAGGCAAGCGCAAAGTGCTCAATATTATCCCCAGTGTCGATACACCGACCTGCGCGATGTCGACCCGGCAGTTTAACGAGCTGGCCTCCAAGCTTGAAAACACCGTCGTGTTGGTGGTGTCGGCCGACTTACCCTTCGCTGCCAAGCGGTTTTGCGGCGCAGAAGGGTTGGACGATGTCGAAACGCTGTCCACTTTCCGTCATCGCGAGTTTCAGGAAGCCTGGGGCGTGGCACTGTGCAATAGCGCGATGGAAGGACTATGTGCGCGCGCCGTTGTTGTACTCGACGCAGACAACCGCGTACTGCACAGCGAGCTGGTGAGTGAATTGAAAGACCAGCCGGATTACGACGCCGCGCTCGCTGCCCTTAACGCCTGATATCGGCCTGACGACGCTCTGCCGCCGCCACCAGCGCGCGAATTAAACGCTGTTGGGGGCGGTTGAAAATGAGCCATTCAGGATGCCATTGCACGCCAAGTAAGAAATCGTGGTCCCGGGACTCAATACCCTGAACCAAACCGTCGCGATCGCGGGCGACAATATCGATCCCCTTGCCGGCGCGGTTAACGGCTTGATGGTGCAGACTGTTAACGCGGCACCAGGTCACCCCGAGCAAGCGGTGTAACTGGCTGGCTCCCACGATATCGACAGTTTTGCGTGGCAGTACCGTGCGTCGGCGCTTCAATCCCTCATGGGTGGTGTAAATATCTGGATCCAGGGTGCCGCCCAGGTGGATGTTAATCAGTTGGGCTCCCCGGCAAATACCCAGTACGGGGGTACCCCGCGGGATAAAATGCTCCAGCAGCTTAAGTTCCAGTTCGTCTCGGGCAGGGTCTAAACGCACATCCAGTTGCACCTCACCACCATAAAGGGAGGCTTCAATATCATCGCCACCGCCGATGATGAGCCCATCCAGATCATCGGGCATGGGTCTTGAAGGCGATAAACGCAGCGGTCGGCCACCGTGACGCCAGACCGCAAACCAGTCGAAACACCAGGCAAGCTGGCTTTTTGCGTCAGAAGTGGTAATGCCAATTAACGGGCGGGCCATGCAACGGCACTCTCAGTCAATGTGAATGAATCGTCGATATCTCAAAGATGACGCTATCAGCGCTTTGTTGAAGCACGCTGACTCCACCAGCGCTTGGCGCGGTTTGCCAGGCGAGTGATCAATGGCTGGTTATGCTGGGCAATATAGTCGTCACAGCGCGCGGCCAAGGTTTCCCCAGAGGCCGCCAAACGTTCCACGGCGACCCAACGATTCCACTCTGTAACGGCTCCCCATTGAGGTTCGGAAAGCTGGGCATTGGGCAGTCGGTAATGAAACGTTGGCCGTGGTTTGGTCAGCTCGCTGTGCAGCAGCTTATGTGGGTGGTCAGGGCGAAGGTATGCAAACAGTGGCAGCAAATCCAGTTCCCGGTTGCGGGTGGGATTGTAGTGCAGGTAGTCATCAATCAGCGTGTCGATATCCGGCGTGTACTGGCGGTTTAATACCTTGAGCGCATACTCTTTGGGAAAGGGGTTGGCGTGGGGTAGCACTTCACGGGTGATATCTACCTTGATTTCGCTGCGCAGCCAGCTTGCCAGTAGCAGGTAGGCGCGCAGCATCGCCAGTAGGTAATCCACATCTTCACGCTCAATTTCGGGATTTAGGTGCAGCCCAAAACCGTAGAGTAAGCTGGCATCCGTGCCTTTTGCCCCATGCTTGCGTAATGCCTCAAACAGCGTGTCGAGCTCTGTGAGCTCGTTCCAGGGTACCGGCGGACAAACGATCTCAGTGGGCACCAGGCCGGTCACCATGTCGCCAATCAGCTCGCGGGTCTTGCGGTGGAATTCCAGGCGATGTTGGTGTTGCTGACGCGCCCATTCGCCGTCATTTTCGTGATGCTCCTCAAGGAACGCTTTATCGGGGTGAGCGTACTGGGTATCCAGTTCAATGCCAAATTCGCCCCAGCGGGTGCCTTCAACCAGTAGCCGATGGGGGCTCACCACGTTAAGCTCACCACCAAACAGCTCGCACACAATCAGAGCTGTGTCGCGGGGAGGTAAACCGGCGAACTCTATTTCGACACCGATCTGGCGCGTTTCGCCCTTTGAGTTCCATCCGTTAGGTGGTGCTTCTAACGTCATCTCGGCATCCTGTGAGGTGAACGATTTAAGCGTTCAGCCTATCATAGTCACGCACGCGGGCTGAGAATATTCGCTCAGCGATCCCTTTGCGGGGATAATAATGCAGCATTGCCTTTTATGCCTTGGTTCAGGAGTCACTTGTGCGACCGCACTGGCTAATCAACAGCGTTCTTAGTTTTATTTTTATTGTACTGATGGGCGTCGCGTCCTCCCATGCCCAGGCTCAAGCGATTTCGCTTTCAAGCCTCGGTGGGGGTGAATCTGAAGAGCAGAACGATGTTAGCAGCGAAGATTTTCAGGGGTCGCTGAATGACGTGATTTCATTGCTCGAAGACGAAGAACGGCGCGGCGAACTACTTGACTCGCTGCGTGAGCTGCAAACCACCGCTGAAGAAGCCAGTGACGATGAAGGGGTTGTTCGCCAAGGGGTGCTGGGTGCCCTGGCTGATACGCTCACCGACATCGGTGAGCAGGCCCAGGCAGGTGGTTCTCCAATAGAAGAGTGGCAGCGTCAACTGGTTAGCGGCGTCGGTGAGATGCAAACCGTGGTCAGTGGCGCTAGTCGGGGCGAAACGATTCGTGCAGTGGCCGAAGGCGCAGTACTTGCGGTGGTCTGGGTCGTGCTGCTGGTGGCCATGATAGGGGCGGGACGGGTGCTCGCCAGGCGTCGCGAGTGGCCGCTTGATTTGCCCCGCGACCCTAAAGGCTGGCTGATGGTCGTGCACTTTTTTCGGCGCATCCTTCCTTGGATACTGGCATTTGCGATTACGCTAGGGATCGGCCAACTGATGCCTTATAGCCCGGGCAGGACCATGGTATTAGTCGTAGCTTATATCTGCGTGTGTGGACGGCTGCTGTCGGTGGTGTTTGAAACCGTCGTGGCGTTCTTCAGCCGTGGGCATCGGTTTATGGCCGTACAACTGCTGCATCAGCGTGCTCTGCGTGGCTTGTTTGTCATTGGCGCACTGATCGCGCTGGGCGATGCGGTTAATTCGAGCCGCATTGTTGAAATGCTGGGCAACGAGCTTTCTAGCCTGGTTTCCGTACTGGCCAATATGTTGGCGGCGCTGATTTCGGCGCGCTTTGTGATCAAATTCAAGCGTCCAGTACGTCACCTGATCTGTAACCGCCCCTACAAGCAACGCCGGGATGCCAACACCGCCGTGGAGATGGTTCGCGCACTCGGTGGGCTGTGGCACATCCCTGCGCTGCTGATGGTAGGCGGCTCGTTGCTGGCGATCTTCATTACGGTGGGCGACGTGGGTACAGCGCTTGCCCGGTCTATCATTTCTGCGAGCCTGCTGGTACTGACGTTAGTCGTGACCGGTCTGTTGCGTCGTCAAGCTGAGCGCTTAGGAAAGCGCCGTCATCGCCGTCGGCAAAGTCAGTATCGAAAACGCCTGGAGCGCTTTGGCTTCGTGCTGGCGCATATCTGTGCCTGGGTCGTGTTTGCTGAACTGTCGATGCAGGTTTGGGGTAGCTCGATGTTTGGTTTGGGCCAGCGCGGACTGGCGGGAGCACAGCTCGGCCCGGCCCTGGTGAGCTTGGGTGGAACGGTGTTGCTCGCGTGGCTGGTATGGATTTTTGCTGATACGGCCATTCAGCGGGCGCTTGTTTCATCGACGCGCTCCCGGGGTAAACGGGTCAATCAGGCGCGCGCGCAAACCATCACGCCGATGATCCGCAATGTCATTTTCATTACGATTCTGATCATTGCGATTATTGCTGGACTTGCCAATCTGGGTGTTAACGTGACGCCACTGCTGGCGGGTGCCGGTGTGATTGGCCTGGCGATTGGTTTTGGGGCGCAAACACTGGTGCAGGATCTGATAACAGGTATTTTTATCCTGATCGAAGACTCCCTTGCAGTGGACGATTTCGTCGAAATCAACGGCCATATGGGAACGGTAGAAGGCCTGACCCTGCGTACGGTTAGGCTACGCGACCTCGATGGCATCGTGCATATCATCACGTTCAGCCGCATCGAATCGATCCACAACATGTCCCGCCAGTTTGGTATTGCGTTGATGCGTATCCGCATTCCCCATGACATGAAAATTGACGATGCCATCCACCTGATGCAGGAAACCGCCCAGGAGCTGCGCAAAGACCCGATGATGCGGCACTACATCTGGTCTCCGCTGGAGATGCAGGGGATCGACAGTTTTGACGATGGCGGCGCTATTTTACGTATGCGATTCCGCACGGCACCTGAAATGCAGTGGGACGTGGCTCGCGCCTTTAACCTGATGCTCAAACAGCGCATGGAAACCGATGGTGTTGATCTGGGCGTGCCACGTTTGAGCGTCAGCATGGAGGGTCTGGCAGGCAGCTCTATGCAGCCGGACGGCAGCGTGGATATGAACCTCCAGGGTGACGGTGAGTCAGCGAACAAGCGTCAGTCCAACAAAGAAGCTAGCGATACTGAGGAAGCCTCAGAGGGAAAAGAAAAACCAACTCCGCCCAAACCGGCACCAATGCCCACCAAAGCTGAAATCAAGAAAGACCAACGGGAGCGTAAGGAGAGCGATAAAGACGGCCGTCTACCCGGCGGCAAGCCCCATGCAGAGGGCAAATCCCATTACGATGCCGATACCGGCCCCGGTCGCGAACATGGCGACGAGTAGCCATGGGCCACGCCAGCGTTGCCAGCGATTGTACAGAGAGACCGCGCTGCTGACGCGGTCGACCAGTTCATCGTGGCGAGAAATGGCATGATCGGGCGGTAGCGAAAAATCGTTGGCCACATCGCCTTGCCAGTGGGCCCCATGGGTCAAGCCAAGCCGCGCACGCAGACAGCCAATATCGTTGAGCGTGTGGTGTAGCGTATCGTAGGCCGCACGGTGCTCGTTGACCGTGAGAACACTCTCTGCGTCCTGGCGTAGGGCACTGTTGGGACAGCGCAGCACGGCATTCTGGATGTCGTGCTCGCTGGCCTCGGGTGAAAGCGA
The DNA here is from genome assembly GCA_020201095.1 of Halomonas sp. Classification (GTDB taxonomy): domain Bacteria; phylum Pseudomonadota; class Gammaproteobacteria; order Pseudomonadales; family Halomonadaceae; genus Vreelandella. Next base: position 6,539 of record JAIVHM010000162.1, on the reverse strand, counting down.
TAGGCGTTGATACAAATCGCGCATAATGGTGTTGTTATTCCGTCGGTCGCTGCGTTTTTTTAGTAGGTTTGCATCAAGTAATCATACGCGTTTTTGATGCGCTGAAAACGCGCGGATGCAAGCGCTACCTGGTGCTCGCTTTCGGTGAAAAAACGGTCCGGGTGGTGAAGCTGCGCCATGCGCCGATAAGCGAGGCGTATATCGCTTCGGCTGGCTCCCGGTGGCAGCCCGAGTACGGCCAGGGCCCGGGTGGAGCGATCCGGGGGCGGAGAGGTGCGCTGCCACTGGCGGCGTTCCCCCTGGGCGCGTTCGTATCGAGACCGGTCTTGCTGCGCCCGTTCGCGATTCTGTTCATCGCGCTGCTGGCGCTCACGTTCCTGACGCGCCTGGGCCTCTTCCTGTTGGCGCTGCTTTTCCTGTTGTTTACGCTGTTTTTTCTGTTCGCGTTGCTGGTTTTTTTGATGGGCCTGCTGCGCTGCTTCATCGCGAGCCTGCTGCTCGGCGGCGGCCTCGCGTGCTTTTTGGCTAAAATAACCAGGGTTGTGCTGCTGCCAGTAGGCATCACGGCTGGGGTCCTCGGGGGACGCGAGCGGCCTACCGGTCAATTCATAAAACAGGGTGCTCAGGGTCGTGGGCGTCACATTGAGCAAATCAGCCAGAAAACGCAGGATATAATGGTTGGCTAACGACAGATCGCCGTCATCGGTTGCCACGGTGATCGCTTGGTGCAATACACTTAAACTACGTTCCTGGGAGCACTCTTTACGCAGAATTTCGGCGGCCAGTTGAATCGCCTGAAGATCCTGGCTGTAGGCAATGCTCATGACCGGGCTCAATTCATGCCCATGACGAAACTGCGCTGTGACCTGGGCCAGGCGACGGCGTCGCTGGCCTTCCGACACGTGCTGGCGGTGCACAAGCACCCAGGCCAGCAACAATAGCGTTGCCGTATCTACTTGGCTGCGGCTGTTTAACAGCACCAGCTCAAAGGGTGAAAAACGGGCCATGGACATTCCCTGGCTCCCAAAGCGAAAAAAAAGCGAGCAATAGTGGTGTCAGGCGTGCCTTAAGGCAAGCGTTCACCGGTTCAAGATAATGCCATGTTATCGCATTGCCGCATCCAGGGAAGTAGGAGATGGATTAGTTGATCAATGTAGAACGCAAAAATAGCTTTCAACTGCGAATTTCGCGGCGTTTGAAAGAAGAAACCTCCCACAATTTGGATATTTATCTGTTTGTGCCGGGTGAACTGGGTCTTTCGACCCAATTGATTTCAGAGGAGGCGTTTTACCACGCGGCGATACAGGTATCGCGTACCTACTACAGCGACGAATATCATCTGCCTCTGGTACATAGCCGCCTGGCAAGCCGTCATCAAATGGATAGTGACTCGTATCGGCTGAGCCTTAGTCTTTACGCTTATCAATATGTTGGCGCCATGGAACGTACCACGCAGTCGATGTTGGCAAGTGCGCGGAAGATACGCCGTAGCGAAGATAAGCATCAGGTCGACCAGGAAAGCGTCCAGCGTCTGCGCGACCGGCTGCAGGAAACCAGTGATTTGAGCGAGGGCATTCTGAAGCGTCTGCGCCGCCATCCGCCCCAAGATGAACGGCTGAGCAAGTATTTCACCAATATCGATAATTATCTCTCTTGGTTTACCGAACAGCAGCTACTGGCACTAGTTGCGCACATGCCAAGGGGCGGCGAGTTTACCCCTATCCGTCATCGCTTGGTGGCGATTTGTAAACGCGAGGAAGAATACCGGCGTGAACAGCAATACAACGCCGAACGGGTAATGGCTGACCCCACCCGCATGTCCAATAAGATGCGCTTGTTGCGGCGCCTGATCGAATACCCCATCACCCTCAAGCAGCAGCCCCAAGAGCTGGGTGGGGGCGAGCAAAAAGCCGTTAAGGCCTTGGCGACTGCTGTGGTCATGGCCTTTGTTTCGTTTGGCGTACTACGCCTGCGCGATACCCTTGGCGATATTACCGCGCTGTTCGTGATTTCAATGGCCGTGCTTTATGCCATGCGGGAAGTGTTCAAAGATGACTTACGTAATACGCTATGGCGCTGGCTACGCCGTGGGCGGCCTAAGTGGCGGCGACAGTATATCGACCCCAACCGTAATGTGCCGGTAGGGCATCAGCTCGAATGGTTCGACTTTAAGCGCTATTCATCCCTCGATACTGAGATTCAGCAACTGCGTCGCCGACCCGCTTCCTGAGTGGTTACGAACATACCCAGGAAAGTTTAACGCTGGATATTTCCGCGCTGACGCGGCTGATGAGCAAGGGCAAGCACGACATTTATCGGCTTAAAGAAGACCAGGCCGTGCGTGAAAGCGTCGAGCGTCGTCACCAATTTAATCTGGTCATTCGAGAGACGGGTAGCGAAGATCAGCCCTACCTCGCCCGCTGGAAGGTAGCGGTCAGTCGATCAGGGATTGTCGACGTGGAAAAAGTTGGGGAAGGCGGCACTGCAAAGGCCAGCGAATAAACTGCGCTATATCAAAAAGGCGCCAACTAAATGGCGTAAGCATGGGCAACTGGAGAGCAGCGGACTAGTCTGAGATAGAGGGCTTTGCAAACTACGACGATAACGTCGCAAGGGCCCGTCGCTAGGAGGAGCACCATGCAAGCTATCGATATAATGACGCCCAAAGTGGTGAGTGTGGCGCCCGACACCGATGTGCGCGATATTGCACAATTGCTGCTGAGCCACCGTATCAGTGCCGTCCCTGTGGTTGATGGCGAGCATCGGGTGGTCGGGATCGTCAGCGAAGGCGACTTGATGCGCCGGTTAAAAGATGATGAAGGCCACCCTCAGTCAGGTTGGTTATCGCTTTTGAGTGCCGGAAAAAGTTCGAGCAACTATGTGAAATCCCATGGTCGTAAAGCTCAGGATGTCATGACGCCCAACCCACTGAGTGTCGAGGAAAACACGCCAATACACAGCATTGCTCGCCTGCTGGAAAAGCACCACATCAAACGCGTGCCTGTTCTGCGCGATGGCAAATTGGTAGGGATCGTCAGTCGCGCTAATTTACTGCAAGGTATAGCAAATGCCGCCGTGGGGCCGACGCAATCGCCCACAGACGATCGGCAAATTCGCGAAGCCATCCTCAACGACGTTGAGAACCATACCGACGTGCGCGTCGAAAATATCAGTCTGATAGTCGATGGCGGCGTCGTGGAAGTCTGGGGGCTGGTTGACTCCCTTGAACAGAAAAAGGCCGTGACGGTAGCAGCAGAGAATGTTCCAGGGGTAACGCAGGTTGAAAACAACCTGGGCATGATGCCCCGCGGCGTGGGCTATATGTAAGGGCAGCCCGTGGCAGATGGCGAATAAAAAAGCCCGCTATTGAGTAGTGGGCTTCTGGCGTTGATTAACTGATTTAGCCCAGTGAGTTAGCTCACTGACTTAATGGCTTGCTCAAGGTTTTCCACGCTGCGCTGGGTGTGGTGCAGCTTATCGAGACCAAACAGGCCAATGCGGAACGTCTGAAAGTTGTCGCCCTCATCGCACATTAGTGGCACCCCGCCCGCCACTTGGACGCCAGCTTTGGCAAGCTTGCCGACCAGACCGCTGTCATCGGTGTAGCACACCACCACGCCGGGGGCGTCAAAGCCATCCGCCGCGACGCTTGTAAAGCCATGGCGCTTGAGCATGGCGCGAACCTCTCGGCCGATCGCCTGCTGTTCCTCCTTGACCTTGCCAAAGCCGTAGTCGCGGGTTTCCTGCATGATGTCGCGCAGCTTGCGCAAGGCATCGGTGGGCATGGTGGCGTGGTAGGCGTGCCCGCCGTTTTCGTAGGCCTGCATAATGCTGTGCCACTTGCCCAGGTCGCAGGCAAAGCTGTTGCTCTGAGTCTCGGATAGACGCTGGGTTGCACGGTCCGAGAGCATCACCATGGCGCAGCAGGGCGAACCACTCCATCCCTTCTGCGGCGCGCTGACTACCACATCCACGCCGAGCGCCTGCATATCGACCCACAGCGTACCCGCGGCAATCGCATCGAGCACAAACAGCCCGCCAACTTCGCGGGTGGCCTGGGCGACGGTGCGAATATAGTCGTCTGGTAGTAGCATCCCGGCAGACGTTTCCACCTGAGGGGCAAAAACGACCGCAGGCTTTTCAGCACGAATACGTTCGGCCACCTCGTTGGCGGGCACCGGCGCAAAGGGCGACTGCGGGTCGCTTTGGTCTTCGCGGCGCGCTTTCAGCACGGTGTGCTGGTCGGTCAGCCGACCCATCTCGATAATCTGCGTCCAGCGGTAGCTGAACCAGCCGTTGCGAATCACCAGGGTTTTCTGATCCACGGCAAACTGGCGCGCAACCGCTTCCATACCGAAGGTACCGCTACCCGGCACGATCACTGCAGCGTGAGCGTTATATACCTCTTTAAGCGTGGCGGAAATATCGCGCATCACGCCTTGAAACTGTTGCGACATATGGTTCAGCGAGCGGTCGGTGTAGACCACCGAATATTCCAGTAAGCCGTCGGGGTCGACGTTGGGCAGTAGTCCAGCCATGGCGTTCTCCAATGGTGTGATGCGCTCTTTTCGGCACACTTTGTCCTGTACAAGCAGGTTTGCTTAAGAGTACGAGCTAAGCACGCACAAAACCAGCCCACAAGGAGCTGGTTATTAAAGCTAAACAGTGGGAATTAACGCGGCGGCAGTTGCTCAGGGCCGAAAGCGTCGGGCAGCAGGGTGTCCATGGTGTAGCTTTTTAACACCTCGCCCTGGCGGGAGAGCACCATGATCTGCGTGTCAGGCGTGGCAAACTCGCGGATGCGCTGGCGGCAGTCGCCGCAGGGCGTGCACAGGTGCTCACCTGGCCCCATGACATACACCTTGGCAAGTTCGCGCTGCCCGGCCGTGGCCATGGCGGAAATTGCCGAGGCTTCGGCACAAAGCCCTTTGTAGTGCGCCACTTCGACATTGCAGCCGGCGAACTGCTGGCCGTCCGGGCACTCCATCACGGCGGCCACCGGGTGGTTGGAGTAGGGCGCATAGGCATTGCCGAGCGCCGTTAGTAGTGTCTCAACCAGTGCCGAATCGACTTGGCTCATGGCGATATCCTTGGGGTTGGTCGTCAGGCGCGCGCTGCGTCGTCGCGTAATACCGTGTCGAGCGCAATCGTCATCATGTCGTTGAAGGTGGTTTGACGGTCAGCGCTGGAGAGCGAGTCGCCTTTCAGAATATGGTCGGATACTGTGCAGATGGTCAGCGCCCGTGCGCCAAATTCCGCCGCCACGCCGTAAAGGCCTGCGGCTTCCATCTCGACGCCGACAATCCCGTAGCGCTTGAGCAGCTCGGCCATCTCGGTTTGCGGGTTGTAGAAAAGGTCTGCCGAGAAGATATTGCCGACTTTCACCGGCACGTTTTGCGCGTTGGCGGCGGCGACCGCGTGCTGAGTCAGGTCGAAGTCGGCGATCGCAGCAAAGTCGTGGTCGTTGAAGCGCATGCGGTTAACTTTGGAGTCGGTGCACGCGCCCATGCCAATGACCACATCGCGAACGTTGACGTCGTCGCGTACGGCGCCGCAGGAGCCGACGCGAATCACGGATTTAACGCCGTAGTCGGTGATCAGCTCTTTGGCGTAGATCGAGACCGAGGGGATGCCCATGCCGTGGCCCATGACGGAAATCTTGCGGCCCTTGTAGGTGCCGGTATAGCCGAGCATGCTGCGCACGTCGTTGACCAGACGAACATCGTCCAGATAGGTCTCGGCGATGAACTTGGCACGCAGCGGGTCGCCGGGCATCAGCACCGTATCGGCAAAATCGCCTTTCTCAGCATTAATATGTGGGGTTGCCATTGTAGGTTTCTCCTTTAAGCGGCGCTGGATAAAAAACTGTCGCCGTCGGCCATGGCCTCGAGGGCAAAGTAGTCGGCGAGCGTCTGGCCGATATCGGCAAAGGTACCGCGTTCGCCCATTGGGCCAGGGGTAAAGCCAGCGCCACGTACCATTACCGGGACGTATTCACGGGTGTGCTCGGTGCCTTGCCAGCTGGGGTCACAGCCGTGGTCGGCGGTGAGCAGCAGCAGGTCGTCATCGTTGAGGGCGGCAAAAAGTTCGGGCAAGCGGGCATCAAAGTGCTCGAGTGCGGCCGCATAGCCGGGCACGTCACGGCGGTGACCGTAGACCGAGTCAAAATCGACGAAGTTGGTCATGATCATGGTCGGGCGGTCGCTGGTTTCTTTGGCGGTGCGCGCTACCTCGCCAAGCGTCGCGTCCATCAGCGCGTCGTGACCGCTGGCCTTGACCTTGTGGGTAATGCCGCAGTGGGCGTAGATATCGGCAATCTTGCCAATCGAGACCACTTCACCCCCGGCGTCGGCGAGTTTTTGCAGCACCGTGGGTGAGGGCGGCTCTACGCTGTAGTCGCGGCGGTTGCCAGTGCGCGCAAAGCTTGCGCTGTCGTCGCCGACAAACGGGCGGGCAATGACGCGGCCAATGTTGTAAGGCGCCAAGAGCTCGCGCACGGTTTCGCACAGTTCATAGAGTCGCTCAAGGCCATAGCTTTC
>JAIVHM010000244.1 GCA_020201095.1 Halomonas sp. | reverse complement strand
TTCAGAGACCTCATTGCTCGTGGGCGTAATCGCCTAAGCTGACTGTATCAAGCCGTTTGAGTAGAGCAAGGAACGTCACCCGAATAACGCCTGGGGCACGTCTAAGAGGAATTCATACCCATCATACCAAGCGCCTGGGTAACACTCTGCTCACAGAATACCCCTCAGCGGTTGGCCCTGCCTGACAAACAGCTGAGTAATTACGCCTCTTTATCTTTTCGGGTATAAAATTATCTCGCGTAGGATAAAGCTGTATAAATGACCGAACTTCTTTGTGCTACAACGATTCAATTCGATTGGGCCATATGCGCGAAAGTAAGCTGGCAATTGATCAGCTCTATCGACACCTTGCTGAATAAGGGCGCTTGCCATGAGCCTTTATGACGATCAGCTGACTATGCTGCGCTACGTGGCCGAGGTTCTCGTGCCTGAGCTTCTGCCAAATTGCTTTTGTTAGTGGCTCAATAGCTGCCCTTTCCCGAAGTTACCCAGCTGCCGTCGCGACTACTTGGAGCAGTTGGATAAATCAGCCTTTCAACCTCTCACCTCAGAGCCGTCTGCCAATACCTTATAGACGTTTCAGAAACAACGCCGTGCTGAGTGCCAATGTCTATCACCGCCTGCTGAAAATTGTGGGCAATATCGGGTTGGTGGCATAACGCAAGTGAACGTATCATGCGCGTAATTCGTAGATGGTTATGACCACCAGCTTTTAACCAGATATGGGTCTTAATAGATAATGTAGGCTGTTCGCTGATGATATTTTCGGAGCGGTCAAGCCCCAAAAAATCCAGCATGACGTCAAAGGATTGCTGTTGATTTTGACGTAATACCCCATCTTCCTCAAAAGCCGCTTGCACCGGTGGTGTGAGTAAAGGCGCGAAAGCGTTAAAACGACCCGCTTCTGGTATCGGAAAAAGCCATTGAATATAGTCGTGGGTGTGCTCTAACCAGAAAGAGGATAACGACCAAATGTCCTCGATTTGTCGACCCTTATGGTCGGGCCCTTCTCTACGAGAAAATGCGATTAAACGCTTCTCAGCTTCTGTCATAGTTCGCGCACCAAATAGCCATTTTGATGATGTACCACCATTTCTAACTCATGTCGTTTGGTGTCAGGATCGTTTTTGGCATCGATATTCTCCAAAGCCCGAATGTAAGCGGCTGGTAAATTGTGCTCTCTGGCGCCGGATAAAACATGATGTACATACCAAGTGTAAGGGCGCATTCCCATGGCGGCTTTTTTGCCGACATAGGCTTGCACTTCAACCTCGCCATGACCTTCCAGGTCTGTCACCGTCAGCCAGGTTTCTTCGTAGGCCACGTTAAGCCCTTCGTAGCTGTCCAATGTCTGCTTGTGATGAGAATCCACTTCCCAAATAACCCCGTAGACGGCGGACTGCTCTGATGCCGGTACAATGTCACACTTGCCTGAACCGTCACGACTACGTTGATGAAAAGCTAGGCGGTATGCCGGAAGGCGGGCGGTAGTCACAAAACGCGCGGGGATCCTAGCGGCTAAACGCTGGGACGACATGTTTGAGCCATAAGCAAAACAGAGCATGGTTATCTCCTGACTTATCTTGAGGTTTCGGGAGTTAGCTTAAGGCGTGTCATTTTGATCAGAGGTGCCTTGATAATGCGCGAGTACTTGCTCAGCGTTTGCCTTTAGTGTGTCTCGCCATGGTGTAGGGGCCAGTATTTTGATATTGGTCCCCATACCCATTATCCACCAAAGGGTTTGTTGATCATCGGAAACCTGGGCGGTTAGGCGATACCATTCGCTATTATCAGGCAGCGCTTCAATTTTCTGTGTTTCCGAGAGGGGAGTCTCTTGGAGCAACCAAGCCACAGGTCGTGCTATCTCGGCTTCTAATGTGATGTCTCCATTACCTTGTCGATAACCAAACGCACCGCTCTGAATATAATGATCGATGTCAAACCCCAACCTCTCTTGCCATTCATGCTGGCTGAATTCGGCCTGTTTGACACGGTGCAGCGCAAACTGGCGCAAGTCATCAAACCCATCAACCTGAGCGAGTAGGTAGGTAACGCTATGACGGCTAACGATACCCTGGGGATGAAGTGTTAACGCCTTTTCCGTTTCTTTAGTGCGTGACAGATAAGTGACATCAACCGCTTTTTGCTCCAACAATGCTTGCGATATTGTCTGCCAAGTGGCCTCGTTCAGCTCAGCCGGAATTAAGGCTTTACCATTCGGAATGGCACGCACACAGCGAGCCCACTTGCTGAGCCCATTTGACGACATTTCATCAAGCAATCGACGCGCATCGTTAAAGTGAGGGGACAGCTGGCCCACGACCACCGGAGGCAGAAGCCCCTTCAGATACTCTTCAGCAAGCACCAGCGTTAACGCACTGGGAACGTCCAGTGCGGGTAACTGACACTGAAAATCGCGATCAAAATACCATCGATAAGGTTTTTGACTGTCATCACAGCTAATAGGGAATTGCGTAGACAGTTTTTGGCTCAGGTCGCGCTGTAGCGACCGAGTGTCAATATGAAAGCCGCGTTCAGCGAGTTTTTCTTTAAGAATTGGGGTAGAGATGCGCCCAGGGTACCTGGGAATAAGCTGAAGTAGCGTCAAGTAACGGAAAAGCGTATCGCGAGCTTCGGACATGTAGGCGCCAACCCTGGCAGTAGTGATAGAAGAGGAAATTTTAACGCGCCTCACAAAACTTAGCGACTTTCTCCGTCAGAGCATGTTTTTCCTTAGCGACCAGGTGAGCTCGCCGACGCCAAAGTGCCGTTGTGCGTTCGTCAGGCTCGGTATTGGGTAACTTCCACCATAACGCTGCAGGATGAATGTCAGGGGTGACTTCCAGCGACGTATTAGGATGTTTTTCAAGCCAGCGATATACGTCAAGAGCACTTCGGCCGACGCAGACCGGAAAAATAAGTGCTTCTGGCGGCAGCGGTAAGCCGAGTTCCAGCAGCAGAGAGTTGACTTCGTGATCGCATGCCAAGTGCCAACGATGGCGGTCGGCCACCAACGGTGCGATTAAGTGACCGGCGACACAATGCCAAATTAAATGGGCGTGTAAAAAGCGACGCGACTCATCTGTAAGACTGGCGCTGTAATCGGGGCAAAAGAATAGATGCCTGCCATTGGTACTGGCGGTGTCTATCTGCTGTCGCAATACGGGCGTTAGCGTTAAAAATTGGCTCAGAAACTCCATAATGGGTAGTGACTTGGCCCAGTATGTGCGGTCGGCTTGCCATTTATCGAGCTCTTGCTGGGCGATAACGGTTGATGAGCATGTCAGCGTATCCATAGCCTTCCTTCCTTGAGTGAGGAGGTTAAAGGTTACGTGGCGGGTGCGACAACTTAAGCCGCATTTAATGTATCTCGCTGTCAGACTGCTGGCCATCCTCAAGCTTTTCAGGGTTCCGTCAATTGGGTTGGAGATCGAAGAGCGCAGCGTCCAATAAGGTCAGTTCGCTGCAGACGCTTTGTCATAACGTATTCAAATGCAAAAGTATTAATCATCGACGCTAGCTGCCTGAGGAGCATAGTGATAGTCTCACTATCATTAATACTTTTTACTTAATTAGTATTATGCGCATAGTGCGACGCCAAATGTCGGAGCTGTCGTTTACCCTCCTGACAGTATTTATTGTCGTTACTGGCTGGGGTCTAGGAAGCAATCATGCCAGCTCTCTACGCCCAACTATTTCGCATCACACAGGGACATTAACGATGAGTACACGTCATGCGAGCCGTGCCATTCTGGTACTTGAATCGCCTTGGGAACTGGATAGCCAGGATGCCAACCGGAGCAGTGTGATTCCTTTTGTTCAAGGGGTGGCAAAACTGACAGGTGATACAGATGTTCACCATGCCAATTTCTACGATAAAAAAAGCTTCGAGATGGCGCTGGAGTGCCTTTGTAAAGGTGAT
>JAIVHM010000081.1 GCA_020201095.1 Halomonas sp. | reverse complement strand
CCTTTAGACCCCACCGTTGGCCAGTGACGCCCTTGCCAGTCGGATTGTCTTCCCCTCAGTCGGGGTGACGTCACCTTCTTTCAGGTGACCGGGTTTGCCGGCTTCGCCGGGCAAACAAAAAACGGCGCCCCTGAGGGCGCCGTTTTTATTGGCTCGAACCTGACAGATTATGCCGCGATAGCATCGCCCATTTTCTGGCGCAGTTTCTTCATGGCATTTTTTTCGAGCTGGCGGATACGTTCGGCGCTGACGCCATAAACATCGGCCAAGTCGTGCAGCGTCGCCTTGTTTTCGGCAAGCCAACGGCGCTGAAGAATATCTCGAGAGCGTTCGTCCAGGTCTTCAAGTGCCAACTGCAGACGGCGCGTTGAGTCTTCCTCAAAATCGCTGTCTTCAAGCTGTGTTGCCGGATCGGCCGCCATATCATCCAGAAAGTTGACCGGCGCCTGGTAGGCACTGTCTTCGTCTTCACTGGGTGAGGCATCAAAACCAGCATCGTAGGACGACAACCGCCCTTCCATATCACGCACAACGCCGGGTTTGACATTAAGATCTTTGGCGATGGCATCAACTTCATCGTTATTGAGCCAGGCCAAGCGCTTCTTCGCGCTGCGCAAGTTGAAGAACAGCTTGCGTTGCGCCTTGGTGGTCGCAATTTTGACAATACGCCAGTTGCGCAGCACAAACTCGTGAATCTCGGCTTTGATCCAGTGCACCGCAAATGACACCAGGCGAACGCCCTGATTGGGGTCAAAGCGCTTGACGGCTTTCATCAGGCCCACATTGCCTTCCTGAATCAAATCGGCTTGTGGCAGGCCATACCCCGAATAACTACGAGCGATGTGCACGACAAAGCGCAAATGCGATAGTACCAAACGTCGCGCAGCCTCAAGGTCGCCTTCATCATGCAGGCGGAACGCAAGCTCGCGCTCTTCTTGGGCACTCAGAACCGCAATGCCATTGACCGCTTTAATATAGCCGCCCAGGTCGTGGCCTGGGGAAAGCTGTCCCACCGGTAGAAGACTGGTGCTCATGTGCAGGTGGTCTCCCTTGTAACCTTTACGTGGCTAATGTAACTCTATGACCTTGCCGTGTGGGCAAGGTTCCTTCGCCGTCGCCTGATGAGCAACACAGGCCGTTCAGCGCGGACGAATACTGGCAAGATGGCGGGACACGGCAAGCCATGCGCCCAACCAGCCAAGTAGTGTACTGCAAGATAGCAAAATTGTGGAGCCCGTGAAGTCCAATCGAGGCAACGAAAAGCTGGCGCCGTAACTTTCCGCCAAGGCGGCCACCGGCAAAGATAACCAGTGGTTGCCCAACGACAGAAGCACCAGCGCCAGCACGCCGCCGCCAAACCCGTACCAGGCACCGCTGTAAAGGAAGGGACGCCTGACAAACGCATGGGTCGCGCCAATCAGCATCACCACTTCAATTTCACGCCGCCGGCTTTCCACAGATAGCCGAATGGTATTGCCTACCACCAGCAGCACCCCGAGACCAAACAGGACGCCCAGCGCGAGTGCCACACGCGTCCCTAGCGCTGCCAAGTGGCGCAGTCGCTCCACCCAGGCCAGATCTAGGCGCACTTCGTCGACACCGGTCATGTCGCCTAACCGCTCGGCCAGTGCCTGCATAAGCTCAGGGTCAACGCTGCCCGGACGCACCACGATGCTGCCCGGCAAGGGGTTATCGTCAAGCCCCGAGAGCGCATCCTCGACCCCCAGCGACTGCTGAAAATCGGCCATGCCCTGCTCAGCGCTGACAAATCGTGTGCTTTGCACATCGTCATCGGCGCGGACCGCTTGGTCGATGCGCTCAGCCTCCCCCTCCTCAACGCCGGTTTCCAGATAAACGGTGAGCGTGGCACTATCGTCCAGTTCCGCATCCAGCAGCCGGGCGCTGTCCAGGGTTAACCAAAGCGCGGCAGGCAGCACCAGCGCAATGGCAATCGCCAGCATGGTCAGTAAATTGCCCAGCGGAAAGCGGATCAGCCGTTGTAGGCTGTCGAGCGCCATTGCCCGGTGGTGCCGCCCCCAGGCGCGGAGACGGCTGGATCGGCGAGGTTGCTGGGTACGTGCCCCGCGCGGGGATGGACGCTGAGCCTGCTGAGGAGCAGCGCGTGAACGGGTCGACCGGGGAGCGGCACCTTTCGGTTTAAGGCCGGTAGGTCGTTTCATGCTGCCCCCTCGTCCGCGACCAGACGGCCATCGCGCAGGCGTATGATCCGATGCTGCAATTCCGCGATCAATGCCAGGTCGTGGCTGGCAATCATGACGGTCGTGCCGATCCGGTTGAAGTCTTCAAACAGCCTCATGATGTCAGCGGACAGCTGAGGGTCCAGATTGCCCGTGGGCTCGTCGGCGAGTAGCAGGGCCGGCTTGTTGACGACGGCGCGGGCGATCCCCACGCGCTGCTGCTCACCGCCGGAAAGCTCAATAGGCAATGCTTTTTCACGGTGCAGAAGCCCAACTTTATCCAGAGCAGCCCGCACGCGGCGGGCCGACTCGCGGGGCTCGATGCCCTGGATATCCAGGGGTAGCGAGACGTTGTGGTATATGCTGCGGTCAAACAGCAACTGGTGATCCTGGAAGACTACACCGATCTGGCGCCGGTAAAACGGCACCTGGCTGGCATGCAGCTGGGCAATATCGTGCCCCGCCACCACTACCCGCCCGCGGCTGGGCTTCTCGAGTCGCATAATCAAACGCAATAGCGAACTCTTGCCCGCACCGGAGTGACCAGTGAGAAACACCATCTCGCCCCTCGCCACGCGAAAGTTCAGGTGCGACAGCGCCTCAAAGCGCCCTCCGTAGCGTTTCCCCACATGCTCAAAAGCGATCATGGGTTGGCATCGTCTCCCTGGCGATCAAACAGCGCATTAACAAAGTCTTGCGACTCGAAGGGGCGCAGGTCATCCAGCCCTTCGCCAACACCAATAAAGCGGATCGGCGTGTTGAGCTGCTTCGCCAGGGCGAAAATAATCCCGCCTTTGGCGGTACCATCCAGCTTGGTTAGCGTAATACCGCTGACCGGCACAGCCTCGTTGAAGGTACTGGCCTGGGAAATGGCGTTTTGCCCGGTGCCCGCATCCAGTACCAGCATCACTTCGTGAGGCGCGGTCTCGTCGATTTTCTTCATCACCCGATGGACTTTTTTCAGTTCCTCCATCAGGTGGCTCTTATTGTGAAGCCGGCCAGCGGTATCGGCGATTAGCACATCCACACCGCGCGACTTGGCCGCCGCCACGGCGTCATAAATCACCGAGGCGCTATCGGCCCCCGTGTGCTGAGCAATGACGGGCACGCTATTGCGCTCCCCCCAAACCTTGAGTTGCTCCACGGCGGCGGCACGGAAGGTGTCCCCCGCCGCCAGCATGACGCTCTTGCCTTCACGCTGAAAGCGCTGGGTAAGCTTGCCGATGGTGGTGGTCTTGCCCACGCCGTTGACCCCGACGACCAATATCACGAAGGGGCCGTCGCTGGCTTTATCAAAGCTCAGCGGTACGGTAACGGGCTCAAGCATGGCCGCCAGCTCTTCCTGCAGACCACGATACAGCGCTTCGGGATCTTTAAGCTCTTTGCGGGAAACCCGCGCTTCCAGGCGCTCGATAATCTCGCTGGTCGCTTCAATGCCCACATCGGCCATCAGCAGTTGGGTTTCAAGGTCTTCAAGCAGCTCGTCGTCGATCTGCTTTTTGCCCAGAAACAGATCGGCGATGCCATCGGTCAGGTTCGAGCGGGTTTTCCCCAGGCCCGACTTGATACGCGAAAACCAGCCTTTTTTATCGCCTTTGTCTGCAGACGGCTTCTCCTGCAGCGCCGGTTTTTCAATTGGTGTCGGCTCTGGTTCTGGTTCTGGTTCTGGTTCTGGTTCTGGTTCAGGGTCTGGTTCTGGTTCTGGTTCTGGTTCTGGTTCTGGTTCTGG
>JAIVHM010000080.1 GCA_020201095.1 Halomonas sp. | reverse complement strand
GGCGATCTACAGCCTGATCGAAACCGCCAAAGCCAATGGCCTCTCGCCCTACGCGTACTTACAGTACGTCTTCGAGACGCTGCCGACACTCAACGACGATGACTTCAACACGCTGCTGCCCTGGCAGTGGAAAGAGACCTTGCCAGTTTGAACAATGACTGCCTAGATGGGGTTTGTGGATCGCTTACCTTCGAGTGATCTGCCTGATTAGCTGCATTATTCAACTATTAGGATATGTTTTCACCCTGTTTGCAACGCGAATCCATGTTTCAACGCCCCGAGCAAGGCTTTCATCAATCGACAGTTCATATAACCCCCTAAACCTATAGAGAATTATTCCTAAATTTCCTTTTACTCGTACAAAAACCACTCGCTTCGGCGGTTTATATTTGTGATTTTTAATATCATTCAAGATTTTTTCATTTTTATCGTAATCTGTTAAATGTGAAGTCGTAATTATTTCTTCATTTTGTGATATTCGGTTATCCCATTCACCACCTTTAGGTGCTTTCTCCGCTATAGGGTTTAACCTTGGAAACCAGATAGCTGTATTTTCTTCATTTGGATGTATTACCCAACCTTTTTGAAAACCTTTGTAACTGTAACCAAAACAATTACAAGCATCTTTAATTTTTCTAAATTTAACATCATCAGCTATATCTATGTATCCCTTTTTAATATAGATTTCTGATTTAAACTCGGCATCAATATCCCATTCAACAAAGCGACCCGCTTCTTTTAATTGGTATACCTTAGCTTCAACCTTCTGAACAATAGCATCTATATCGGAATTTATCTCTTCAATTGATTTACCAACATCGACACGTATTATTTCATGGCTAGTAGCATTAACTATATCAGCCTCTCTAATACTATCATCATCAACACAAGATTTATGATGTGGTTCATCAACCTCAACGTGTATAGACAACTGAGGAAAAAACAAATCAGTCAACGCTCTACCTTCAGGCCTTGAGACATATTGTTGAGTTATAAATTTAATATCGAAATCATTAATTAAATTTATAATTCTAGTGACAACATACTGCTCATATTTCTTATGCTTGGTGCGTGCTAATTGGCGTACAATATATTCTTTTTTGTTCAATTTAGTCTCCATTAAAAAGCCAACGCCCGTAATACCTGATAGGCTGGAGCGCAGCGGAAATTTTTCTGTGTACTTAAACTTTCTAACCACCTTACTCACCGGCTTCTTCAAACAATTCACCAGCTCTCTCTGCTACCGATTCAATGCCAGCATCTATTATAGGTGAAATGAAATTAGACGCTCTTTCCATAAGAGCTTCTCCAGTATCTGAAGCGACTTTACTAGCCACCTTCTTAAAAGTGGCTTTAATCACTCCTTTGAACGAAGTATCCGGAGCTCCGGCTGCAACAAGAGCGCCTTTAACCTCACTCTTTTCTTGCTCAGTAAGATATGACTCTATCAAAGCTGCAATAGCGTCTAGACCGAGCTTAACTATATTGGGAGAAAATGAACCATCAGAAACGTAGCCTAACTTCTGAACTTTTGATCTAAGATGATCTGATACCAACGGATTTTCAACTTCTAAAACATACAAATCACCGTTTTTCTGGATGAGCGGCCTTTTCAAGAGAGCCTTCACCTTCTCATCTAGTTCTTTCTCAGAAGAACGACGAAGCTCCCTGTCATAAATTAAGCCACGAGCTTTAGATCGAGTTACTTTCAGTTTTGATACAAGTTCATACAACTCCGGCTCTTGGTCTATCGCTTTTAGCTTTTCAAGAACATTGAGGACGGTACACGCCCGACAAACTGCACAGGTTATGCATTTTCACGATTCCAGTCGGCGGCCGGGTACCTACGAATCAACTCTTCTTCGATATAGCTCCTGAGTGACTCAGGCTCAATTCCTACCCAGGATATCGCTAGTTTCCCGCCAATCTTGATATGCTCTTCAACTTGCTTCAACTTCGCGCCAGTTTTTTCGTGCTTCTTGATCAGATGATTCCTGATACGCTGCCTGGCCAGTTTTTTCTTAGTCTTGCCAATGTATCGGAGTGAAAACACTTCCGAATTCCTTGGTGCTGTGAAAATCGCATAAACATTTGCTGCACCAGAAAGCGCACTCAGAATTTGCTCGTTGGCACGACCAATATCGTCTGCATTCCATGGTGATAGGCTGCTGTTCGGATAAGACAATTCAACTCGACGATCTTTTTCCATCAACCTCTGAGCGGCTTGCTTCAGAAGCTCTTCTAAAGATTCGGTCTGCCGATACTTCATGTACAACCCCATTAATCTGAATAAACAGTGTATTAGACTTCCTAATCTTATGATTGAATAAACGTTCAGATACTTTTATTCGGCAAATGCAGCCTGCCAGATTCTCCCAAGCCTATGATCCTTCGGAATGTTAATTTAAATTAGTCCGTATAGCCAAAATTGGCGCGCCTGCTGCATTTGCCCTTTTAATAATACTGTATTTATAACCAATCTACTCTTATTCACTCAACACCTTCACTTTGACGCTGTCACCTGCAAACGCAACCCTCCCCGCTATCGCCTCCATCCCTTCATTCGGCTGCTCGTAACTCCAGGCAATATCTTTATTGTTGCCCAGCGAAAAATACACCGTGTCGCCTTTAAACGGGCAATGGGTCGTTGTTCCTGAGGTGGTAAGCACATTCATCCTCACGTCTTCGCGTGGGAAGTAGTGGCGCGACGGATAGCCGGTTTCGCGGAGTTCGATGGCGTTGGTGGAGTCGGCAAGCAGTTTGCCATCCACATGCACCTGCACGCGTTGGTTAACGGGGTGAAGTTCAATGCGTGGGGCATCTGGCATTAGGTTGTTCCCTGCGGCGATTTTCGCTCTAGTAATTTCAGCCTAGCAGCTAAATTTGATTGAGCCCATCCATGGTTGATTAGTTTTTAGTCGGTAGCGGGGGGTGGTATGGGGTTTAGGCCTTCTTCACAAACTGTGCAGTGACCATCATGTCGCCAGCGCCGTCGACTTTGCAGTCTAGCTGGTGGTCCTTGCCTTCTTTGAGCCGTTTGATCACGGCTTTTGTGCCAATCTTTAGCACGAGAGAGCTGCTTTTCACTTTGAGGTCTTTGATCAGCGTGACCTTGTCGCCTTCAGCCAGCAGGGTGCCGTTGGCGTCTTTGACGGTGACCGCGTCTTCAGCGACGGCCTCAGCAGGGTTCCATTCATGGGCGCACTCGGGGCAGATGAACAGGCTTTGGTCCTGGTAAACAAATTCAGACTGGCAACGGGGGCAAGGCGGGCAAGACATAGTAATGGCTTCTGTGGTTTGATTAGCGGCTTATGATACTGCGCTCTAGTGGCCTTGGCGAATGGTGTCACACCAAAGAGGTTGCCTGCCCTGCCTATTGCTCCGGTGGGGATTGGTTAGCATCGGTTAAGGTGCGTGGCCGGTAATCACACGTTGTATCGCCCCAGCGCTTCCAGACACTGTCATCGATTGAAATATTGACTGCAGGTTTTCCCAGCATCCCTTGCGAATATTTTCGGTAGAATCGGCCGTCTTCTGCCTTGCCAATGCGTTTGAATTTGCCGTAAAGCCCCCACAGAAACTCGGCGAAAGAATCTCTTGGCGCTGTCTTCCAGGCATCCTCGCCAACGTCGTATTGATCGACTTTCAGGCCAGCCTTTTCCGCCTTGCCTAACATCCATTTCAGCGAAATATCGGCCAGTGTGTCATCAGCGCCATACCCGCCGCCTACATTGGCGTGGGCGCCGATAAACCAGCGCTGCTCTACGTCGAGGTTACCCGCTTTTGGCTTGCCATCCGTGCTGGTCCAGAGCGATATGTTGTAGGTCGCTCTGTGTTCGTCAAGCGCAACCGCTTGATACGCACGATCGACAATGCTGGAAAGCTCCGTATCGTGCCAATCGTATTTGCTTTTAAACAGGTTGGTTCCGGGCACGCCCAGCGCGCCAACGGTATCCCATATGCCCATGAAATGAATCCTCGGCTGGCGGCTGAAGCTTTGCTTGAAATCCGCGCAAACGTCAGCGTCTGGGTGCAGCGCCTTGTCCCGATAAATGCTTTCGGCCTTTTCGAGCAACCCTGGCGTGACCACATGCACTAACCCACATTTTCGTATCAGCCCCACCAGGCTTCTGGCCGTGTAGGCACCGCGGCTGAACCCGAATATCCAGATCTCATCGCCTTCTTGGTAGCGCCTGCAAAGCCAGTCATAGCCTTTCAGTAAATTTTTGTTCAGTCCGAAACCTAAGGCACCGCCCCTGAAGCGCTGAAACCTGGACGTACCCACACCAGGGTTGTAATAGAACCGTTGCCTTACGCCACCATCGTAATCGTGGATACGCCGCGTAACACGATAAACATTCGTTTGGTCTTCAGGGTCGTTCCAGGTCCCATCAAATAGCAAAATCAATTTTTGTTTTGTCATTGTGTTCCCCATGATGATGCGCACTCTTGAACGGTGCTCATTACCGCTGACTTAGGGACAGCGGATGCGCTATGTACCCTTGGGCATAGCGCATCCGGTGACCTCAACATTATGTAACTAATTGTAGTCGAAAATGCTTTCCGCCACCTAGCCGTTAGTTGTCGCCAATTCGAAGCAGTGCCCGGCAAGCGGTTGCCTTTTCCAGCTTTCTCTACAGGCGAGCCAAGGGATATCGTCCATAGTAAGCAGACTTCTGGCAGGTCAACGACGCGGAGCGGCGTAACATGGTCAAGGAAGCGAATGATCGCTCGACGTCACACCCTGAGGGGAATGGGAAGGTTGTAATCGAAGTCGACATTATCGGCGCTAATGGTGACAAGGGCGGTTTTCGGCCAGAGGGGGGCCTACCCTTGCCGATTAGTTTTTAGTCGATCGCGGCTGTATTTTTAGGTGGGTGAATCATCACTTCCAACTACCGCCGCGGTTTTGCCAGCATTTCCGATGTTGGGGGCGTTTAGCGGTGCCTGCGAGTCACTGGTATCGTGAGCGATAGCACGTTGCTTTTTAATGCAGCTGATCAAAGACTTCAGGGTGTTGCTCAGCAATACGCAAAAGGGCAACGGCAGGGCCTTGTGGCTCTCTTCGCCCTTGCTCCCAATCCTGCAAAGTACGCATGCTCACCCCAAGAAGGCCCGCAAAAGCGGATTGCGATAAATTCAGTTTATGACGAATGATTTTAGGGGGTGAAGGCTCGGCTAACTCGTGAGTTCGCAGCGCGACGTTGCCTTTTTTGAATTGCTTAATTTCATCAATTCCGTCGAGGATCTCTGCTCCTAGATTTCTATCAACCATTTTTGATGGCCTCCGCTATTTGCTTGAGCATGTGCCCAGGAATACTGGCACGCTCGGTTTTACTGTACAGCGTGAGCATTCATATCTCGTGGTCAGATTCAGGCCTTTTTCACAAACTGGGCGGTGACCATCATGTCGCCAGCGCCATCGACCTTGCAGTCCAGCTGGTGGTCCTTGCCTTCCTTGAGCCTTTTGATCACGGCTTTACCGTCTTGGTACTACTGACCCCAAAAACGCCCATGCCCTAACACATGTAGAGTGGGCTCAATTTATTAGGCGCTCGCTCAACGCGACGAGATCTTCAGCCTCTACCTCCCATGCTTCCTCGGCTTCTAAATCATTGCGCTGTTGCGGGCCATATTCTGTGCGCCGTGGAATAAACGCCGTTTTCATCCCCAATGCACGGGCAGCACGCAGGTCAGAATTATGCGCCGCGCA
>JAIVHM010000079.1 GCA_020201095.1 Halomonas sp. | reverse complement strand
CCTTAAGGATGTGCTGACCCGGTTGCCGACGCAGAAAAACAACGCCATCGATGAGCTATTGCCCCACAATTGGGAGTTGGCTGTTATCAACAAAGAGCGATGACCGTCCTCTTTGTTTTATAAGGCGCTATAGATGGCCTGATAATATCCACACTCCTACCGCGATTAGCGTAAGCCCGCCAAATATTTCCGCTCGGTGTCCCAACACAGAGCCCACAACTCGACCAAGCATGACTCCCAGTGTCACCATGACAGTCGTGGCCAAACCAATGAGTGCCGCCGCTAGCCAGATATTTACATCAATAAATGCCAATCCAACGCCGACTGCCATAGCATCGATACTTGTGCCGATTGCAGTCAGAGCAGTCTTTAAGAATGACTGCCTTGAGGGCTTTTCTATTTCTTCTTCACTCGGCTTCAGGCCTGCATGGATCATTTGCAAACCTAGAGCCACCAGCAGGGCAAATGCTATCCAGTGGTCCCAGGCCTCTACGTAGGCCGAGGCCGACTGACCAATAAGCCAGCCAATCAGGGGGGTTATTGCTTCGATCGACCCGAAAATCAGTCCGATTCTTAGAGCTTCTAGAAGGCGGGGCTTTGTTGAGGCTTGCCCCTTTGCCAATCACAGCGGCAAATGCGTCTGTGGACATGGCAAGGGCTAGCAAAAGAAGGGCAATTGGGTTCATTAGATTGTTTCCGGTCAGGCATATTGAGTCCACGATATACCCCACGCCCGACCTCAGGCATGGATATATCGATGGTCTCGCCAACCGAGAGGTGTTCGTACCATGGCATGTGGCCAAGTGTGTTGATACGAACTCTTCCGTCTATCGGAAGCAGGCTACTCCCCAATGACGAGTAATTTAGCAATCATTCTCAGAGATCACAAATAGAGGCTCGACTTAACCCGTATCGCTCCCAGTTAACCGATAAATAAGACGCGAGTATCCTGAAGGTAGCAACGTCGGGTTCAAGGTGGGATTACCGGCCGCTTACGCCTGAAGGGCCATATATTGGTGCAACAGGTCCGCTTTGTAGTCATGGCATTGAGACCATACCTGCCTGGCTGGAACGAACATTAGAAAGCGGACCTTTTTACCACGGCCAACCCAGCTATCTTGGATCGCCTGGATAGTTGCTTCAACGCCTGCATAGGCAGGGCCCGATTAGGGCATTCAGCGAATGCACATAGGGCCTCTTTTTAGAAGTGTCCGCAGTAACGGGGTAGAACCCGTTCGGAACATCGCGAACTATCCTCAGCGCTAAATCCCGGGCTCCCCGATAGTGTGAGATTAGCCAAACCCAGTCTAAAGCTCAGCCAGCAGTTCCGTGATCTCTTGTCGTTTGGTTAGCTTTCCAATCCAGCTATGGAGAAGGCCATTGTCCTTATCCACACCGTACAATGCGGCCAGGATGGCACCGACCATGATCGAGCGGCCCGCATTGTCACCGCCAACCGAAATATTCATGCGCACGCCCTCAACGTAATTCGTGCAGTTCGAAATCAAATGAATCGTCTGTGGCAGCCCATAAGGTAGGTGACAGCTGGGTCCAAAAAATTGCCCGACCTCTCTGTGTGGCTTGTCGAGCATCGCCAGGGCGTCCTCGATTGCTTCCGATATTTCAGCGTTGGCGCTGGCTTTGGCTGCAGCGATCACCGCATCCTTGTCGCGTGTTTCAATGGCGGATTTCAACATGTCTGCGTACACTTTTGCGTAAGCAACCGCCTTGTCATTGTGGTTCGTGATCCGAACCGATAACTCAACCATCTCGTCATAGTTTTCTTCATCGCGGTAAAGAGCAACAATCGGCGGCAGCTTTGCGATGGCCGGAAACTGGTCGTCACCGATGTCCCCGCACAGCTCTTTTTCGCAATCCCGAACAGTGAAGAACATATTGCGGCAGTAATCGATTTTCATGCGGTCCTTTTCGGGATCTCTTTTGTAATCGCTCTTGCGAAGAACCCAACCGTCGAGAACTTCCAGGTTTTCATCGACGCTCTTAGTCTCGTCATAGAACTTGAAACAGACCCGAACTTCATCATCCAGTACGTCTTTTTCGCTTTCGGTCAGGCCGTTATTAAAGCTCCTCGCCTGTTCATAGGCGTCACGGCTGCGTTTCTCCAGGTTGTAGAGCACCCGGCCGGTCGGGCGGTCAATGTAACCGACCCAGGGCCCGCCCGGACCAAAAAAGCTTTTAAATTCCTGCTCGTAATCAGTCTGAACGAGTTGTCCGTCGTTTTTGGCAAGCGCTTTGATCATGACCAGAAGCTGTTCGCCATATTGCGTCATTTCGCCCGGCTTCCTGCCCGCATGGACAAAAGTCGATTCAAGCTCGGCGCTACGCGTATAGTGTGAAGAAGACGTTTTGGGATCGAAGAATTCGGGCGCGTCGCCTCCAAGGTTTTTGATCTTGTCTTGATCGTACATCCAGTGGAAACCCATCGCTGCAGCGTCCGCGACGAGCGCGCCCCAACAAACGGTTTTTACTGCATTCATACCTTCAACGTTCTCCATGACTACTCCCGAGTTGGAATTGCACATTCGCACCGGCCACGCACTACACTAGGTCAGTCTACCATTTAAGGAAACACTTCTTGTCACACCTGCGACTAGCGCTTTTACTGGGCATGACCGTGGCCCTTGCGCCATTGGCCATTGATGCTTACCTGCCGGCGTTTCCCGGGATTGCTGATTGGCTGGGCATCCCCCACAGCCAGGTAGGGCTGACGCTGAGCGCCTATTTGATGACGCTTGGTCTGGCTCAACTGATTGGCGGCCCTTTGTCTGACCGCTACGGCCGAAAGCCGATCCTGTTCGGGGGACTATTTGTGTTTGCCGGTGGCGCGCTCATGGTCTCTTTTGCAGATACCCTGCCGGAGATGGTTTTCTGGCGGATAGCGCAGGCGCTTGGAGGCGCGTTCTGCGCGGTGTCCATCCCCGCGCTTGTGCGGGATCAGGTCAGCGGCCAGGACGCGGCCCGGCTGTTCGGCCTGATTGGCCTGATCATGTTTATTGCGCCGGCGGCAGCGCCGGCCTTGGGCTCGCTGATGCTGGCCTTAGGCGGATGGCAGTGGATTTTCCTGATGCTGGCGGGATACGCCGGTTGCCTGATGCTGATACTGAACCTGGCACTGTTTCCCACGCTGAACCCTCAAACCCCAACCAAAACCCCAGTCGCTACCCTGGTGACCAACTATCTGCTGGTCCTCAAACACACAACCACCATGCGCTTCATCGGTATCCAGGTTCTTTGTTTCAGCATGATGCTGCTGTTCATTACCCATTCTTCGTTCATCTATCAAGAGTGGTTCGGGCTGTCGAAGGGTCATTTTTCCCTGTTATTCGCCGCCAATATTGGCGTAATGGCACTGGTCAATTTAATCAATCGGCCCCTGTTACGGCACTTCCCATCCGCCGTCCTGGTCAGGGCACTGGTCATCCTTCAATGCCTTGCGCTTGCCGCGCTGACTGTGGCGACCCTGCTTGATGGCTCAGTCTGGGCGGTCGCGCCCTTTATTATCCTGGCTATCGGGTTTCAGGGCGGGATCGTGCCCAATAACATGGCGAACGCCATGGAGTTTTTCCCAAAGCTCAGTGGCACCGCGTCTGCTTTGCTGGGCGCTTCCCAGTTCACCATTGCCGGGGCAATAAGCAGTGTGTCTTCAAGTTTCGGCGACCTCAGCTTGCCAACCATTGCGGCTGGCATGCTGGCCTGCTCAATTGGCGCAGTATTGCTCGCATGGGGCGCGCCAAAAGCCGTCAGGCAGGCCAAAAGAAGTGAACCGACTGACAATATCCAAGCGTACTGATTCGGTAACAACAATGGCTCGGGAAGTTTTTTGATATGACATCGTCAACCAAGGAATTTGGCAATTCTTCTACCTCACCCATTACCAAATCCAATCCGCCGGAGTTGCTGAGAACGCCTCGGCTGGATT
>JAIVHM010000161.1 GCA_020201095.1 Halomonas sp. | reverse complement strand
GGTGAAAGCGGCCTAATGATAAGCTAAGCCCACGCTTGGACACACGGCCAACAGCTTACCGGAGAGGAGTTTTGTATGTCGATTTCAGCGCATCAGGTGGTTACCTTGCACTATCGTTTGCATGACGTGCTACACGATGGCGGCGAGCAACTGCTGGATGATTCAAAGGCGCGGGATAAGCCGCTCGAGTATTTGCACGGGCATGACAATATCCTGCCGGGGCTTGAGCGTGCTCTGGAAGGGCAGGTGGCAGGCAGCGAGCTTAGCGTAACGCTGGCCCCCGCAGACGCCTACGGGGTTTATAACGAGGCGTTGGTGCAAATGGTCAGCCGTGCCTCCTTTGGCAATACCCAGCTTGAAGTGGGCAGCCGTTTTCAAACCGAGGGTGAAGCCGGGCCGCAGATCGTTACCGTGCTCGGCGTAGACGGTGACAACGTGAGCGTCGATACCAACCACCCGCTGGCAGGCCATACGTTGCGTTATCAGGTCAAAGTGCTCGATACCCGAGAAGCAACAAGGGCGGAGCTGGCCAAGGGTCATCCATTGCCACCAGATACCGATTACAGCAAAGTAGAAGATCGCAAGGTGCTTTAAAAAGTACTTTAAACCGTTGATTGGCAAGCCTGCGCTGACTAGTTTACAGTTTACAGTTTGCACTTTGACGTGAGGGCGAGAACACAGGAGATACCGCCAGATGCAACTTGCCTTATTGATGGGATTTTTGCTGGCGGCGGTAGCCCCGCTGCTGTATCGCTGGTTCGGTGGGCACACGGCAAAAGTCATGGCGGCGTACCCCGCTTTGATAGCCGTCTGGTTGCTGGGCCTGGCCCCGGATATCCTGGCCGGCGAGTCGCTGCTGCTTGAGTGGGCCTGGGTGCCCGGGCTCGACATCAGCCTGACCTTCTTCATCGACGGCCTGTCTTGGCTGTTCGCGATGCTTATCACGGTAATCGGCGCCCTGGTGCTGGTTTACGCTGGCGAGTACCTGCGCGGCCATCGCGACCTGGCGCGTTTCCTGGTGATTATCACCGCTTTCATGATGTCAATGCTGGGCTTAGTGTTGGCTGACAATCTGGTGACGCTGTTCGTCTTCTGGGAACTGACCAGTATCACTTCTTACCTGCTGATCGGTTTCAATCACACCGACCCGGCGGCCAGAAAGTCGGCGCTTCAAGGCCTCTTCGTCACTGCAGGCGGGGGGCTGGCGCTGCTCGCTGGTTTCGCTATGCTGGGGGTGGCTGGCGATAGCTGGTCGCTCGTCGAGCTCAACACCCAGGGGGAGGCGCTGCGCGAGCACGCTCTCTACGCGCCGCTGCTGGTCTGCGTGCTGCTGGGAGCTTTCACCAAGTCGGCTCAGTTCCCCTTCCATTTCTGGTTGCCCAACGCCATGGCCGCGCCCACGCCGGTCTCCGCTTATCTGCATTCGGCGACTATGGTCAAGGCGGGGGTCTACCTTCTGGCGCGCCTGCATCCTGCGCTTGGCGGTACCGAGCCTTGGGTGATTACCCTGTCGTTGGTGGGCGCTCTGACAATGGCCACCGGTGCTTTCCTTGCGATCCAGCACACCAACATCAAGAAGCTTTTAGCTTATTCCACGGTGATGGCATTGGGCACCCTGACCATGCTGCTGGGTATCGGCACCGAGTATGCCCTGACGGCCTTTGTGGTCTTCCTGCTCGCCCACTCACTTTATAAGGGTGCGCTGTTCATGGTTGCCGGCATCCTCGATCACGAGACTGGCACCAAAGACGTCACCGCTATGGGTGGCTTGCGAGCGCTGATGCCACGCACCGCGGTGGTAGCTGCGGTGGCGGCGATTTCCTTAGCCGGTTTGCCGCCATTGCTGGGTTTCTTGGGTAAGGAGTTGATGTTCGAGGCGGTGCTTGAGGCTGAGGCCTGGCGCTGGTTGATTTTATTGTTGGCCTTCACGGCTGCCTTCCTAACGCTGGCGGTGGCGGCCATCGTGGTACTGCGTCCCTTCTTTGGGGAGCTTCGCACGACCCCTGAGTCGCCCCATGACCCACCCGGAGGCATGCTTTTCGGGCCGGCGCTGCTGGCCGCGTTGTCGCTGCTATTCGGCCTTTCTCCTGGCTTGCTGGACGGACTAGTATCGGTCACCGCCTCGGGGATCAGCACCGGTGAGGTGTCGGCCGATCTGGCGTTATGGCATGGGTTCAATCTTCCGTTGTTGCTGTCGCTCGTGAGTCTCGCGTTGGGCACTTTGGTATTCCGCTACTGGGATCGGGTGCGCGCCGCTCTTTCGCGGTTGGAACCGCTCATGGCTCGGGGTCCGGAGGCCGGTTATGAGGCGCTAATGCGCGGTCTGGTGACAGTCGCCGAATGGCAGACGCGGATGCTCCAGAACGGCTATATCCGCAACTATCTGGTGATGACCCTGCTGGTGCTGTTGGGGCTGGTGGGCCACGCGCTATTTTTCCGTCACTCGCCGAGCTTTGCCTTCTCAGTGGATGCCTACTTTCACGAGGTGGCGACGGCTGGCCTGATGGTGGCCGGGGCAGTGACGGCCTGCGTGATGCGCTCACGTCTGGCTGCGGTGGCCGCGGTGGGCATCATGGGCTTTTCCATCGCGCTGACTTTCGTGCTTTTCAGCGCGCCGGATCTGGCCATCACCCAACTGTTGGTGGAGACCCTGACGGTTATTCTGCTGGTTCTGGTGCTATTTCGTCTGCCGCGCTTCGCCACGCTTTCCACTACGGCGGAGCGCCTGCGTGACCTGGTGGTGGCCTGCTTGGTGGGCGCCATGATCACTCTGCTGATGCTCTCGGTGCTGGGTGGCAAGCGCATGCCAAGAATTTCTGACTATATGGTGGAAAACAGCCAGCCGCTGGGCCATGGCCACAACATTGTCAACGTCATCCTGGTGGATTTCCGGGCGCTGGATACCCTGGGAGAAATGTTCGTGTTGGCCCTGGCGGCCATTGGGGTCTACGCCATGATGAACTTCCATGCGGAAGAATATGACACCAAGCCTTCGGCCCCGCTGGAGAGATACGATGATTAAACCGGGCACTCTGATTCTCACCGTCGCCGCGAGGCTGCTGTTGCCGTTGCAGTTGCTTTTTTCGCTGTTTCTGTTGCTGCGTGGTCATGACGAGCCTGGTGGCGGATTTATTGCTGGTTTGGTAGCAGCAGGGGCCTTCGCGCTCTACCTCTTCGCCTTTGGGCGCAGGGCCATGAGCGACATACTCAAGGTCTCGACGCGCGACCTGATCGGCATGGGACTGTTGCTGGGGGTGCTTTCGACGCTGCCTGCCTGGTGGGTCGGTGACCCCTTTTTTACCTCACAGTGGTGGACCATCCCAATTATTGATTTCAAGGCCTCAACGCCGCTGATTTTCGATATCGGCGTTTATCTGGTGGTACTGGGCTCGGTACTCACCGCCATCACCGCTTTGATCAAGAACGACCACGAGGATCAACCCGACCCGGAGGAGACCACATGGAACCCTTGATGGCCGTGACTATCGGCATTCTGTTTGCTGCCGCCATCTACATGATGCTGCGCCGCTCCATCGTCAAACTGGTGATCGGCCTGATGTTGCTCTCCAACGCCGCCAACCTGTTGATCTTCGTCACCGCCGGGCTGACCCGAGGTGCACCGCCGCTGGTGCCCGAAGGGATGACCGCTCCTGAGGGAGTTGTTGCCGATCCACTGCCCCAGGCCTTGGTACTCACCGCTATCGTGATCGCCTTTGGCGTACTGTCCTTTGCAGTCGTGCTGGTACGGCGTGCCTGGGAGATCGTTCGCGCCGATGACCTCGACAAGATGAAGGATACCGACACGTGATGCCCCAGATTGCGCTGCCCATCCTGATCCCGCTGTTTGCTGGCGCTGTGTCGCTGGTGTTCTGGCGTTCCCGTGGCATGCAACGCTTTGTCGCCGTGGCGGGTACTGGAAGCCTGCTGGTCACTGCCTTTTGGTTGCTCGCTACGGTAAATCGCGAGGGCATCCTGGTGATGCATATGGGCGACTGGCAGGCACCTTTCGGCATTAGCCTGGTGGCAGACCTGTTGGGTGCCATCATGGTGGTGCTCACCGGCATCATCGGCTTCGCCGTGGCGCTTTACTCTCTGGCCACGACGGGTCGAGGCCATGAAAAATTCGGCTACTTTCCACTGATGCATCTGCTGCTGGCCGGGGTGGCCGGGGCCTTCCTTACTGGCGACATCTTCAA
The DNA here is from genome assembly GCA_020201095.1 of Halomonas sp. Classification (GTDB taxonomy): domain Bacteria; phylum Pseudomonadota; class Gammaproteobacteria; order Pseudomonadales; family Halomonadaceae; genus Vreelandella. The sequence goes on along the minus strand of JAIVHM010000161.1, from coordinate 19,902 downwards.
CCTCTACGTCTGGTTCGAGGTGATGCTGGTGGCTTCCTTCGCGCTGTTGATCCTCGGCAGTGAGAAGGCGCAGATGGAGGGCGCGATCAAGTACGTGACCCTAAATCTGGTGTCCTCGGTGATCTTCCTTGTGGCCGTGGGGTTGCTCTACGGCATGGTCGGTACCCTTAATATGGCCGACATCGCCCGGCGGATTTCCACCCTGGAAAACACCGGCATGATCGATGTTCTGGCAATGATGTTTATGGTTGCCTTCGGCATCAAGGCGGCGGCCTTTCCGCTGTTTTTCTGGCTGCCGGCCTCCTACCATACGCCACCGGTGGCGGTATCGGCACTGTTCGCCGGTCTACTTACCAAAGTGGGGGTCTACGCGCTATATCGGGTGTTCACGCTGATCTTCAACCAGAGCCCGGGCTATACCCATGAGATCCTGCTGTGGGGGGCTGGGCTGACCATGCTTTCCGGGGTGCTGGGTGCGGCGGCCCAGTACGAGTTCCGGCGCATCCTGTCGTTCCACATTGTCAGCCAGATCGGCTACATGATCCTGGGCCTTGCGCTGTTCACGCCCTTGGCGATCATCGGCGGGGTCTTCTACATCATGCACCACATCATTGTGAAGACGAACCTCTTCCTGGTCAGCGGCATCGTGCGTCGCCTGCGCGGCACCTACCAGCTCAAGCAGCTGGGTGGGCTTTATCGCAGCCACCCCTGGCTGGCCGTGCTGTACTTGATCCCGGCTCTATCGCTTGCTGGGATGCCGCCGTTGTCAGGCTTCTTCGCCAAGTTCATTGTGATCCGTGCAGGCGTTGAGGCCGAAGCTTGGGGCGTGACTTTTATCGCCTTGCTGGTCGGCTTGCTGACCCTTTATTCGATGATCAAGATTTGGGCCGAAGTGTTCTGGAAGGCTCCTCCGGAGGACGGCGACGTCGATCCCTATCCGGTGGTCGGCCAGCGCGAAATGTGGCTGATGACCGCACCAGTGGTGGGGCTGGCGCTGTGTACCGTATTCATCGGCCTCAACGCCGAGCCTATCTACTCACTGGCCGAAGCTTCGGCAAACGAGCTGCTTGACCCGTCTCGCTATATCGAGGCGGTGCTGGGCGAAGACGCGGAGGTAATACCATGATCGCTGCCGCCTGGAATCTGATGCTGGGTTTCGCCTGGGTGGTGCTTACCGGGGACTTCAGCGGACGCAACCTGCTCGCCGGCCTGCTGTTCGGTTACGTGGTGCTGGTGTTGATTCAGCCCCAGGTGCCGGCCCTGGCCGGCCATGCCCAGCGCTTGCCGCGGCTGATCATGTTCATCTGTTTCTTCCTCAAGGAACTGGTGATGGCCAACTTCAAGGTGGCCTTCGATATCATCACGCCGCCCTGGTACATGAAACCGGGTGTGATCGCCATGCCGCTCAAAGCGAGCACTGAATTCGAGATCGCTTTCGTCGCCAATCTCATTTCGTTGACGCCTGGCACCTTAAGCCTGGATGTGTCTGACGACCGCCGGGTGCTCTATATCCACGCAATGTTCCTTGATGACGAGGACGAGCTGCGCCGAGGCTTGGCAGAGCTTGAGCGCCGCGCCCTGGAGTTGTTCCATTGAGCGTTTCATTGAGAGTTCCACTTAAAGGAGGGGAGCCGTGTCGACTGTCATTTTGCTGAGCCTTGCGCTTATGTGCCTGGCCTTGTGCTTGGCCTTTGTGCGCTTGTTCAAAGGCCCCAGCCTGCCCGACAGGGTGGTAGCTCTGGAACTCTTCTCCTCGATTCTGGTCGGCACCATCGGCCTGGTAGCCATCGCTACAGACGTTCCCAGCCTGCTGGATGTGGCCATCGTCATGGCGCTGATGGCTTTTATGGCGGCCATCGGCTTCGCACGTTTCCTAGAACGAGGAGGGCCCCGCGATGATTGAACTGATCAAGGGCGGGCTTATCATGGTCGGCGCTATCTTCATGTTCCTAGCCGCCCTGGGGCTTGTGCGTATGCCTGACCTGCTGACGCGCATGCATGCCACTACCAAGGCGGCGACCCTGGGCGCCACCCTGATCATGTTGGCTGTGGCGCTGCACTTTGCCGAGGTGGCGGTGGTCGCGCGGGCCTTCGGGGTGATCTTCTTTATCATGATGACCGCACCGGTAGCGGCCCATGTTATTGGACGGGCAGGTTATTTTGTGGGGGCTAGATTGTGGAGCGGTACGGTCAAGGACGAGTTGAGACCCAATTACGACCCACTGACCCATCAGCTGAAAAGTGGCCTCGAAACCCACGAGAACGCCAAGCGACACCCTCGGGATACCGACCCTGATTAAAATAACTGGTGTGCGTCAGCGGTGTGTCGTTCACTGCAATCGCATGACGTCATCGTACAGCGGTGCCAGCCGCCCCAATAACTCGTTTTGCGCTGCCAGGGGGACGCCTTCATCCGCCATTGCATTGGCGAGGTATTCAACCACACGATTGAAATGAGCATCGTTGATGCCCATGTGTTGATGTGCGCGATCCATGGGAGGACCTTCGTATTGGCAAGGGCCGTCGCTTATATCGCATAGCTGGGTGGCGAAGGCTTCCGCAAAATGGTCGATGTTGGTGTTGGCGAAAAAGACCACGACCTCGGGGTCATCTGCCACGCGATATAGCATGTTTTCGACCACGCTATCGATGGTCTGCATGCCACCGAGTCGCGTGTACAAAGATGCTTTATCCGTGTGCTGGGTGGCACATCCTGTTAGCCAGAGTGTCATTAGTAATGGGGTGGCGTAGCGGTGAAAGCGCATGGTGAAATTCCTTAACCCGATCAAAAAGTTGCCTGAAGCGACGCATAAGCGCCTTTCTGCGAAGCTAGTCCGGCGATGTCCCCCAACGATAACCAGGCTGCCGTAAGCGATACGTGCTTATTGAAGAAATAAGCGCTATACAGGCTTTGCCAATCGTCTTCCTGGGCAGCGCTAAGTCGATCAGGCTTTTGCCGATATTCCATTCCCACCACCCATTTAGGTGTCATGAAGACGCCAAAGCTGCCTTCGGCCACCCAGTCTCGGCCACGGTTATTGCCGCCAAACCCCAGTAGTCCACCTTGATTGGCGTCAGTGTTACGCAGGGTGGCATTCAGCAGCAGGTTGCGGCCTGCCACGGCGCTGAATATGAGTTTGCTGGCACTTAGATAAACGTCGTTGCCTTGGCCGTGATTAGCCCCCAGCGCTTTAGGGATGCTGTCGTCGGCTAGGTTTTTATGTTGAATGCCCGCGCTCCAAATACCCCAAGGGTGATACAGCAGATCGCCAAATAAGCGTACCTTGGTACCGACAATGGTTTGCTCCAACTCGCCGCCCAAGGTGTCAAGATCGAGGGTTTGGCGTGCCACGGAGACCTCGACGCGGTCGTAAATGTTGGCGCTGGCAGCCTCTACCGTTAAGCGATAATCATCCAGCCAGGCTCGCGAAACCGTGGCTGTTGACCCCACTTCCTGCCCACTGGCGGTGCTTGACAGTAAAGCCCAGGGCGAAAGCCCACCGCCAGCGGCCCCCTCAATGGCGCCAACGCCACCGGTACCGATAAGACGACTGCCGGCAAAAGCCTGACTGCTGACAGCAAGCCCAAGGGCGAAAATAATCGGGAGCATGATTTTCGTTATTACCTGACGGGTAGAAATGCGCATAGTCATGCTCTCTGGGTGAATTTGCGGTCAATGCGTAAAGATGAAGGTTTCGACGTTAGTCAGCCAAGGGATGACGTCATCACGCGACATGGGTCTGGCGATCCAGTAGCCCTGCAAAGAGTCACAGCCCAGATCATTAAGTAGGGCGGCGCTAGCCGCGTTTTCGACCCCTTCGGCCACAATGCTAAGGCCCAGGCTATGGCCCATCTCGATCGTCGATCGCACGATTGTCAGGTCGTCTTCCTGCGAGTCGAGTTTAAGCACGAAGGATTTATCGATCTTGAGCTCGTTAACCGGTAACCGCTTGATCTGTGCAAGCGACGAATAACCAGTGCCGTAGTCGTCTATTGCCACCGACACGCCTAGGCGACTGATCTCATCCAGCGTTCTAGCAGCAGCATCGATGTCGCGCATGACCGCACTTTCGGTGACTTCAAGGCTTAGTTGATCCGCGGCTAAATGATAGCGCGCCAGTAGTTCGGCTAACTGCCTTGGAAGCTGGGGGTCGGTGACGTCGCTGGCGGATAAATTGATAGCCACGCTGATTCGAAAGCCCTGCTGCTGCCATTGGTGGAGCTGGGAGGCCACGTGCTCAAGCATCCATTGACTAAGTTTTCGAATGTTTCCCGAGCGTTCGGCAAGGCCAATGAACTCATCTGGTGGCACAAAACCAAGGGAGGGGTGTCGCCAACGCATCAGCGCTTCAAACTGATATACCTCTCCATTCAGGGTTGCCACTTTGGGTTGATAGTCCATCTGAAGCTGGTTGTTGTTCACAGCATCGCGGAGATCATGAATTAGTGTTAATTGGCGTAAATGACGTTCGTCTTGACCCTCGACGTAACGTTGGTGGGCATCAGGGTGATGACGTGCTATGTCGAGGGCAATATCGGCACGTCTCAGCAGCAACTGGGCCTTTTCACCGTGCGCAGGATAACTGACTTCCCCTGCGGCCAGTGTCAGGTTGATTGATGAATTATCCAGGTCGATAGGCGTTGAAAGGGCAGCGAGTTCACTGATTCGCCAGTGTGGCATGGTGTGAGGTTGATTGATCAGTAGTAAGAATTCATCGCTGGCCAAGCGATAGGCGGTTTGAATAGGGGATTTCAGCGCTTGCATGCGGTTAGCTAGGGTGACCAGCACATGATCGCCCAGTTCGTAGCCGAAGGTGTCGTTGATGTTGCGAAAGTCTTTGATGGCCAGGCGCAGCAGGGTGAAGGGTTGGCTATCCTGAATGCGGGTGTTGATATCTTCCAGGGCACTAATGCGATTAGGTAAATCGGTCAGAAGGTCATGGCGCGACTGATGGCGCAGGATTGCTTCGCGTTCAGCAATATCGTCTTGCATTGATCGCAGCGTCCCGGCGAGCAGTCCCGTTTCGCTTTGAGAAGATTCTGCAGGTACGTCATTGACTCGCTCGCCTTGACCAATCCGTCTGGCCACATCTGCCAAGGCGACCAGGGGGCGGCTGATGCTCCGTGCACTCCAGGCGGCAATAGCGATCGTGAACAGTAATATAAGCGCCACAATAACTAATAGCTGCCACTGTAAGTCATCGTAGGCAGCTAATAATTCGTTACGCGATAGCTGAATGAGGGCAAAGGTTTGGTTGTTTGAGTCATTATACAATTCGCTGGCGTAGGTAAGGTAACCATCGTCAGGCGTCATTTGACTGGTTTCTGAGTACGCCTCAGCCTCAGTCGCATTATTGAACTGACTCAACGGCTGGGCTTCCGTTCGGGAATGGGAGCTTGCGAGATATGTCGGCGTCTGTTGAGAAGTGTAATTGACTACGCTGATTTCCAGGCCGGTGAGGGCGTTGATTTCCTGAACAACCGCCTCGTCAATCAAAAAGCCCATGCCTACCCAGCCAATCACGTTGGGAGCTTGTACAGGCATCATTACTAGCTCATAGGGTTGTCCATCTGCAATCACGACGCTAAATGCAGAGCCCTGCTGCTGAGCCGTTTCAAACAGATCAGGGTCACTCAATAGCACGATGTCTGCATCAGCCCGGGTACCGTGATTAACTAATACGGACTGTAGCGTTTCACGATCTTGCGATGACACCGCGCTTTTAAAGCCAAAGTCATCGGCCAGAATCGCCACGTTATCGCGCAGCTGATCGCCACGTCTGTCAAGCAGTTGGTCGAGAACGCGGGCACCAACTTCCAGACGTTGATTGCCCTTGGCAAGGGCATCTTGCTGGGTAGCACGCAGAAACGCGAGGCCAGTAGCCAGTTGTGAGACTACTACCACGGTTAATAGGACGAGCATCAAACGGGTACGAAAGCGCATGTTATTGTTTTCAGGCCCTTGATTTATCGCTTGGCACTAGGTGGCCTCTTTAAAGCGTTGCTGCAACGGTGACAGCTGCTTGGGGGGCTTAGGCGTGGTGCGCAGTTCCAGAGGAACCGATAACGCTTCGGTAGAGCCAATCTCGCCTTCCCACCAGCGCTGCTGACTATCGTGAAGGCGCTGGTGCCAAACTCTGACGCGATGCTCGCCGGGAGGCAGCGACGGCAGGCTGACTTGCCCCGAGTTATCGGTCGTGGCAAAGAAAGGCGCATCGCTGACCACAATGAAGGCCTGCATATGATCGTGGATGTTACACCCCAATACCACAACGCCTGGTGTCTCAAACCGAATCGGAGGTGGTGTTTCCCTGAGGTAGAGGTTGAGATCAAAGGTTTTGGCGGGTGAAAAGGAATAAACGTGATGGCGTGTTGTGTCTTCATTGGGAAACGCCACCTGGCTATTGACAGGTATTGCCAGTACCTCGGGCTGAAAAGCCGCATCACGCTGATAAATATGCTTTACGCTGGTATCGCGCGACGCCGAGTGTGGAAAATAGACTTCCACCACGGCGTTGGGCAGCGGTTCGCCATGGCTGTCGGAAACGCTGATGCGGGCATTTTCGGCCAAGGAATAAGAGCTGGCTATAAGAAGAGTAAGCGAGGCAGCGCCTTTTAAAAGCGCCCAATACACGCGTTTGAGATACACCATAAGTTTTCTTGGATCCTGGCCAGATAGCGAATTACCATCATGCGATTTTATGCTAGAAAAGTCATGTCACTGACTTAACGATAGTTTCACAGATGTGCTAGGTGGGCATCAGGCTTATTGCCAATGATCACGCCAGGTATGCAGTACCCGTTCGGGATACCAGGTTTTGCCTAAGCTGCCGTTGTAACGTGCCAGTGCATGGGTAAAGTCGCCCTGTTCCACAGCGAGGTAGTGGGCGAGGATAGTGCAGCCATAACGCAGGTTGCGCGTTGGGTTCGTCAAGTCATCCATCGGTAACCCTAGCTCTTCAATCCAAAACGGCATGATCTGCATGAGGCCGACAGCGCCCGCTGACGATACAGCCTTTGCATTGAAGCCGCTTTCTACCTGAATCAAGGCCAGAACAAGCTCGGGCGGTAGCCCAGCAAGGCGTGCTTCCTGGTAAACGCGGGTAAGCAGTCTTCGGCGCTCGGCTGGTGCGCTGATAAAGTCTGCCAGGTTGTTATCCATACGCTTTCGCCACTGGCGCAATAGCCATTGCTGCTGTGGTGTTTGTTGGTGCTGGTGGGTATCCGCCAAGGTCGGGCGAAGTGTCCTGGACAATGGCTCGGCCTGAGTGGGCGCGCTGAGTAGCAGGCTGGCGGCCAGACAGGCCGCCAGTGTCTGCCGCGTCAGCACCATTGGTGGGCGGGCGCGGCAGGTTGATGGTCTACTGAGCGGTGGAGGCAAGGCCGGCTTTTTCACGCAGGAAATCAATAATCTGCTCGGCAGGTACCATGGTAGCGTCGCTGTCACGGCGGCCTTTGTATTCAAGCTCGCCGTTGTCCAGGCTACGGTCACCGATGACCAGACGATGCGGTACGCCCATGAGTTCCAGATCGGCAAATTTAACCCCAGGGCGCGTGTCGCGGTCATCCAGCAACACATCCAAACCAGCAGCACTGAGCGCTTGGTAAAGGCGCTCAGACTCTTCACGCACGCGCTGGGACTTGTGAGCGTTCATGGGGACAAGCGCAACCTGGAAAGGCGCTATGGCATTGGGCCAAATGATGCCGGCATCATCATGGTTCTGCTCAATGGCGGCTGCCACCACGCGGGTAATACCAATGCCATAGCAACCCATCCAAGGTTGGCTGGTTTTACCATTGTCGCCGAGTACGGTGGCATTCATCGCTTGCGAATATTTTTGGCCTAGCTGAAAAACGTGACCCACTTCGATACCGCGCTTGATCGACAGCGTGCCTTGTCCGTCCGGTGACGGGTCGCCGTCAACCACATTGCGCAGATCGGCAACCTCAGGCAAGGGTGTATCGCGCTCCCAGTTGATACCGAAATAGTGTTTGTCATCCGTATTGGCACCAGCACCAAAGTCGCTCATCAGCGCCACGCTGCGGTCGATGATGATGGGCAGTTCAAGGCCTACCGGGCCAAGCGACCCCGGGCCTGCGCCTACCGCTGCGCGAATTTCTTCCTCGCTGGCCATGGTCAATGGTGCCGCTACCTGGGGATGATTTTCCGCCTTGACTTCGTTCAGCTCGTGGTCACCGCGCACCAGCAGAGCGATCAGTCGGCCATCGGCGCTTTTGACGATCAGCGTTTTAACGGTTTTCTCGATAGGCAGGCCAAACTGCTCGACCAGTGCGGCAATGGTTTTAGCGTCGGGGGTGTCGACCAGACGCATTTGTTCCGTGGGGGTGTCGCGTGTGACGTCGCTACCCAGCGGTGCTGGTATTGCCTCGGCTTTTTCCATGTTGGCGGCGTAGTCCGAGGAATCAGAGAACACAATATCATCCTCGCCGGAGTCGGCCAGGACGTGAAACTCATGCGAGCCGGTGCCACCAATTGAGCCGTTGTCGGCAATCACCGGGCGGAAGTCGAGGCCCAAACGCGTGAAGATGCGCGAGTAAGCATCGTACATACCCTGATAAGTTTCCTTGAGCGATGCCTCATCCAGATGGAAGGAATAAGCATCCTTCATGATAAATTCTCGCGAACGCATGACTCCAAAACGTGGACGAATCTCGTCGCGGAATTTGGTCTGGATCTGGTAGAAGTTGATCGGCAGCTGTTTGTAGCTGGCGATTTCTTTACGCACGAGATCTGTAATGACCTCTTCATGAGTGGGGCCAACGCAGTAATCGCGAGCGTGGCGGTCTTTCAAGCGTAAAAGCTCTGGCCCGTACTCGTCCCAGCGCCCGGATTCCTGCCATAGCTCAGCTGGCTGAACCGCAGGCATCAGCAATTCCTGGGCACCGGCGCGGTTCATCTCCTCGCGCACGATGGTTTCCACCTTACGCAGCGTGCGCAAGCCCAGCGGCAGCCAGGTATAAAGGCCTGAAGTGAGCCGGCGGATCATGCCCGCGCGCAGCATAAGCTGGTGGCTGATCACCTCGGCATCGGCCGGGGTTTCTTTCAAGGTAGCAATGAGTAGTTGGCTGGCGCGCATGGGCGAGAGCATTCCTTGTTGATGGGGTGGACCCGTTATCGTTCGTTAAGACATTGTACGGCCAAGCGGGTAAGGCGGCAAAATTGCGCCAAGACGACCTGCGCTGACTTATTCATTCGGTGTGCTAAAATCCCCCGGTTTGACCTTACAAAAAATCGATTATTAAGGGGGAGACCCTGCATGCAACGCACAGTTAACCAATGGTTGAAGGGGGCCGTCATCGGCGTAGCCGTTGTCGCTATCAGCGGTTGTGGGACGCTTTTTCATCCGGAAAGAAAGGGGCAGGTGGGCGGCGATATTGACCCTGCGGTTGCGGTAGCCAATGGTGTCGGGCTGCTGTTTTTTATTGTCCCGGGCGTAATTGCTTACGCCGTGGATTTCTCCAACGGCACGATTTACCTGCCCAGCCGGACAAGCAGCGATATCGAGATGCAGTCGCTGGGTGACGACATGGATATAGCATCGCTGGAAAAGGTGCTGTCTGAGCAGGCAGGGCAGCCGGTGACACTGCAGAATGAATTGGTCAAGGTTGAGGAAGTGGATAGCCTAGAAGAGGCGCTGGCCATGGTGCGCATGTCGGGCGTTATGGATGGTGATCGCTTGTCGGCAATGTAAGCATTCTCTCATGCTTTCTGTTGGGTGCTAGACGTTTTCAGGCCCGTTTGCCTTTGCCGGATGGGCCGATAAATAGCGCTGAAAGCGTTCTGGTTCATCGGTAATCGCGCTGTCAGTGCCCCATGCCCACATGGGATGGAAATCGCCAGGATTATTAGGGGTATAGCAGAACAGTGCGTAGCCGGCCTGTTGAATCGCCTCGGCTTGAGCGCGCTTCAGGCGTGACCAGTTAGCATGGACGCTGAAAGCATCGACCTCACGGCATTGGGCTTGCCAGTCTTTTGGCAGGCGATTGAACAACATCCCAAGCGCCAGGTTATCTGGCTTGGCAAACTGGCGGCTATGACGCAGCGCCAGGTTATCAAACGACGACAGCACCAACCGTTCGGGGGGAAGCACTTCCAGCACTTCGGGCAAAACACGCTCCACCAGCGCGACAGGGTCGTGGCCACGGTTGACCTTTAGCTCAAGATTGACCCCCATTCCCAGCTCGTTGAGCAGCGCCAGCATGGCGTCCAGACGCGGCATCTTCTCGCCCGTGAAGTCATGGCCAAACCAGCGGCCCACGTCCAACGTTTGCGATTGAGGCCAGGTCATTTGGCGCAGTTTACCGCGTCCGTCTGAACAACGGGCGACATCGGCATCGTGCCAGATGACCGGCGTACCATCACCGAGTAGTTGGACATCAAGCTCGACCCAGTTCACCCCCGCGCTGTGGGCGGCGCGCACCGCCGCAAAGGTGTTTTCCGGCGCTTTAGCGGAGTAGCCGCGGTGGGCAATTAACGTTGGCAGTGAAATAGCAGGGTGCATTAGCGATGTTCCGTTAGCCGTCGGCGATCAACAAATGCCAGTTTAGCATGCGTGTTGTGACAACCGCGTTGCGCTGCCGGGCCGATAGCGTTAGCTTGCTAGCTGAGTTTGACCATCATCTTATAAGAAAGGAGCGAACATATGTCTCAACGGATTCAATTTGCCCACACCGGCGGTTCTGAGGTGCTTGAACTGGTTGATGTAACACCGCCGGCGCCAGCCAAGGGCGAAGTTCGTATTGCCAACAAGGCGATTGGCCTTAATTTTATCGATATCTATTTTCGTACCGGGCTTTATCCAGCGCCTTCCATGCCGTCCGGCTTGGGCACTGAAGGTGCGGGTATCGTCGATGCGGTAGGAGAAGGCGTGACTCACTTGAAAGAAGGCGACCGCGTTGCTTACGCGCAAGGCCCTTTAGGCGCCTACGCCGAGCGGCATACGCTGCCCGCATCAAAAGTGGTCAAGCTGCCTGACTTTATCGATTTCGAGACGGCGGCGGCCAGCATGCTGAAAGGCCTGACCGTGCAGTATTTGTTCCGCCAAACCTTCGAACTCAAGGGTGGCGAAACGATTTTGTTTCATGCCGCTGCCGGTGGCGTTGGCTCAATCGCCTGTCAGTGGGCCAAGGCACTGGGCGTCAAACTGATCGGCACGGTCAGCTCAAAAGAGAAGGCAGACTTGGCGATGGCCAACGGTGCCTGGGCTACCATCAACTACACCGAAGAGAACGTGGTCGAGCGCGTGCGCGAACTCACCAACGGCGACATGTGCGACGTGGTGTACGACTCGGTGGGTAAAGACACCTGGGAGATGTCGCTGGACTGCCTTAAACCGCGCTCTTTAATGGTCAGTTTTGGCAACGCCTCTGGCCCTGTTGATGGTGTCAATATCGGTATTCTCAACCAGAAGGGCGCGCTCTATGTAACTCGCCCCAGCCTAAATGGCTACGCCGACACTCGTGAGCGTCTCGAAATGATGTGTGAAGACTTCTTTGCCATGCTGGAAAGCGGCAAGATCAAAATTGATGTAGCTAATCGTTACCCGCTTAAAGACGTTGGTAAAGCGCAGGACGCATTGCAAAGCCGCAAGACCACCGGCTCGACAGTTCTGCTGCCCTGATGTCGCCTTTATGGCCCGCTGCCGAGCGGTAGCGGGCCATTATCAGCTAATGTATATCCACATACGCCCCCATATGGCGCATACGCTGTTCAAATCTCGACACGTTGTTGACCAGGGTATCAGGGCCGAAGGCGACACACTCCGCCAGAATGGCTTCAATGAGCGTAATGGCTGACAAAATCGAAGGAAAAAAGTGTGGGGTCGCGTTGGCAAGGTTGAACGTGATCTGTGCGCCGGGTACCAGCGGTGAGCGCATGGTGTCGGTTACCACAATGGCCTTGACGCCGTTGGCTCGGGTGACCTCCAATGCTTTAACTGTTTCAGCGCAGTAAGGCTCAAAGCCAAAGACGACGACAGTGTCGTTTTCATCGAAACCGTCAAGTTCGGTTAAAAGCCCACCTTCCAAGCCTCGAATAAGGCTGATATTGGGCATGGCAATGCGCCCCACATAAGCAAAGTGGTAAGCGCAGGCAAACGTATCCCGAAAACCCACCACGGCGATATTGCGCGCCGCCAACAACTGCTTGGCAGCATCGTGTACCCGTGCCTGGTTGTCCGCAGTAAACAGGCGGCCAATATTGTCGAATGCGGCATCACCGACATCGGCAAAGAGCGAATCATCGGGCTGAGTTGCCTGGTGACGAAGCCGGTTGGCGCGCCCTGATAGTTCCACTGGCGGTGTCTGTACCGCCGATTGAAACACCTCGCGAAATGTCTCATAGCTTTTGAAATCCAGCCGTTTGGCCAAGCGCACCAAGGTCGAGGGCGTGACATGTGCCACTCCCGCGGTTTTGCGGATGGACTGAAACGCGATCTCCAGCGGGTGTTCCATCACATAGCCTGCCGCCTGTTTCAGCTGTGGGCTCAGCGTCGGGTAAATTGCTGCAAGACGTTGATTGATGGAATCCAATGGTGAGGCAGACGAGGTGACCGTTTCACTATTTTCAGATGTCATTTAAGGCTCCAGCGCATTCAGACACGCAGTGTAAACCATGCGAATTGATCGATACATTTGTATCGTTTTATTTTTTTAGTGGAACAAGCGTGTTGACTGTGACGGAGGGTGGCCCTAGGATTAAGCGTGACACATACGTTTCTTTTTATTAGCAATGTAGACACGTATGTATCTATACTTTCACCTTTCCGCCAGGTAGCCCGACCGTGAACACCCCACCACTGAACTTGCCTTCGTATGAAACCCTGCTTGTCACTCAGCAAGACGCTGTTGTAATGGTATCCCTCAACCGTCCAGAGCGTCTTAATGCCGTCGTCGAGTTGATGTACCAAGAACTTCTCGACGTGTTGGCGTTTGCCCGGAAAACGCCTGAGGTGCGCGCTGTGATCATCACCGGGGAAGGGCGGGCGTTTTGCGTAGGTGCCGATATGAAAGCCCACGGCGATGCCACGCGAAGCCTGTATAAGCGGCGTGAATACCTACAGCTGGGTAACGATGTCGGCGAAGCCATTGCGCAGCTCAACAAGCCGGTAATTGCGGCATTGAATGGCTACGCCCTGGGCGCCGGTGCCGAGATGGCAGTGGCCTGTGATTTTATCCTGATGGCCGACGAGGCTCAGATTGGCTTCCCCGAAACCAGTATTGGCACTTGCGTGGGGGGCGGTGTTTCCAAATGGCTTCCGCAACTGGTGGGGCTGGGGCAAGCGCGTCGCCTGCTTTACATGGGCGACAAAATCAACGGCGCTGAGGCATCGCGGCTTGGCTTGGCGCTTGCCAACTTCCCGCTGGATCAACTGATGCCGGAAGCCTGGGCGCTGGCCTCGCAGTTGGCGAAGCAGGCTCCGGTGTCCTTGGCGATGCTAAAGCCGCTGGTCAATCGCGCGGCGCATACCGAGATGTCCAGTCAGTTGCAGCAGGAGCTTGATGCTGTCTTTACCTGTTCGACCACCGAAGATTGGCAGGAAGGGGTTAATGCTTTCGCCGAAAAACGACCGCCCCAGTTTAAAGGCCGTTAATCACCAGGCCGCTTTGTGCCGTTCCACTGGCGAATGCTGTCGTTTTCACGCTTCTTAACAGGCCACACCATGCAATCTATCGAAGGTCATCTCCCTCCAACCAGTCCGCTCCACGCTGTGCTGGCGCCAAACGGCATCGCGGTTGTAGGCGCGTCGGCCGATGTTACCAAGCGTGGCTATAAAGCCATGGAGGGGCTCGTAAAGGGCGGTTACCGCGGGGATATTTACCCGGTCAACCCGAAAGCCGACAGCATTTTAGGAGTCAAGGCCTGGCCGTCTATCAGTGCGATCCCGGGAAACCCGGGACTGGCACTGCTGTGTACGCCCGCCGCCACGGTGCCCGACCTGATTGCCGAATGCGGCCGTCGGGGCATCAAGGGAGCGGTAGTGTTGGCAAGCGGCTTTAGCGAAAGCGGCGAGGCGGGGGCCGCGTTGGAGGCCCGGATGATGGCCAATGCCCATGAACATGGTGTGCGGATCATTGGGCCCAATACCTCGGGACTGTTCAATCTTCATCATAACGTCAATTTGCTGGCACTCGAGAACCTCAAGTCCGGCGACATTGGGATTGTCTCTCAATCGGGAAACATGCTGCTTTCCCTGGCGTTGGAGGCCCAACATAACGGCCAAGTCGGGTTCAGTACCTATATCGGCCCCGGCAATCAGAGCGACATCGGCTTTAACGACTACCTGCGCTATCTTGGCGAGGATGCGCATACCCGAGTAGCCACCCTCTACGTGGAAGGCTTTCGGGATGGTCGCAAGTTTCTCGACGTGGCACGTGAGGTTGCCGCCATAAAGCCTGTGGTGGTGTATAAATCCGGTTCCACCGAGCAGGGGCAAAAGGCCGCCAGCTCGCACACAGGCGCGCTGGCAGGCAGCTATCAGATGACTGTTGACCTTTTGCGCCAAGCCGGGGTGAGCGTGGTGCAATACTCCGACGAAATACTCCCGGTGGCGGAAGGGTTGGGCCGCTTGCAAAAAGCAGCGGGCAAACGTGTGGCGGTGATTGCCGACGGTGGCGGTCAGGCGACTATTGCCGCTGATCGGCTGGCGGAGGCGGGCTTGACGTTGGCGACGCTTAGCCACGATACCCAGGTAAAACTCAACGCGCTTTTGCTACCCCAGGCCTCAACGCTGAACCCGGTCGATGTGGCGGGTTCTTCGGATGCGAATCCTGCGCTCCTGGCAGAATGCATGGCAGTGGTGGCCGCCGATGCGAATGTTGATAGCGTGTTTTTAGTGGGCATGTTTGGTGGCTACAGCCTGCGCTTTGCTGAATCGCTATTGGGGGATGAAATGCGCGGAGCCGAAGCCATGGTGGAGCTTGCCAACGCAAGCGGCAAACCTTTGGTCATTTACAGCCTCTATGCGCCCATTAAACCGCCAGCGCTGCGCCGTTTGCACGAGGCGGGATTGCCCGTTTACGCCTCTATCGAGCACGCGGTGAGAGTGCTGGCGGCACTGGGTGAGCGTGGTGAATATCTGGCACAGTGCGCCGTCCAACCGGCGAGACTGCCGATGCTGGCATCCCCTGAGTGCCAGGCGATGTTAGCCAACGCAAAAAAACAAAAACGCGACTTGCTCGAGTTCGAAGCCAAGGAACTGCTTGCCGCGCATGACATCCATGTGCCCGACGAACGCTGGGTGCAAGGCAGTGATGAGCTGGCGGAAGTGGCCCGTCACTTTGGCGACCAGCCGTTGGCCATGAAAGTGGTTTCCAGGGATATTCTGCACAAATCCGACGCTGGTGGGGTTAAGCTGAATCTGGTAGGCGAAGCCGCGTTACGTGATGCCTACAAAACCATCGTGGCTAACGCACAGTGTTATGACCCAAGCGCCCAACTCGAGGGGGTACTGGTCACGCCGATGGTAGAGAAAGGGGTAGAGGTGATCATCGGTATGCTGCGCGACCCGGTCTTTGGCCCGGTACTGATGTTTGGCCTGGGCGGCATATTTGTCGAGGTATGGGAGGACGTGGCGTTTCGTTCGCTGCCCATCACGCAAGCCGATGCCGAATCCATGGTGAACCAGCTCAAGGCGCAAAAAGTGCTGGAAGGAGTCCGCGGTGCTCAGGCGGTCAATAAGCAGGCGTTGGTATTGCTGTTGATGCGTATTTCAAAGCTGGTGGAGGCCTACCCGAGTATTCGTGAGCTTGATTTAAACCCGGTGATGGCCTATCCAGACAGCCACCCCCAAGGGTATGCCATCGTGGATGCCCGAATCATTGTGGAGCGTGAAGAATGAGCCAATCGTTACCGATGTTGACGGATGCGACCCTAACGCTTGAAGAACGCGTGGCCACACTCACCCTGAACCGACATGACGTGCGTAATGCGCTCACCGGCACCGCGCTGGTCGATGATATTGTCGCCACAGCTAACTGGGTGAACCACACAGACAGCGTGTCGGTACTGGTCATCACCGGCGCAGGGTCGGCGTTCTCCGCCGGTGGTAATGTCAAGGACATGGCCCGCCGCGACGGCGACTTCGCCGGGAATGTGGCAGAAGTGGCCGAGCGCTATCGCCGCGGTATCCAGCGCATGCCGCTGGCGCTTGAAGCGGTGGAAGTGCCTATTATTGCGGCGGTCAACGGGCCAGCGATCGGGGCCGGATTTGACTTGGCCAACATGGCGGATTTACGCATCGCCTCGCGCGAAGCCAAGTTTGGCGAAACTTTTCTCAACCTGGGTATCATTCCCGGAGACGGCGGTGCATGGTTTATGCAGCGCCAGATCGGCTACCAGCGTGCCTTTGAGCTGACCTTGTCCGGACGGGTTATCGATGCCCAGGAAGCACTGGAATACGGCATTGTGCTGGAGGTTGCCGAACCTAATGCGCTACTGAACACGGCGATGGAGCATGCCGGACGAATCGCTGCCCAACCGCCCAGAGCCACCCGATTGACCAAGCGGTTGATGAAAATGGCACCCGACATGGAGCTAAAAGCGTTTCTGGACGTCTGCGCTGTTTTTCAGGGTATGTCCCATAACGAACCCGAGCACCTGGAAGCCGTTCAGCAAATGTTGGACCGCATGAAAAAATAGCGTCTCAGGTCTGATGACTCAATCGAAGATCTTTCCAGCCTGGCATCGCCGGGCTTTTTATTGGCGTATAGTCAATGCCTAATATTGGTTACTTGCTCGTCAGTATCTGATTTACATTGAAGCAAGTATTTCACTCGGTTAATGGCGGTGATCTACAGGGAGGTGATGCAACAATGGCAATTGAGAACGTGGGGCTTGCGCCGAGTACGCTGGTATTCGTCGTGTTGGGGTTAACATTGGCGGCTTTTATCTGGGGGCGGTTTCGCTACGATCTGGTCGCCCTGTCCGCACTATTAGGCTCGGTGATGCTGGGATTGGTGCCAGCCGAAGATGCCTTTCTGGGGTTTGGTCATCCTGCCGTGATCACAGTTGCCGCTGTGCTGGTGCTGAGTAAAGGGTTTGAGCGCTCGGGTCTGGTCGATATCATTGCCGAGCAGATACTCAAGGTGGGTCAGCGCTTGATACTCCAGTTGCTGGCGTTGGTGGGAACCGTCTTGGTGCTCTCGGGAATCATGAATAATGTCGGGGCGCTGGCGCTGTTGCTGCCCGTCGCCATGCGCATGGCGCGGGAACATGATACCTCTCCGTCGCTATTGCTGATGCCGCTGGCCTTTGGCTCGCTGCTGGGTGGGCTGATAACGCTTATCGGTACTCCGCCCAATATCATTATCTCTAGCTATCGGGCGAACGTTTCCGGCGATGCTTTTAGCATGTTTAGCTTCGCCCCTGTGGGTGGTGTTGTGGCGTTGGCCGGGTTGGTGTTTATCGTGCTGGTCGGTTGGCGACTGACGCCCAAGCGAAGCAGCCAGGCATCTGCCGCGGATATGTTTGATACGGCCAACTATCTGGTAGAGCTCAAGGTCAGTGATGAATCCAAAGCCAAAGGGCTGACGCTGCAGCAGCTTCGCGACGAGCTTGAAGAGTCCATTCCGGTACTTGCAGTGGTGCGCGATAACAACCGTCAGGCGGGCTATTCGTTTCACGGCATGTTGCAGGCAGGCGATATCCTGCTCTTGGAAGCAGGACCTGAAGAACTAAAATTACTGGAAGATAAAGCAGGACTGAGCGCCGTCGCTGAGCTTGAACCCGATGAAGAAGATGACGAAACCGGCGATTTGACCGAAGGCGAAGAAAAACAAGCACAAGAGTCGCATCCACCGGTGGATACCGAAGGGCTACAGCTGGTGGAAGTGGTGGTGCGTAATGACTCCATGATGATCAACCAAAGCGCCCGCCAGTTGCGCCTTAATCATCAGTTTGGTCTGCATCTGGTGGCGGTGGCTCGGGATGGCACCCGATTGAAGCAGCGCCTGCGTGATATTCGCTTTCAGACCGGCGATGTTCTGTTGTTGCAGGGCGAGGAGAATGAAATTGCCGAAAGCCTACCCGCGTTAGGTTGCTTACCCTTGGCTAACCGGGATTTAAACTTGGGTCAGCCGCGCAAGCTGCTACTCTCGTTGGCTATTTTTGCAGCCGCTATTGTGGCCATGCTTCTGGACGTATTGCCCGCGGCAGTGGCACTGAGTGGTGCGGCATTGGTTTCGCTATTGATCGGTGTGCTGCAGCTTCGCGAAGGCTATCAGGCGATTGATGGGCCGGTGATTGTCCTATTGGGGGCCATGATCCCGGTCGGTCAGGCGTTGGAAACCAGCGGCGGGGCGGATCTGATCGCCCAGGCGTTGTTAAACTGGGGAACCGACTGGCCGGTGGTGGTCACCCTGGTGGGGCTGTTTATCCTTTCCATGCTGCTTTCCAATGTCATCAACAATGCCGCGGCGAAAATAAATACGTTCTAAAGTGAACATGTTCTAAAGTGAACATATAACGTTACGGGCTAGCTTATGAATCAACAGTTTCGTCAAGACGCGATCATTGAGCTGGTCACCCAGCATGGCTACATGAGCATCGAGCAGCTCACCGATCATTTTGCCGTAACGCCGCAAACCATTCGCCGCGACCTGAATACGCTGGCTAACGATGGCCGCGTAAGACGCGTTCATGGCGGGGTGGGGATTGAGTCGAGTACGGTGAATACGGCCTACAGCACCCGCAAAACCCTACATCTGGAAGAGAAAGAGCGTATTGCGCGGTGCCTTGCCGAGCATATTCCTAATGACGCATCGCTGTTTATCAACATTGGTACCAGTAACGAGGTAATTGCTCAGGCGCTGCTTGATCATCAGGGGTTGGAGATTATTACAAATAACCTCAACGTCGCCGCGATTCTTCAGCACAAGGAAGATTTTACGGTGATTATCGCAGGCGGGCAGGTGCGCTCCCGGGATGGCGGGATTATTGGTGAGGCGACCATCGACTTTATCAATCAGTTCAAGGTTGATTACGGCATTATCGGTATCAGTGGCATCGACGAGGATGGCTCTTTGCTGGAGTTCGATTACCAGGAAGTCCGCGTTGCCCAGGCTATCATCGCTAATTCAAGGCGCGTTTACCTGGCGGCCGACTATTCCAAGTTTCACCGTAACCCGGTGGTTCGCCAAGGCAATCTTGCCCAATTGGACGCGCTGTTTACCGACCGCAAACCGCCGGAGGCCATTCAACGTCTGCTTACCCAGTACGATGTCGCGCTATACCTGGCTTAAACCGATAGACGCCGTGTTATTTTCATACTTGAGCATTGCTGACGGCTGGCGTAGCCTTTGATAATAATAAATCGAAAATATGTGTCCAAAATCGAAACAACCAACAACAAAGTGAACGTGCTATGCCCTCATATATACTTGCCATTGATCAAGGTACGACCAGTTCCCGCGCCATTCTTTTTGACCGTGAAGGCCAGGTAACGGCCGTTGCGCAACGGGAATTTACCCAACACTATCCCTACGATGGTTGGATCGAGCACGACCCTGAAGATATCTGGGACACGGTAGTTGCCACCTGCCAAGAAGTTGTCAAAAAGGCAGCTATCAAGCCAGAGGCTATTGCCGGTGTGGGGATTACTAACCAGCGCGAAACCACGATTGTGTGGGACAAGCGCACCGGAAAGCCGGTATATAACGCCATTGTGTGGCAAGACAGACGTACCTCATCGCTGTGCGAACAGCTGCGTGATGGTGGCCATACCGAACGCGTGCAGGCCAAGACCGGCCTGTTGATCGACCCCTACTTTTCCGCTACCAAGCTTGCCTGGGTGCTGGATAACGTTGAAGGGACTCGGGCTCGCGCCGAGAAAGGTGAACTACTCTTCGGTACCGTCGACAGCTTCTTGATCTGGCGATTGACCG
>JAIVHM010000243.1 GCA_020201095.1 Halomonas sp. | reverse complement strand
CATCGGCGGTGGCACCCTGGCAGTTCCCTGGCTATCACGTTGCGGGGCGAGCCTGACCCAAGCGGTGGCGACGTCAGCCGCCTGTGGTGTGCCTATTGCGCTATTCGGCGCCGTCACGTTCATGTGGATGGGCTGGGGCAATCCCCAGTTACCTGCCTGGGCCACGGGCTATGTCATGTGGCCAGCTTTTATCATTATCGTCATGACCAGTATTCCTTTCGCGAGTGTGGGCGTTCGATTGGCTCACCGGTTGCCAAGCCACGTCTTGCGCTGGGCGTTTGCGTTTCTGCTCACCGTTGTAGGGCTCAAGTTTTTGCTGAGCTAATTGTTTTAACCGATCCAGATACCTTATTAGATCCACCAAGCAGAGAACCTAGATGATGAACTATCCAACAATCGACCCTGTTGCCATTGCTATTGGGCCGCTGCAAGTACATTGGTATGGACTAATGTACGTCGTGGGGTTTGTGGCCGCCTGGTGGTTGGGTTGTCGGCGCGCGGCACGAATCGGATTGAGCCGAGATGATATCGGTGATTTGCTTTTTTATTGTGCTATCGGGGTCGTGGCCGGGGGGCGTCTGGGCTATGCGCTGTTCTATGGCTTGGGTCAGTGGGCGGACGACCCGTTATGGGTTTTTAAAGTCTGGGATGGCGGCATGAGCTTCCATGGCGGCCTAATAGGGGTATTGTTGGCGGCCTGGTTCTTTGCACGGCGAAAGCAATTGGCCATGTTCACGTTAACCGACTTTATTGCGCCCCTGGTGCCCATCGGGCTTGGCGCTGGCCGTATTGGCAACTTTATTAACTATGAACTGCCCGGACGCGTCACATCGCTACCCTGGGGGATGCCGTTTCCTGGCATGGGGCCAGAGGCGCGTCATCCATCGGCCCTTTACGAAGCTTTATTAGAAGGCCTCGTGCTGTTCTGTATTTTGTGGTTTGCATCGGCTAAGCCAAAAGCGCGCGGCTTTATCTCAGGCCTGTTCTTGCTTTGCTATGGCGTGTTCCGCTTCGTGGTCGAGTTTTTCCGTATGCCCGATGCCCACATCGGCTTTATCGCCTTTGGCTGGGTGACCATGGGCATGCTGCTGACGCTACCCATGATCGCGTTTGGGATTGTGTTGATGGCGTGGTCGCGCCAACAACCGGTAGATGCCGTGCGGTGAGTAGTGAGTGGTGAGTAGTTAGTAGTTAGTAGTTAGTAGAGAGAGGCTCTCTGTTCGCTGGCGGCTCACATGTATAGAATAGATGTTAACTAATGACTTGATCTGGGATTGCCGTGACTGCAACGACGCCGATGAAAGAGGCACTCGAACAGCCCTATTTGGATTTAATGCACCTGGTATTGGATCAGGGGACCGAACGCCATGACCGCACCGGGGTGGGCACCCGCTCGGTGTTTGGCCATCAAATGCGCTTTGACCTGGCGCGTGGGTTTCCGCTGTTGACCACCAAAAAGCTGCATTTGCGCTCGATTATTCATGAGCTGTTGTGGTTTTTAAAAGGCGATACCAACATCGCCTACCTGAAAGACAACGGCGTGCGGATATGGGATGACTGGGCGGATGAAAACGGCGATCTGGGGCCAGTCTATGGTTACCAGTGGCGTAGCTGGCCCGACCCGAAAGGTGGCAGCGTCGACCAAATCGCCAATGTGCTTGAGCAGATCCGTACGTCACCCCAGTCGCGTCGCCTGGTGGTCTCAGCCTGGAACCCGGCCCAAGTAGACGACATGCAACTGCCGCCGTGTCACTGCCTGTTTCAGTTTTATGTGGCGAACGGGCGGCTTTCGTGTCAGCTCTACCAGCGCAGCGCGGATATTTTTCTGGGCGTACCGTTCAATATCGCAAGCTATGCCTTGCTGTTGAGCATGGTGGCCCAGGTAACCGGGCTAAAGCCTGGTGAGTTTGTGCATACCCTGGGTGATGCTCACCTGTACAGTAATCATCTGGCTCAGGCGGAACAGCAGCTAGGGCGCACCCCCAATGCACCGCCGCGGTTGAACCTGAACCCGAAAGTTAACGATCTCTTTGACTTCCAGTTCGACGATATCGAGATAGCCGACTACCAGCCGCATCCCCATATCAAAGCGGAGGTGGCAGTATGAGCCCGTTCGAGCCGCTGGTGCCCGTGGCCATGATTGTGGCGATGGCGAAAAACCGCGTCATTGGGGTGGAGGGGCAACTGCCCTGGTATTTACCCGAAGACCTGAAATTTTTTAAGCGCATGACCCAAGCCAAACCGCTGGTCATGGGGCGTAAAACCTTTGCCTCGATTGGCAAGCCGTTGCCTAATCGGTTAAATATCGTGGTGACCCGCCAGGAAACGTTCGCTCACGAAGGTGCTCGGGTTTGCCACGACCTTCCCGCGGCTCTTGCATTGGCGGATCAGCAGGCAACCATAGAAGCGGCCGAAGAAGTCATGGTGATGGGCGGCGGTGAGATATATCGCCAGGCCATGCCTTACGCGAGCCGGCTCTATGTCACAGAAGTTGACATAGAGGTAGAAGGTGATGCGTACTTCCCTCTGTTAGACCCCAGCGAGTGGCGCGAAACGCAACGCGTGGCCGGGCAGCCTAACGAACAGCAGCCCGATTATGCGTTTGTTACCTACGAGCGCATCGTGGCAGAGACCTAGCTGTGTTCAAGTTGTGTCCAAAAGCCCAGCGAAGGAGAACCCAGGATGTCGGTTAGCACTAAATCGGTAAGCGCTGAATCAGCAAGCGCCAGGTCATCAAGCGCTATGGCATTGTTGGACGACCTGGAGCGGCGCTGGGTTCTCACGCAGGCAGAGCTGGCCCAGTTGCGTGAGGAAAACGCTGAACTAAAGCAGCAGTTGGCTCAGGTTCAAGGGTCGACGGCGCCGGAAACGCAAGCCTCTGACGTAAAGCATCCGACCGTTGAGCCAACCGAGCCTGATGGTTTGGATGGATCCGATGAGGATGAGAGAGACAAGCCCGAGCTTGAATCTCAGGCCGCTTCCTCTGTTGATGCTTCTTCTCAAGAGGACTCCAAGCCTGAGCCTCCATCGCCGCATGCGCTGCTGGCACAGTGGTACAAGCGCTACCCGCAGGCCTTCTTCAAGGGACATACCCAGCCGTTGAAGGTGGGTATACACCACGATCTGGCCGAGCGAGAGCCCTGGTCGGGCAAGCTGATTCGCCGCGCGCTGGCAAATTACGTCAATCTGCCGCGCTATATCAAATCGGTGCGCGAAGGGACTACGCGGATTGATCTGGAAGGCAATGAAGCAGGCGTCGTAGACGCGGAAGCCGCGCAGCACGCGGCAGACAAACGTGCTAAGCAGACGTCTCCTTCACCCAGTGAGCGCTCCCCGGCGGCCAAAACGGACAGGCTGCCGCGCGTGAAGACGGTTAAGTCCAAGAAAAAAACACTCTCTGAGGCGCGGAGGGGGGTTGAAAAAACGCCACTTGAGGCGGATGCGCCACAAAAACATCTTAGCCTAGAAGATAAGCTACTGGGCTTGCAGCAGAAATTTAAAAGCGACTGAGACCGGCTCAGACAGCCGTGGTTCCACAAAAAAATGCAAATAATAAAAAAACAGTGTTTTTTTCTATTGCGTTCCTCTGGAACCCGGTATAAAGTTTGCCTTGCGAGCATTGGAATATAACAAGGTGTTGTTGAGGAAGTGCCGCATTGTAAAGGGAAAGCTCCCATCAGTGATACAAGAGCACTCCCAACGAACCAACTGTCGACCTAATAAGTCGAACAGAAACGATCAAAACAGTAAGTTAAGGAACCTACACCATGAAAAAGACACTTTTAGCGACTGCTATCGCTGGCTCAATGGCCGCCACCGGCGCCCAAGCAGCCACCATCTACAACGAAGATGGCACCAAACTCGACCTGTACGGTAACATTCAGTATGCCTACTCTGATGTTGAGAATGGTGACGGCACCTCTGACGATGGCTTGAATGATAACGGAACTACCGTTGG
>JAIVHM010000078.1 GCA_020201095.1 Halomonas sp. | reverse complement strand
GAGCCTGCCCCCGCCAGAACCAGGCAGGGGCCATCAATATAGCGCACGGCTTCCTGCTGGCGCGGGTTGAGCCCGTTAATGCGGCTAAGAATGTTCTTTGGCGGCTGGGGCGTCATGGCGACGGGTGACCTCTAAAGTGTTGCAGGGCTGTTTCGATTATAATCAGCGCTGCTGGGTAAACGCATAATGGGCTAACAATGGGCAGGTGTTAATGTTTGAAGTCGCTTTATTTGAACCGCGGATGGCACCCAACACGGGTAATATCATGCGCCTGGTGGCCAACAACGGCTGCCGATTACACCTGATCGAGCCGTTGGGTTTCGACCTGGAAGAGAAAAAGCTGCGCCGCGCTGGGCTGGACTACCGTGATCTTGCCAATGTGACGCGCCATGCCGATTTTAGCGCCTTTCAAAGCGCCATGCAGGGACGCACCATCTGGGCAATCACCACAAAAGGCACCCGTGCCCACAGCGAGGCGCCCTATGCGCCAGGCGATGTGCTGCTATTTGGCTCGGAAACCGCCGGGCTCTCGCCTGAGGTGCACGCAGCGTTGCCTGCCGAACAAAAGCTGCGCATTCCCATGCAGCCCAATAACCGTAGCCTCAATCTCTCTAACGCGGTGGCTATCGTGAGCTATGAAGCGTGGCGCCAGCAAGACTACGCGGGCGCCCTCTCGCTTTAGCGTCGTTCAGTTGGCAATTCCGTAGCGGTCGCGATAAGCCCGGACGGCCTCGGCGTAGGCCAGCATCTCGCCACCAGCATGCTCCTCAAGATACGTAAGTACTTGCTCTAGAGTGACGATGCTGACCACCGGCATACCGTATTGGGCCTGTACTTCCTGAATCGCGCTCTGCTCGCCCTGGCCACGTTCCTGACGGTCCAAGGCAATAATCACGCCCCCTGCGCGGGCGCCATTTTGCTCAATCAGGCTCATTACCTCGCGTATAGCGGTGCCAGCGGTAATCACGTCGTCGATAATCAGAATATCACCGGCAAGCGGTGCGCCGACAATGTTACCGCCTTCGCCGTGGCTTTTGGTCTCTTTGCGGTTAAACGCATAGGGCATGTCGCGGTCGTGATGGTCCGCCAAGGCCGCGGCCGTCACCGCCGCCAAGGGAATGCCCTTGTACGCCGGGCCAAACAGCACGTCGGCTTTGAGGCCGCTATCGACGATTGCCTGGGCATAAAAGCGGCCCAGCTTGGCAAGCGCGCGGCCGGTCTGGAACAGGCCAGCATTGAAGAAGTAAGGACTTACACGCCCGGATTTAAGCGTGAATTCGCCGAACTTGAGAACCCCCTGCTCAATGGCAAAAGCAATGAAATCGCGCTGGTAGGGTTGTAGAGTGGTGGCCACGGCGGTCTTCCCTTGTCGATCAAAAGTTAGGGTAAAGGCAACAATAAAAAGCAGGTAAATAGCAAGATTGGGTTTGTCTATTTACCCAAACGTCTAAACGTCGGGTATCATACAGCAGCGACGCAAAAGGGACGATTTATGAAAATTGCCAGCATTAATGTCAATGGTATACGTGATGCCGTCGACCGTGGTTTCCTGGACTGGCTGGCTCAGCAGGATGCCGACGTGGTCTGCGTGCAGAACATCAAGGCAAAAAGTTTTGAATTGGGTGACCATATTCTGTACCCGGAAGGCTATGAAGGCTACTTTCTGGATGCCGAAGAAGATGGTTTTTCCGGTGTGGCACTGTATTGCCGGCAAATTCCCAAGGCGATCATGTACGGCCTCGGGTTTCCCCAGTGTGACCACGAAGGGCGCTTTCTGCAGGCGGACTATGACCGTTTCAGCATTGCGACTTTCCTGATGCCCGACGGCAGCGATCAAAAAGCCAAACAGTCATTTATGGACCAATACCAGGAGTACCTGACGAAGATGTCGCGCAAACGCCGCGAATACATCATCTGCGGGACCTGGAACATTGCCCACAAAACTGTCGATCTGGCCAACTGGTCGGACAATCAGCTCACGTCGGGTTTCCGCCCGGAAGAGCGCGCCTGGATGGATCAGGTGTTTGGCCCTACCGGGTTTATCGATACCTTCCGCGAAATCAACCGCGATGCAGGCGAATACACCTGGTGGCCGAAGCTTGACCAAGATGTGCCTCGCGAGCGCCAGGAAGGCTGGCGGATCGACTACCAGTTGGTCGGCCCCAACTTCCGCCGCCACGTGGTCGACGCGTGGATCGATTACGATGCGACCTTCTCCGAGTTCGCCCCGCTGATCGTCGAGTACGACCTGGCGCTCTAGGCGCGTATTTCCCGCGTCGCCGTCTGTTCGTAGGTAATAACCAACAAGCCGACCCTTGGGTCGGCTTGTGGCGTTGTGGCTAGCGTTTGGGATTACCCACGAATACCCAGCGCTTCACGCTGCTTTTCACGCAGCTCGTCGCCAGCTTTCTCAGCGAGGTCGAGCATGGCGTTTAGCTCGGCGCGGTTGAACGCGCCCGCTTCAGCGGTGCCCTGCACTTCGATCAACTCGCTGCTTTCGGTCATCACCACGTTCAGGTCGGTGTCGGCCTTGCTGTCTTCCGGGTAGTCCAGATCCAGCACCGGCACGCCTTTGTAGATACCCACCGAAATCGCGCTGACCAGTTGTTTGAAAGGGTCGCCTTTGATCTTTTTATCGCGCTGCAGGTAGCGGATGGCATCCACCAGCGCGACGCAGCCGCCGGTAATCGCGGCGGTTCGAGTACCGCCATCGGCCTGGATGACATCGCAATCCACGGTAATGGTGAATTCGCCGAGCTTCTTCAAGTTCACCGCGGCGCGCAGACTACGGCCGATCAAGCGCTGAATTTCCAGCGTGCGACCACCTTGCTTGCCCTGGGTTGCTTCGCGGTTGCTGCGCGAGTGGGTCGCGCGGGGCAGCATGCCGTACTCCGCGGTGACCCAGCCCTGGTTTTTGCCACGCAGCCAGCGCGGTACCGTGGCTTCCACGCTGGCATTACACAGCACCTTGGTATCGCCAAACTCTACCAGTACCGAGCCTTCCGCATGGCGGGTGTAATCGCGGGTTATGCGAATATCACGCAGCTGGTCGGCCTCGCGACCGCTGGGACGCACAACATCAGGACGCTTAGCACTGCTCACAAATAATACCCCTCAATCAACGTGTCACTAGGAAAAGTTCTCCATTGTACACGTCTGGGCGTGCGCTGATGGGCCTATCGGGTAGACTGTTGGCAATGCGATATGAATCGTTTTTGACTAACAGGATGAACCATGGCCGCTTCCAGCCGCGTACACAGCATGACCGCCTTCGCTCGCACTGAGCAGGCCGCCTCTTTTGGCACCTTGCAGGTGGAAATTCGCTCGGTGAACCAGCGCTATTTAGAGCCGCATTTCCGCCTGCCTGATGCCTTGCGTGAGCTAGAGCCCGCGCTGCGCGATACCCTGCGCACCCGCTTGGCACGGGGGAAAATCGAGTGCAGCCTGCGTTTTGAGGCCGCCGAGGCTAATCAGTCGCCCGCCGTGAACGCTCAGCGGCTAACAGAGATCGCCGATGCTCTAGCGGCTATTCAACAGCAGGTACCCAGCGCCGTGCCGCCGACCACCCTTGCGCTACTCAACCAGCCCGGCGTCATGGAAACCCAGCATCTGGATCAAGAGGCCATTACCTTGGCTGCCAAGGCGCTGTTTGACCAGGCGCTGGATGAACTCATTGACGCCCGCGCTCGGGAAGGCGACAAGCTCGCTGTGATGATCACCACCCGACTCGCCGCTGTCAGCGAGCAGGTAGCCACTGTGCGCAGCCTGCTGCCGCAGATTCTTGAGCGCCAGCGCACCCTTCTGCTGGAGCGTTTAGAAGTCGCCAAGACCGACCTCGACCCGCAACGCCTTGAAGCCGAGCTGGTCCTGGTGGCACAAAAAGCTGACGTGGACGAAGAACTGGACCGCCTCACGGCCCATGTCGACGAGGTCAGTCGTCAACTGAACCAAAAAGGCCCCAAAGGCCGCCG
>JAIVHM010000242.1:4016-6876 GCA_020201095.1 Halomonas sp. | reverse complement strand
CGAATGTGCTTTTCATGTTTTGGAGTTCAAACATGCTAGTGTCGAGATTTAAGAAGATAATTCTCATTTCGTTACTTACGATTGTAGCCGGGTGTGTAAGCGTGGGTTGGGAACAGCTTACCCTCTCGAAAAGTACGTTTGAAAATCAGTATCCTCAAATAAAGAAAATAGCTACGGAGGAAGCTGCAAATTATGGATTCAGCGATCTCACCTCAGAGGTCAAGCCGTCACAGTTCAATGACTATAAGGGCCGTCTGTTTTTCCAGTTGGAGACAACTAACGGAACAGATCAATTGTTTGTCGACTTCAGCCCCGACCCGCAAGGCGTCGCTGTTAAGGTCCATGGAGCTGGAACGCGGGGTGATGCCGACGCGGCTGCGCAAGCTATTTCTGCTCGTCTAAAGAAGTTGTGATTCATGTGGTAAAAGCATACTCAAGGCGAACGTTCAACGTTGACACCTGAAGCGCAAGGGTTTGTTTACGATTTAAACAACCCCTTACATAACACAGTGCATTCTTTGATTAGGTATCGAGCAGTTAATAGGCTGTTGAAAGCGCTGTACTTAGCCAGTAAATACCTACCAACGCTCCGACTCCGGCCAGCCTCGCCCTGATGTGTCTCGGTTTCGCTGAACTCGGCTGGAGGCGACGCAAGGTAAAACTGAACATCTGATGTATGCGCCCGCTAAAGCCGGTTTTCGTGTCCGCTCATGGCACAAAGCGGTCATCCTAGCTTGACCAAATCGTAGATCGGCTGTCAGTTCAGATGTGGCTTAATGCAGCTAACTGTCCCACTCTTCCCAGTAATCTTCGGTTGAATCTTCTTTTTTTAGCAACTCGCCCGCCTTTTTCTTTGCTTCTACCAGGAGCTGGAGTTGCTTCAAATCGAGTGACTGGTTCGCCTTTGCCTCAATACCAGGTTGTTTTTTCTCGAGGCTAATCCAAGGCGAGTTCGCTCGGAGTTTGGCGATGTAGGCTAGCTCCCGGCTCGGGATTGAAGGAACTTCTGGCGTGTCCCTGGTGGTGAAGCCGGCCGTTCCCGCTCTACTTAGAGCGATGTAGCCATGACGTGGTGGCTGATGAGATAGCTTTCTTTTCAGCTCGTAGCGTTGTTCCTCAAGGTTGTATGTCTGCGTTGCAATCCACTCGATCACCGGTTTCAGCGCTTCGTTCTCAGAGCGTGTGGTTGACTGGGAGCGGGTTTCAGAATCTGTTGAGGAATAGCCTTGATTTATCGTCTGGGCAGAGCCAACGACATCCCCGGTATCGGGGTTAATCTGTTCGCTGATACTGCCACCTGAATTCGACCCGTCGCCGGTTGAGTAGGAATATCCCTCAGAATCTGATTGACCGTGTAATTTCACCCGCTCGTGGCCGACAGTTACCGGCACCTTCAGCTCCTCTTTAACCCGGGCGAAATCGATCTCATCGGCAAAGAGCTCGTCGGCAAGCACGTCAGCGTCGGAGAAGCCGACCTGGAACACTACTTTTATCAGGGTGTTGTTGATTACGCCGTGGTAAATATCCTCTCCCGCACTGGCGAGCTGTTGGAGGCTTTGGTGAGAGAGTGTCAGATAGAGTCCTCGCTTGGCGGCTTGGTTCAAAATCCTTTCGATGTCGTGATTGACGAAATTTTGAACTTCATCCACATACAGCATGAAGGGCTTGGGGTTCTGAATTGGGTCTCGCTTTGTAGCTTCTGCGTAGATATTGTTGACTAACATCGAGCCCATAAAGTCGAGCTCTGTACGCTTGAGCTTCGAGCCTTCTACTCCAGCGTCGATGAGGAGTACATGGCCTTCGTCCATCATCTGTTTTAAGGGAAGGTTGTTCTCGGTTGTCGAAAACATTCTGATTACGTAGGGGTTCGCTAATATTTTGTGTAGCCGTCGTAGAGAGCTACCGACGGTCTCGCGGAACTCTCGGCCACTCATTTGAATGAACTGCTCCGCCTGGTGCCGATAATATGGATTCGGCACACCGCTGATTATTTGCTGTCGAACCTCTTCAATAGCTGGGGTATTCTCAAGAAAGTATTGTCCAGCGGCCAGTGGGAGGCCACGCAACGCGAGGATGGTACAAATGACGTCCGTCACAAAAGCGAACTGAGGTGTTTCGGTCGAGTCTTTTCCTCCGTAGATGCGTGTAATGGCCTCGGTGACTTTATCCGCGACGGTATAGGCATCGGAAAGGTCATCACAATGCAACGGATTGAAGCGGAGGAAAGAATCCTGGTCGCCTAGTTTTACTGGATGAATCCGAGGCTGGATGCGTTGCGCCAGGGAGTCGTTCGCTAACCGAGCGAGGATGCGATTGACCAGTTCACTTTCCGGGTCAATGAGGCAGAGTCCGGTATGGTTCACGATATCTTGAAAGATCAAATCAGCCAGAAATCGACTTTTCCCGCTCCGAGACCGGCCGATGACGTGCATATGTGCTGCCCTGGCCGACAGCGGGATGTCCATTAACGCTCCAGGCTCATGCCCGTCAGGGTGACCAAGAACAAGTTTTTTTTCTTTTGTTGGACGTGTACCCGAGATGATGTCTTTGATCCCGAGGCGCTTGATCATCTTGGTTCTTTCAGAATCCATGTCTTGGTTTAAAGCCTTTGGTGTTCGCTGTGGACGCAGCGCAGTGGATACTATGTGTCTGGCTCACGTTGGATAGATTGACGATAGGTGTCATCTATAGCACCCTCTAATATTCGGGGTATCCCGACAATGACAGTGAACTCGGGAGATTCTGATGACGAAACAACTAATTTCTCCGATAGTGGTACTCATCATCTGTGGTCTGGTGATGGGTTGTCAAAGTGAAAGTGGCCAGTCGGTTGCCGATGCAACCAGCACTGTCAAAGAAA
>JAIVHM010000242.1:0-3983 GCA_020201095.1 Halomonas sp. | reverse complement strand
GGTGTCGGAAGTGACTCAGGCGATCAAGCCGACCGTCGCCGTCATCGACGAAGTGATGATTGAAAAGGATGGTAATTTGTATACACCTGCTTGCTTTGAAATAAGAGACTCTGATGTGCCTTGCGCTACCATGACGTGGTTTGAAGAAGGAATATTGGAAGAACTGGGTATACCTGATGAAAAGAACCTGGCTTACTTTAAAGAAATCAACGGTATTCCAGAAAATGTCAAACTAACAAAAGAAACAAAATTTTTAGTTAATAAAGCTTATAGATACACTACATCACCTCTCTAGTTGCAAAATTATAAACGCACGTTGCGTAGCGGGTTTACGTTGGCCTAAACCACACCGCTCCCGACCAGAACATAAACCAGCGAAAGCTGTTAGCCAGGGGTAATGAAATGTATAAGAAGACGCTAAGCGGACTGACACTGACCATGCTGATGTTGGGTAATTTGTTGCTGATCGGTTGCAGCGCACGTCCCAGTGAATCAGACGCTCGTAGCGTTTACGAGAATCAGCTAGGCAATCTTTTGAAGGATGGCACGGTAAAAATCAAGTCATTTAAGAAAGTAAATGGGTACACCATGGGAGAGACCTTTTACTCCCTTGAGTTCGAGGCAGAAACAGAATTTCTTAAAGACTATCCGTCGAAATGTTGGACAAACGGACGTTGGTTTTGGCAGTGTGGGCCACAGATGAACACAAGAAATGCTAACCCCAAAGGAATTATAAAAGTCCAAGAAGAAATCAGGTTTCGGAAGACTGAAAACGGCTGGAAAGGCCCCGACGGGAATGTTTACTGACCCGACACTCCTAGCCTTGGTGTCTTCTAAACTTTGTTGCTGCTTCGTTTAGCCATTTCTTCCTCAGCGAGTGGTCTTAGCGTTACGAGCACTTTTTGAAGGGCCTCTTCCGACAATGACGTCTCTGCCGCCGCTTGTTCCACTGCTTCCGCAATAGCTTGGTCTCGCTCTTCCTGAGTTTGCTCTTCGTGGACGCAGCTCCAAAAGAGATCCAGGAAGACCTCCATTTCAGCCGCCAACCTGGGTGACGTCGCCTGAGCTCTTTCTTTTTCGCGCCTTAGCTTATTCATAAATGCCTGGTGTTCAGCATCGGCGAGATCATCTTCTTCCCTAACTCGCTGGGCATCGACTTCAGCACCACTAGCCTCGGCTTCTCTCCTCCGACGAGCGAGCCCTGCTTGGTGTTGTCGTTCTGCTAATTCCTCTTCGGCGTCCAGGCGATCAAGCTTCCACCGAGCTCGGTCTTGTGCGTGGATATGCTCCGCATTTTTAAGTAGATCTACAGTTCGAGCCGTGCGTAATTTAGCCTCATGAAAATCTGCTTGTGCGTGCTCAATCCTTGTCATTTCAGAAAAGGCAGCTTCATACGCTCGTAAAGCCGACCGAAGAGAGCGGTACTTCATGGCTGTCAGCAAGCTTGATTTGATAGCCCCGCCAGGCGGTGTAGGGATGGATGAGAGGTTCGCACTACCGGTCTCTTTTACCTCAGAACGGGGTATGTATTCATCTTCTGAGCTCATCAATGCTTCCTTTTCGTCCTGTTTCTTTCATTCTCTACGGCCTTTTTAACTGCTTCTATCCCCTTTAAAGATTTCGGAGGTTCTTCGTTCGACCTTTTTTTCTTGGGATTTTTAGTTGGCTCCGCAGAATAAGAAGCACTAGGCTCAGCCGTCGCCCGGGCGGCGCGTCGTTTGGAGCGCTCAAATTCGTGGGCGCTATACGCAAACTCCTCTCTCTCATCAGCCGCGTTTCTTTGAGCATCCATGAACCGTCGCATTGATCGGTATTTTTCTGCTTGTCTTTTGTATTTGAACGAGTGAAAGAACCGGTTCATCGGGGGTAGAGACTCGAGTATTTCACGTAACTCTTCATCTGATGCCATTCCGCTCTCAACAGCTCGAGCCAGCCGGGCCTCAATATTGCTGATGGGTTCTTTTTTCTGTGTGTGTTCTAAAACGATTCGGCTTTCTTCTGTTTCGCCAGTGACCAATAGTGAGTATAGGCCAAAGGCGGCCAACGGGATGGCGAAGGCGATGAAGGCAGGTAATACAAACGGGATCAATAGAGAGGCAAGCACACCAAAGATGCCTCCTCCGATCATCACCGGCAGAAGGAGTATTGACAGGGCGATCTGCCCGAGTGAGCCAGCGTTATCTAGATAGCTCCTCGAGGCCATGGCGCTTATCACGCAACCCACATAAGCAAGCACAAAGACGTACGATGTGATTAAAGCAGCACGATTCCCGCTATCTGGTTGGTCAAGGGTGTAGTCATACGCTTTGGCACCCAATACTGCTAAGTAAGTGAGAGCTCCGAAAATCAGTGCGACGACGAAGAAGTAGTAGAAAGTTGTATCGAATAAAAATGGAGTGATTAGATCCTGGTTTTTACCCTTCGTCCATTTTGTGTAGGGGGTGTCTGCGTAGTATATGGCTCCCATAATTAAGCCAAAGACTCCAGCCATTACTTGAAGAGCTTTCACTCAGAACAACCCCTCAAATTGTTTTGCCGCTGTCCTGGTGTAGATCATGGTGCTCGAGGGGTTTGAGTGGCCCAGGTAGTCCTGTATCAATCGGCTGTTGTGTCCCAGGTTGTGCAGATAGTACCCGCAGGCATGGCGAAGCATATGTGGATGAACGTGGCCAAGGCCACCCGCTTCGCCTGCGTTCTTCACAATCACGCGCACGGTGCGATCGGACAGTGGCTGCAACCGCTCGGAGATGAACAACCAGGGTAAGTCGTCGTCTCTGGTGCGCAAGTAGCGCCTAATCATCCGGAGTTCCTCCCCACTGATGGGATGGAATGATGATCTTCCTCTCTTAGCTCGTTCTATCCAGATTTGAGCTGAGTCGAGCTTCATCGAATTGAGACGAAGCATTCGTGCCTCACTTTCCCTTAACCCGTGGCGGAACAGCATTGTGATTAACAATGCGTCACGCTCTGAATTGCGGGATGTTTTAGCTCCTTTCACCAGGCGCTTCACTTCCGACTCAGTGAGGTAGTTGATCGGCCGGCTTTGTCGGTCGATGGGATCATCGGGCGACGAACATTGCCGAAAACTAGCGTCGGGGGCGTGGCCTGATTGGGTCTCTAGGCCCTGTTTTTTCGCATGTGCCATAGCCCAACATTACCGAGAATTGTAATTTTCGGCAATGTTTTGCTTGTGTACTAGTTGGCGGGGAGAGAGTAGGAATTTTAAGGCTTGACATATTATGTCTGGTAAGCCATGTTTTGTTAAAGCTAAGACAACAACTGACGAGACAATGACCATGGCAACGAATCATCTTCGGCTCCGTACCCTCTACCTGACCCGTTCTATCTGCCGGGATCAACCCACAACGACCACCCTCTGCGAGCGCTTCCACCTCTCTGAACGGCAAGTCCACCGTGTCATGAAAGAGGCTGAGCAACTGGGAGCGCGCTTCGAGTCTGTCAGAGATACCGATGGCTACCGCTGGCGTTGTTCCAATATCGACGACATCCAGGGCACTGGCCTGCTCGACGAGTGGATCGAACTGGAAGAGAACGCGACGCTGGTATGAATCTGCACCGCCAGGGAGGGGCGTGGATGGAAACAGGCGCAGCGGCCAGTCTGCGCCCCGATACCCCGTTGATTAACCCTGTTTTTTAGTCCCAGAGTGCCTGATCTTGAGCGCTGAGAGTACCAAAGCTTTGTCGCTGACGGGGGGAGGATCTGGAGGCCGCCTTGATTGGTATGCTATAAGTACAGGCGTCACGGCAGACACAGATTCCATCACATTGCATAGAGAGACTAGTCTCGGGAGGTCATTATGACCAAGCAATTGATTTCTTTAGTAGCAGTACTCATCCTTGGTGGTTTGATGATGGGTTGTCAAAGCGAAAGCAACGAGCCGGTTGCCAACGTAGCCAACACCATCAAGGAGCAGGTGTCCGAAATTGCTCAGGCCGTCAAACCAACTGTCTCAGTTATCGAT
>JAIVHM010000160.1 GCA_020201095.1 Halomonas sp. | reverse complement strand
TACGCTACCTGGATGAAGGCGAGCCAGGGCAGGATTGTTCACTGCGGCCGCTGAATCCGGATTTTGTGTTGAACAAGCCGCGTTACCAAGGGGCCGAAGTTCTGCTGACGCGGCGTAATTTTGGTTGCGGAAGCTCCCGCGAGCACGCCCCCTGGGCGCTGGAAGACTTTGGTTTCAAGGTGGTGATGGCGCCCAGCTTCGCCGATATTTTCTACAACAACGCCTTCAAAAACGGCATCCTGCTTATCACGCTCGATGAAGACACAATTGATCGTCTGTTCGAGGAAGTGGAAGCGAAAGAAGGCTACCGCATGGACGTGGACCTGGAGAATCAGCGCGTAATTACCCATCGCGGCGAAATTCTTGAGTTCGAGGTCGACGAGTTCCGCAAGCACTGCCTGCTGGAAGGTCTGGACGATATCGGGTTGACGCTGAAAGACGAAGATGCCATCCGGCGCTTTGAAGAAACCCATCGCCAGGAACGTCCGTGGCTGTTTCGCCAGCCTGCCTGAGTTAACGACGATTAAATTGGGACAAGGTCAGGTTGGAGCGAGGGTTTTTCGCCATGGATGGCGAAAGTAGCGCCCATGGATGGGTTCACAGCGCCCTCGCGTATACCTGACCTTGCCGAGTATATTCCTGTGATTGCGCGTATCAGATGCTAAGGAAGCTGCATGACACATAAGGTTCTATTACTGCCGGGTGACGGTATCGGCCCTGAAATTGCTGCCCAGGCAGCGCGCCTGCTGAAAGCCTGCCAAGACGCCGGGCTGGATATCGAGGTCGACGAAGCGCTGGTTGGCGGCGCCGCCTATGATGCCCACGGCGATCCATTGCCTGAGCAGACGCTGGATAAAGCCAAAGCCGCCAGCGCCATTCTGCTTGGGGCCGTGGGTGGCCCCAAGTGGGACAAGATTGAAGATCTATCCAAGCGGCCCGAAAAAGGCCTACTTGGCCTGCGCAAAAACCTGGGGCTGTTCGGCAATTTGCGCCCGGCCATGCTGTACCCGCAGCTCGCCAGCGCCTCGAGCCTGAAACCTGAGCTGGTGGCCGGGCTGGATATCATGATCGTCCGCGAGCTGACCGGTGGCATCTACTTTGGTCAGCCGCGCGGCATCGAAGAGCGCAACGGCGAGCGGGTGGGCTTTAATACCTACGTGTATTCCGAAAGCGAGATCGAGCGTATCGGTCGCGTGGCCTTTGAAATGGCCCAGAAGCGTGGCAAAAAGCTTTGCTCGGTGGATAAAGCCAACGTGCTGGAAGTGACGATCTTATGGCGCGAGGTGATGGAGCGGTTGGCGCCTGAATACCCGGACGTTGAGCTTTCGCACATGTACGTGGATAACGCCGCCATGCAGCTGGTGCGTGCACCGAAGCAGTTTGATGTCATGGTGACCGGCAATATGTTCGGCGATATTCTCTCCGACGCCGCCGCAATGCTCACCGGGTCCATCGGCATGTTGCCTTCTGCTTCGCTTAATGAAAGCGGGCAGGGCATGTACGAGCCCTGCCACGGCAGCGCGCCGGATATCGCCGGTAAGAACATTGCCAACCCGCTGGCCATGATGCTCTCTGTGGCCATGATGCTGCGCTACTCGCTGGGCGAAAACGCCATGGCGGAGCGTATCGAAGCGGCCGTCGGCAGCGTGTTGGACGATGGCCTGCGCACGGCGGATATTGCCTCCGAGGGTATGCAGACTATCGGCACCGACGCCATGGGCGATGCGGTACTTGCTGCATTTGCCAAGCAGTAAACTTATGGTTTGGCCGCTTCAAAATCACCATCAAGAATTGTGTATAATAAGTGCATTCATTCTTTGCAGGAGGACTTCATAATGTTGAAAGTCGGTTTCGTGGGATGGCGCGGCATGGTCGGCTCAGTGCTGATGCAGCGCATGCAGGAAGATGGTGATTTTAATGGCATTGAGCCGGTATTCTTCACCACCTCCCAGGTTGGCCAGCCCGGCCCCGACATCGGTTTGGACGTTCCTCCGCTGAAAGACGCTTTTGATATCGAGGCGCTCAAAGCGCTTGACGTAGTGGTCACCTGTCAAGGCGGCGACTACACCAAGCCGGTCTACAAGGACCTGCGCAGCGCGGGCTGGCAAGGCTACTGGATTGATGCCGCCAGCACGCTGCGTATGGAAGATGAAGCGACCATCGTGCTGGACCCGGTCAACCGCGGCGTGATCGACGCACAGCTGGCCAAAGGCGCCAAGACCTTTGTCGGCGGCAACTGCACTGTGAGCCTGATGCTGATGGGGCTGGGCGGCCTGTTTGAAGCCGACATGATCGAGTGGATGACGTCCATGACCTATCAGGCCGCGTCTGGCTCAGGTGCCAAGCACATGCGCGAGCTGCTCAACCAGATGGGCACGCTGCACGATAGCGTTGGTGAAGAACTGAAGGACACCTCCAGCGCAATTCTGGATATAGACCGCAAAGTGACGGCGGCCATGCGCAGCGGCAACTTCCCGACTGAGAACTTCGGTGCGCCGCTGGCCGGTAGTCTGCTGCCGTGGATCGACAGCAAGCTGGAAAGTGGCCAAAGCCGCGAAGAGTGGAAGGGCAGCGTTGAGACCAACAAGATTCTGGGTCTCGACAACAACCCGATCCCCATCGATGGCCTTTGCGTACGCATCGGTGCCATGCGCTCTCACAGCCAGGCGTTCACCATCAAGCTGAAGCAGGATGTGCCGCTTGACGAGATCGAAGACCGCATCGCCAAGCACAACGAGTGGGTCAAGCTGATTCCCAACGAGAAAGACGCCACCAACGAAGGCCTAACGCCTGCTGCGGCGACAGGCACGCTGCAAGTGCCGGTTGGCCGCCTGCGCAAGCTGCAAATGGGCGGTGAATACCTCTCGGCATTCAGCGTTGGTGACCAGTTGCTTTGGGGCGCGGCTGAACCACTCAAGCGTATGCTGAAGATCCTGCGCGAGCAGTAAGTTTCCGCCGAGGCTAATGCCGCATCCTAAGCGGACTAAAACGGGGGGCGAATCAAACGCTTCCCGTTTTTTATGCGCGCGGATTTTGTGCCAGAAAGACGGTACTATGGTTAAGACGCTATTGTGGTAAAAACGTATGAGACCGCCGCACAATGAAGCGGCGGGTTATATAAAAAAGCTAAATTGGCAACAGGGGCATCCATGAAACAGCTAGGCGCGTTGGCCGTAGGGCTTTGGCTAAGCATGGTAGGGTCAATTGGCTGGGCGCTTGATTTGGGGCCTGCACAGGTGGAGTCCCGTTTAGAGGCCCCGTTGCAGGCCATGCTACCGCTTGTGGATGGCGACGCGTATTCGCCGTCAGCGATTGAAGTCAGCGTGGCCGGTCAGGATGCCTTTGCCGACGCGGGCGTTGAATGGACGCCGATGGCAGGGCGCGTCCAGGCCAGCATTAAAGAGCGCCAGGGTCAGCCTGTGGTGGTGTTGACCAGTGACCAGCCCATTACGACGCCTTGGTTGGACTTGCTACTGACCATGGAATCCCCCGATGGTCGACAGTCCCAGGCCATCACATTGCTGTTCGACCCTGATGGCTACGGCGCTGTCGATCAACCGGCGGAACCAGTAGCGCCTCAAGCCGCTACAGAGAACAATGCTCCTGATGTGCCACCAAACCGTGAGGCCGCCCAGGGCGATGCGTACGTACGCAGCGGCGATACGCTATGGAGCGTTGCCGCGCGCACAAAGCCTGCACAGGCTAGCGTCCAGCAGATGATGCTGGCGCTACTGGAGGCCAATCCCAGCAGCTTTCCCTCGGGTAATATTCACGAAATGCGCGCGGCACAGCGGCTGACGCTGCCCGATGATTCGCGGGTCATGGCACGCTCGGCGGATCAAGCCGCTGAGACCATCCGCGCCATGAACGCGGCTTGGCAGCGCCGCGATGAAAACGGTCCTGAGCCAGTCGCAATGCCCGAAGTCGATGACTCAGCAGATAACACCACGGCCACTGACGCAGGCCCTGCCGAAAGCGAGCCCGCAGAAGAACCCCAGACAGCCTCGCAGACACAAGCCCCCTCAGTTGAGGCGACCGCGCTGAGTGCGGCGCGAGTGCTTGCCAATGCGGCGACTAACTCTGCATTGACGCCAGTCTCGACGCCGTCGGCTTCCTCTGAGGAGGCCGAACTTAGAGAGCAGTTTCAGCAGACCCTTGATGATATGCGCCAGGAAATCTCTGCACTGCGTGATGAGGTGGATCGGTTGAATCAAACCGTGGCCGCGCAGCAAGCGGAAACCTCGTCGCCCGCTCCAGCAACTGAGCGGCCGTCTCTCACGGAACGCGTTAGCGACTATCAATGGTGGCTGCTGTTGGTTTTATTGGTGCTGCTAGTTGTGTTGTTGGTGGTGATCCGTCGTCGTCGCCAGCAGTGGGAAGCGCCGCCGACCATGGCGGCGCCGGGCGCAAAAACCCCTCATCAGCCTGCGCCAAGAGCCAATGAACCGCATCGCGTGGCGCCATCGGTAGAGCCGACACCTGAAGAAAAACCGACAGCGGTCAATCAACCAGCGG
Organism: Halomonas sp.; assembly: GCA_020201095.1. Taxonomy (GTDB): domain Bacteria; phylum Pseudomonadota; class Gammaproteobacteria; order Pseudomonadales; family Halomonadaceae; genus Vreelandella. The sequence goes on along the minus strand of JAIVHM010000160.1, from coordinate 18,215 downwards.
CCAGCGAAGCGGTTGACTCACTGCCGACCCAAGAAGGCGAAGATAATGCGACGGATCAGGCGCCCTTAAACAAATCCGCCATGGCGAATACCCAAGCGGCTGGGCTGATCATAATGGGGGACGAGCGGCGTTTGGCGTTAAAGGCAACCTCTGAAGGGCATAAGCCGTCTTTATGGCTGGCGCCTCCCGCTGATCCTGAGGCCGTGTCGGCCATGCTTTTGTCAATGAAAGCTGAGAGGGTAGATGAAGTGCCGACACCGGATTTTGAAGGCAAGTCAGCGGCGCCACCGACGGCGCCTGTGTTTCCCGCTGCTCGCGAGCAAGCCCAAGAGCCGGAGTGGGAGATTGAAGAGGTGGCATTTGCGCCCACTCCCCGCGATAATGGCGCGCCTTCCTCCCCCGGCAATGTTGATAAGAGGCGATGACGCTGTTTTACCATTTTGACGAGACACAACCGCTAACCGGCCGCCTGGCGATGGGCATCGAATACGATGGCACGCGCTTTTGTGGTTTTCAGCGACTCAAGCACGCCGCCTCGGTGCAGGCATCGGTGGAAGATGCGCTGAGCAAAGTGGCCGGCGCGCCGGTGCAGATCCATGCCAGCGGACGAACAGACTCCGGCGTGCACGCCACCCGTCAGATCGTCCACCTGGACCCGCCTGCCCAGCGCTCGGAAAAAGCATGGGTGTTTGGCGCCAATACCAACCTGCCGCGGGATGTGTCGATACGCTGGGTCAAGCCGGTATCTGACGATTTCCACTCGCGGCTGGGCGCACTGGGGCGCCGATACCGTTATCTGCTGTTGAACCAGATAAGCCGCCCGGTATTGGAAAGGCACAACGTCACCTGGTGCCGCGACCCTTTGGACGCCGACGCCATGCATCGTGCCGCGCAGGCGCTGGTGGGGGAGCATGATTTCTCAAGCTTTCGCGCGGCGGGCTGCCAGTCGAAAACGCCTTGGCGACAAATGCACTTTGTCGATGTCAAACGCTTTGGCCCGCTGGTCATGATCGATATCCAGGGCAATGCGTTTCTGCACCACATGATTCGCAATATCGCCGGCGCCCTGGTAAGCGTGGGTCGTGGTGCTCAGGGCGAGGACTATATCGAGCGGCTTTTGGCTCTAAAGAACCGCAAGCTGGGCGATGTCACCGCGCCGGCCTGTGGACTGCACTTTGTCGACTCGATTTACGACGAGCGGTTTGCGTTGCCCAAGGAGCCACTGGGCCCCAATCTGATGGCCTTTTCCGGCGAATGGACCGGCGAGCGCGAGCTTCCCGAGACGCCCCGAGTGGCGGCGCGACGCAAGCTGACTTTTGCCAAAAATCCCCAGGAGACATCGTGAGCGATACTCAGCGCATGCAACGGACACGCATCAAATTCTGTGGCTTCACCCGCCAGGACGATATCGATACGGCGGTGGCGTTAGGCGTGGATGCTCTGGGCTTTGTCATGTGGCCCAAAAGTTCGCGCAGCGTCGATGTTGAGCAGCTGGCGAGACTTGCGGCGAGTGTTCCGGCGTTTGTCAGCCGTGTGGGGCTCTTTGTCGACCCGTCCACTGAGTGGGTCGAGACCTGCCTGCCGTACCTGGACGTGCTGCAATTTCACGGTGATGAAACGCCCGACTTCTGTGCCAGTTTTGACCGCCCCTGGATCAAGGCGTTGCGCATGCGCGACAGCATCGATTTAGCCGTTGAAGCCGAGCGCTATGCTCAGTCGCAAGCCTTATTGCTGGACGCTTATCGACCCGGCACACCGGGCGGTACCGGCGAGTCATTTGATTGGTCGAGAATCCCCGCAACGCTTGTAAAACCTGTTATTCTCGCAGGTGGATTGACACCGGAAAATGTCTCGCAGGCAGTGGGCCAAGTGAGGCCTTATGCGGTGGATGTTTCCGGCGGTATTGAAGCCTCGCGAGGCTGCAAAGATACGCCCAAGATGGCGTCTTTTGTTCGTCAAGTGGCGTTGTCCGACGCTCGTTAGGTTCTTAGTTCAGCCTCGCTTGCCGTGTGCTGCGTTTTAAAGTGAATTCATTTATTGTTTGCCTGTTCTGGCGATCTTGTGAGGTATCCCTGTGACAGTCTCAGCAACTGGTGCTTCTGAAAGCGTTTCAAAAACACGTTTCAGTGAACTGACTCAAATGCCGGATGCCCGTGGCCATTTTGGCCCCTACGGCGGTCGGTTCGTGTCAGAAACCCTGAGCTTTGCCCTGGAAGAGTTGGAGCAGACCTACTTGAGTCTGCGCGACGACCCTGATTTTCAGGCCGAGTTTGACCGTGATCTTGCTTATTTCGTGGGGCGTCCATCGCCGCTTTATCACGCTGAGCGTTGGTCACAGGCGCTTGGCGGGGCGCAAATCTGGCTCAAGCGCGAAGACTTGAACCACACCGGTGCCCACAAGGTGAATAACACCATTGGTCAGGCGTTGCTGGCCAAAAAGACCGGCAAACCCCGTGTTATTGCTGAAACCGGTGCAGGTCAGCACGGCGTGGCAACCGCCACGGTAGCGGCGCGCCTGGGTCTTGAGTGTGATGTTTACATGGGGGCTGCAGACGTTGAGCGCCAGAAGCTGAACGTGTATCGCATGCGTTTGCTGGGCGCGCGGGTGATTCCGGTTGAATCGGGTACCCGTACCTTGAAAGATGCCATGAACGAAGCGCTGCGCGACTGGGTCACCAACGTCGATAACACCTTTTATATCATCGGCACCGTGGCGGGGCCGCACCCGTATCCGCAGCTGGTGCGCGATTTCAATGCCGTGGCGGGTCGTGAGGCACGCCGTCAGTCGCTTGAGCAGATCGGCCGACTGCCCGATGCGCTGGTTGCCTGTGTGGGCGGTGGCTCCAATGCCATCGGCTTGTTCTACCCGTTCGTGGAAGACGATGACGTTGCCATGTACGGCGTGGAAGCGGGTGGTGACGGGGTTGAGACAGGCCGCCACGCCGCGCCGCTGTCGTCCAATGCGCCGCGCGGTGTGCTGCACGGTAATCGTACTTACCTGATGTCGGATGAAGCGGGCCAGGTGTCGGATACCCACTCGATTTCCGCCGGGCTGGATTACCCAGGCGTGGGCCCCGAACATGCCCTATGGAAAGACGTCGGTCGGGTGAATTATGTGGCCGCCAACGACCATGAAGTGCTTGAGGCGTTTCGCGAACTAACGCACATGGAAGGTATCATGCCTGCCCTTGAAACGGCCCATGCGCTGGCTTATGCCAAGGTGTTGGCGCCGACCATGCGCCCTGACCAGCATATCGTGATTAATCTGTCAGGCCGCGGTGATAAAGACATTATGACGGTGGCCAAGATTGACGGCATCGAAATTTAAGGGCCAACACGTTTCCAAGGTCACAAGTTTCTAAGGGCAAGCATGAACCGTATTGATCAGCGTTTCAGTGAACTTAAGCAGCAGGGTCGCAAGGCTCTGATTCCCTTCATTACCGCCGGAGACCCCGCGCCTCGGTACACCGTTGGCTTTATGCATGCCCTGGTGGAAGCCGGTGCGGATATCATCGAGTTGGGCGTACCGTTTTCAGATCCGATGGCAGACGGCCCGGTTATTCAAAAAGCCTGCGAGCGGGCGCTCAAGCAGGGCACCCGGTTGGTCGACCTGCTCGACATGGTGGCCGAATTCCGCCAAACCGATACCACAACGCCTGTGGTGCTGATGGGCTATCTCAACCCTATTGAGCGTATTGGCTACGATACCTTTGCCGATAAAGCGGCCGAGGTAGGCGTCGATGGGGTGTTGACAGTGGATATGCCGCCGGAAGAAGCGGATGTGTTTGGACCGCTTTTGAAAGCGCGCGACTTGGCGGCTATTTTTCTCGTTGCACCTACCACTTCCCATGCGCGGGCCGCTACAATATGCGCCCACGGCGAGGGGTATCTGTATTATGTTTCTCTCAAGGGGGTGACCGGTGCAGCGACGCTCAATGCCGACGACGTGGCAGAGCACTTGGCACCGTTGCGCGGTATGACCGACTTGCCACTGTGTGTGGGTTTCGGTATTCGTGACGGCGCAACCGCGGCGGAAGTTGCAAAAGTGGCTGACGGCGTGATTGTGGGCAGTGCGCTGGTTAACCGGATCGCCGAGAGTGCCGATGCACCGGATACGATTGCCGCCCAGTTAAAACAGGTGCTTGGCGAGATGCGTTCGGCCATGGATGCCTGATAAATTATTTAATCGTCTACACTAACTGACATTAGTTTGACCCCATTCATCAAGCTTGGTCCCGCCAAGCGTTGACGTACAACGGAAGTCTTTTTGATATGAGCTGGTTAGATAAAATTGTGCCCTCCAGGGGTCGTATCCAGCGTAAGGACCGTCGCGCTAGCGTTCCCGACGGTCTCTGGCGTAAATGCCCCAAATGCGAAGCCGTTCTCTATCTTCCTGAGTTAGAGAAGCATCAAAGTGTTTGCCCCAAGTGCAATCATCACTTGCGGTTGACGGCGCGCAAACGCTTGGACTGGTTCCTGGATAAATCCGGCCGCGAAGAAATTGCTGCAGAGGTCGAGCCGTTTGATCGGCTTAAATTCCGTGATTCAAAGAAGTACAAAGACCGCCTGGCAGCGGCGCAGAAAGCGACCACTGAAAAAGACGCGCTGGTTGCCATGCGCGGCGAGTTGAATGGCTTGCCTGTGGTGGCCGTGGCGTTCGAATTCACCTTTATGGGCGGCTCCATGGGGGCGGTCGTTGGTGAGAAGTTCGTGCGCGCCGCGACGCTGGCGCTTGAGTCGCGCGTGCCGTTGATTTGCTTTGCCGCCTCCGGCGGGGCGCGCATGCAGGAAGCCCTGTTCTCGCTGATGCAGATGGCCAAAACGTCAGCAGCGCTTGAAAAGCTAAAGCAAGAAGGCATTCCATATATCTCGGTGCTGACCGACCCGGTATTCGGTGGCGTTTCTGCATCACTTGCAATGCTTGGCGACCTAAATATCGCTGAGCCCAATGCGCTAATTGGCTTTGCTGGCCCACGGGTTATTGAACAAACCGTGCGCGAAACACTCCCTGAAGGTTTTCAGCGTAGTGAGTTTCTGCTTGAGCACGGTACGGTGGATATGATTGTGCATCGTCACGACATGCGTGAGCGCGTTGGCGGCGTACTGCGCAAACTGACCCACCAGCCGTTAGCTGGTAGTGAGCCCGCACCAGAAGAAGAACCTCTGGTGTTTGAACCTGTGGTTGACGAAGCCCAGGTGGCTGAGCAGGCGGAAGACCCTGAGTGGATCGAGGCGATCAACGGCAGTAGCCAAACGGACACTGCCAAGCACGACGATTCCTCACGCAATGCCTAAAACCCTGGCACAGTGGCTTGACCATCTGGAAACTCTCCATCCCGTGGATATTGAACTGGGATTGGATCGGGTCAGCAAAGTGGCTGAGCGAATGGGTCTCTTGCAACGCCCCATTGCCAAGCGCGTCATCAGCGTTGCGGGTACCAATGGCAAGGGCTCGACCCTGGCGATCATTGATAGCGTAGCGCGCGCTCACGGCCAGCGAGTGGGGACATATATGTCACCCCACCTGCTGCGCTACAACGAGCGCGTTCAGCTTGACGGCTACATGGTGAGCGATGATCAGCTAGTTGCGGGTTTCGAAGCCGTTGAGCAGGCAAGGCTAGCCGCACCGTCGGTTAGTCTGACGTATTTTGAAGCCGGGACACTGTGTGCACTCTGGTGTCTGGTTCAGCAGCCGCTTGATCTGGCCGTGCTTGAAGTGGGGCTTGGCGGGCGTCTTGATGCCGTCAATATCGTCGATGCTGATGTGGCAATCGTCACCACCATTGCACAGGATCACGCCGGGTTTTTAGGTACTGATATCGCCCAGATAGGGCGTGAAAAAGCCGGTATATTTCGCTCGCAACGGCCTGCTGTATTGGGCAGCCGCGACCTGCCTGAGAGTGTTGCGGCCTGCGCCGACGCCTTGTCATCTCCCGTCTATCAGCTTGGACGCAACTTTGAGCATACCAGCGACCCAGCGTCGGCCAGTTGGCGCTGGCAGGGTCACACGGCTGCAGGCGATATGCTGACACTTGATGCCTTACCTGACCCTGGCCTGCCAATTGATAACGCTGCCACGGCGCTGCAAGCTTTGGTCTTATCTGGCTATGTGCTGGCGGCATCTCCCACCCAAACGGCATTGACCGATCTGGTGGTGCCCGGTCGCATGCAATGGCGCGGTCAGTGGTGTCTTGATGTGGGCCATAATCCCCACGCGGCAGATTATCTGGCACGCCATCTTCCCCCTGTTGCTTCAGGCGCGACGCAGTGGGGGGTTATCGGCATGTTAATCGATAAAGATGCCGATGGCGTGATCAAAGCGCTATCATCACGTATCAACGACTGGGTTTGCGTGAGCTTAGAAGGTGAGCGAGGCCGTCAGGCGACTGACCTTGCTGAGCGGATTGCAGCCCAGGGAGGACGCGTGCATCATTGCGCGGCATCGCCCATTGAGGGAGTTGAATGGCTGGCAAACCAGCTTGGTCCAGATGATCGCGTGCTGGCGACAGGCTCTTTTTTTACGGTGGCGGCGTTATCGGCGCAGCCACTGCCACAGGCGTAGCATCGCTTGATGGAGAAGGATATGAAGTACGGTAAAACGGAACGAATCAGCGGAATCGTCATTCTGCTCGCGCTTTTGGCGATCATCGTGCCTTGGCTGATGAGTGACCCCGCACCGCGTGAAGAGCGTCCACAGCCGAATTTTGTCATTGAACAACCGGTGGAAGTCGAGCGCCGCGAGGTCGAGGCCCCAGAGCGCCCCGACTCGATCGGTGATCCCGCCGAGCAGGTAGACCCAAGTGCGGCCGTTCAGGCGACTGAAGAGCCTCTTGAAGTTGAGCCCGTCAGCCCAGAAACCGACCAATTGGCAAGTAATGACGATAGCGCCTCAGATGAAGCAGAGCAAAGCGACCCGATCGCCGACCTGATTGCCTCAAATAGTCAGTCGGTCACGGATACGTCCGAAGAGCAACCCGATGAGGATCAGGCTGAGACGACTTCGCAACCTGATTCAGCTGGCGAATGGGCAGTACAGGTTGGCAGTTTTGGTAACGCTGATAACGCCCGGCGCCTGGGCGAGCAACTCAGCGATGAAGGTTTCGCTGTCTATCAGCGCGAACGCGACAATGACATGACGACCGTTTATGTCGGCCCTTTTGCCACCTCGGAAGAGGGTGAAACAGCTGTTAGTGATGTGAAACAGCGGGCGAATGTACAAGGCCTGCTGGTTCGAGTTCGAGATTGATCATGGCGCTGACCTGGATAGACGCCGCCTTTTTAGCAGTACTTGCCTTGTCAATGCTGGCTGGATTTGTGCGCGGTTTTGTGCGTGAAGCGCTGGGGTTGGCGGCCTGGGTGATTGCGCTGATGGTAGCCCGGATGCTGGCTGAACCCGTCGCCGAGTTGATGAGCGGTTTTATCGACAGTTTTGACGCGCGGTTGGTGCTTGCCTTCGTACTGGTGATATTTGCCGTGATTCTGTTGTGCGGCATTGTTATCAGGTTGGTGCATGCGGCGGTCGAGTGGGTCGGCATGGGGTTGCTTAACCGCTTTGCGGGCGCGGCGTTTGGTGTTGCAAGAGGGGCGGTTATCCTGCTGGTGGTGACCGTCCTGATTACCCTGACGCCACTCTCGGAACTGCAAGCATGGCAGCAGGCATCGCTCCGGCCTACCTTTATTGAATTGCGTAACTACGCGATCAACCAACTGGATCAATGGGGCGGCGAACTTCCCGAAGCGCCGTCTTCGCTGAACGACATCACGCTGCCGGATTTACGCCAGGGGCGTGAACTTTGAAAGCTTTATCTGACATGTACCGGCTTACGTAGGTTAAGCCAGCATCAAGCGAGGTAACGGGAATGTGCGGTATCGTCGGCCTTCTGGCCAAGCAAGCGGTAAATCAGGGTATTTACGACGCCCTGACCGTTCTTCAGCATCGCGGCCAGGACGCGGCTGGGATGATGACTTGGAGCGAGGGACGCTTTTTACTGCGCAAGAGTAATGGCTTGGTGCGCGATGTGTTTCACACGCGGCACATGGCGCGTTTGAAGGGCAACCTGGGTATCGGCCATGTCCGTTATCCTACCGCCGGCTCCTCCAGCGAGGCCGAATCGCAGCCTTTTTATGTCAATTCCCCCTATGGCATCGCGCTTGCGCACAACGGTAACCTGACCAATTCCGAGCAGCTCAAGCAGGAGCTTTTTTCGACGGACCTTCGCCATATCAACACGAGTTCGGACTCCGAGGTGCTGCTCAACGTGTTTGCCCATGAGCTTGGCAAGCAGGGCCTGCACCTGGAGGCCGAGGATATCTTTGATGCCGTTCGCCGCGTGCACCGTCGTTGTCAGGGTGGTTATGCGGCCGTCGCGATAATCAACGGTTTTGGCATGGTGGCGTTTCGTGATCCCCACGGCATTCGCCCGGTGGTGTTTGGTACGCGCCAGGCAGACAACGGCCAGGATGTCATGATTGCCTCCGAGTCAGTGGCTCTGGATGTGGGCGGCTTTGAGCTTGAGCGGGACTTGTCACCGGGTGAAGCGATTTTCGTGGATATGCAAGGCAAGGTGCATACTCAGGTTTGTGCTGACCGCCCTCAGTTGCGTTCTTGTATCTTCGAACACGTTTACCTGGCACGGCCTGATTCGATTCTCGACGGCGCCTATGTGTATGGTACCCGTATGCAGATGGGGCGAAAGCTCGGTGACCGTGTGCTTAACGAATGGCCTGATCACGATATCGACGTGGTGATTCCGATTCCTGATACGTCGCGTACTTCGGCGTTGGAAATGGCGCAGCATTTGGGCGTCACTTACCGCGAAGGGTTCATGAAGAACCGCTATATTGGCCGAACCTTCATCATGCCGGGACAGACCCAGCGCAAGAAATCGGTGCGCCAGAAGCTGAATGCCATCGATATCGAGTTTAAAGATAAAAATGTGCTGTTGGTGGATGATTCGATTGTGCGCGGTACCACCTGCAAGCAGATTATCCAGATGGCCCGCGACGCTGGGGCACGCAACGTCTACTTCGCCTCCGCGGCGCCGCCGGTGCGTTATCCCAACGTTTACGGTATCGATATGCCAGCGGCTTCCGAACTGATTGCCCACGGACGTACCGAAGAAGAAGTCGGCCAGTTGATCGGAGCCGATCGGATTTTCTATCAGGATATCGAAGACTTGAAAGATGCCTGCCGTGAAGTGAATCCTGCATTGGAAGCCTTTGACTGTTCGGTGTTCGACGGTAACTACGTCACGGGTGATATTGACGATGCCTACCTGGCAGTGCTGGAGGCCAGCCGTAACGACCTGGCCAAGGATCAAAGCGCTGGTGACCATGCCCTTGTCGATATGCATAATCAGGATGACGACGATCTGGACGACTAAAGTGTGTTTTTGAACAAGAGACTAGACCATGCATGATGACAGCCAGCAAGACGCGTGGTCGCTGGAAACCCTGGCGATTCGGGCGGGACATGAGCGTAGTTTCGAGCAGGAACATGCGGAGCCGATTTTTCCGACTTCCAGTTTCGTGTATGGCAGTGCTGCGGAAGCAGCGCGCAAGTTTGGTGGTCAAGAGGCCGGTAACGTTTACTCTCGCTTCACCAACCCGACCGTGCATACCTTTGAGCGTCGGTTAGCGGCGCTTGAAGGTGGCGAGCGCTGCGTCGCCACCAGCTCGGGGATGTCCGCCATCCTGTCAACGGTGTTGGCGCTGTTATCGGCAGGCGACGAAATTGTTGCTTCACGCTCTTTGTTTGGCTCAACGGTAAGCCTGTTCGATAAGTATTTCGGCAAATTAGGGATTACCACGCGCTATGTGGAGCTTTCCGATTTAGCGGCATGGGAAGCAGCAATTACCCCGAAAACGCGTCTGTTGTTTGCTGAAACACCGTCGAACCCGCTGTCTGAAGTCGCTGATATTGCCGCGCTGTCGGCGCTGGCTAAACGTCATGATGTGTGGCTCGCGATTGATAACTGCTTTTTGACGCCGGCGCTTCAGCAGCCCATCGCGTTGGGTGCCGACCTGGTGATTCACTCTGCTACCAAGTACCTTGATGGGCAGGGGCGTGCGGTAGGGGGAGCCGTGGTTGGAAAACACGACGTACTGGAAGAAGTATTTGGCGTTGTGCGTACCTGTGGCCCCTGCATGAGCCCGTTTAATGCCTGGATATTTACCAAAGGACTGGAAACGCTCTCGCTGCGTATGAAAGCTCACTGCGAGCAAGCGCTGGCCCTTGCACAGTGGCTTGATGCCCACCCAGCGGTTAACAAGGTGTTTTACAGCGGTTTGGTTGATCACCCGCAGCATGAGCTTGCCAAACAGCAGCAAGACGGCTTTGGCGCAGTGCTTGGTTTCGAAGTTCTCTACGGCCAGGAGGGTGCATGGGAAGTGATCGACGCGACCCACATGTTGTCGATCACCGGTAACTTGGGTGATGTCAAAACTACGATCACGCATCCCGCGACCACGACGCACGGACGCTTGAGCGAAGAGCAAAGAGCGGCAGCCGGTATTACGCCTGGGCTGGTGCGAGTCGCGGTAGGGCTGGAAAGCCAGCAGGATATTCAAAATGATCTCGCCAGAGGATTAGATGCCTTGTTGGCGGGTTAGTCGCCTTCGGAAAGCGATATAAAACCGGCCCAGGGCCGGTTTTTTTACGCATATTGATTGTGCCACGCTTTTGTCCAACGTTTTTTACGAATGATGTATTCTGCTTTATTCAGCGGTTTACAAACCGTTTTGCCGCTATGATCTTTGAAGTATTACGCCCAAAGAGGGCGTCTCACCAAGGAAAATACGATGTGGCGAAACACGCAGGTTGGCTGGGGCGTTATCAGCATTGCGCTGCACTGGCTAAGCGCCATCACGATTGTTGGGCTTTTTGCTCTGGGATGGTGGATGACCGGGCTGGGGTATTACGACCCTTGGTATAACCTTGGGCCTTGGGTACATCGTTCAATTGGCATCTTACTTCTGATTGCAACGCTTGGGCGTATTGTGTGGCGTCTTGTGCAGCCTTCGCCCCAAGGTCATGGAGGCCGGCTTGCCATTCTGCTGGCGCACTTGGGGCATATCATGCTGTACGTGACGCTGCTTGTGGTGATGACGACGGGGTATTTAATCTCTACCGCCGATGGCAGTGGTATCAGCGTGTTTGACTGGTTCGTGGTGCCTGCGTTGGTGCATGGTTTGCCGCAGCAGTCGCTGATTGCTGGTGACCTGCATTGGTACAGTGCCTGGGGGTTGATGCTACTGGCGGTGGGGCACTCGTTGGCCGCTTTCAAGCACCACTTTTACGATCGTAACGACACCCTGCGACGCATGTTGAAGCCTACATCGCATTAAAGTATCAAGCTTTCCCAAGCGGGATAGCTTCAAGAGCACCCTTTAAGACGGTGCTTTTTCATCGAGAAAGGAGTTACACGCATGTTAAAGAAAACCGTACTGACCACGGCAATCGCCGCCGCAGGGATTGTGACACTCGGCCATGCCCAGGCAGCTGACTACACCATCGATACTGAAGGGCAGCATGCCTTTGTGCAGTTCAAGATCAGTCATTTGGGTTATTCCTACATCCTGGGTAGCTTTGAAGAGTTTTCAGGTGAGTTCAGCTATGACACCGATGATCTTGAATCATCATCTATCGACATGGAAGTCGATGTTAATAGCCTTAACAGTAATCATGGCGAGCGCGATCGTCACATTTTAAGCAGTGATTTCCTGGACGCTGACGAGTATCCTACCGCCACCTTTACTTCGACAGGTTTTGAGCCGACCGGTGACAACGAGGGCGTAATGACCGGCGATCTTACCCTGCGCGGCCAAACTCAAGAAATTGAAATGCCTGTTACGTTGATGGGCGAAGGTGAGGATCCTTGGGGTGGTTATCGCGCTGGCTTTGAAGGCAGCACCATGCTTACGCTTGAGGATTTTGATATCGATATGAGTGAATTCCCAGAAGCGATGCATGAGTTGGAACTTTATGTGACCTTAGAAGGTATTCGCGAGTAATACGGCGCGGTTAAAAGCGCCACCACGCCTTCGGGGGTGGTGGCGTTTTTGTGTTTATTTAACAGGAGTATAAGCGTTGGCGGCTAGCACTCAGCAAACGACTGGACTGGGCAAAACCTTGTGGCGACAAACCTGGCCGATGGCGATTGGTGTATTGTCGCTACTCGGGTTTCAACTGGTGGATAGCGCCTTTATTGCCCGTTTAGGCACGGTACCACTGGCTGCTCAGTCGTTCACCTTTCCGCTATCGTTTCTGATTATCGGGATTCAGGTGGGGATGGGTATCGCCATCGCAGCGTTGATATCCCGTGCGCTGGGGGCTGGTGAGAAGGCCAGAGCCAAGCGATTAAGCAGTCTTGTGCTGATGGCTGGTGGTGCTGTGATCGCTTGTCTGGCCATCGTGCTATGGGCCTTTCAGATACCTATATTCAGTTTGTTAGGCGCCGAGAGTAACACCTACGGGTATTTACGCAGCTATTGGCCTCCACAGCTACTATCGGCCTGGCTTGGGGCGCTGCTTTACTTTGTCTATAGCGTATTTCGTGCTCATGGAGATACACGGCTGCCGGGCAAGATGATGGTCATTACCAGCCTGATAAACCTGGCTTTGGATCCTTTGCTAATTTTTGGCGTAGGACCATGGTCCGGCTGGGGTCTGCCGGGTGCCGCTTGGGCAACGTCAATTGCTTTTGGCATTGGGTTGCTGGTGACCGGTGGCCGGTTGAGGAAACGTGGTTGGGCTGCGCGTGAAGGACTATGGCAAGAAGGTCGCCAGTCCTGGCGGCCTTTTACGGGCATTGCCGCGCCGGCCATGGTAAGTCAGCTTATGCCGCCATTAGGCGGGTAATGCGCTGGGGTGGCCGTTACGCGCGATGCTGTTATCGGCTGCACGTTTGTTTGTTTGCTATTTGCCCTGTCTGTGGCTGGGTGAACAGCTGGCTGGATGGTGGGGATTGGCCGCCGGAGCGGCCGTGGGTAATGTGTTCGCTGGATTAGTTGCTTGGCTATTGCTTAGACGTATTCTGTCTCGTCCGCATCGACAGCCGGTGATTAACGCGCATTAGATGTTGGTTTCTCTTGAAACGCGACTCTACACAGGCTGAAGACCACGCCAAAGATACAAAAATGCCCAGGCAAGCCTGGGCATTGGGTAGCGCTTTATCAGCGGGGGTTAATCGTTAACCGCGGCAATTGCCTTCGCCAGATAGGGCAGGTTTTCCTGGGAGAAGCCGGCCACATTGGCGCGACCTGAGCGCACCATATAAATACCGAACTCGTCGCGTAGTCGATCAACCTGCTCCGGCGTAAGGCCGGTGTAAGAGAACATGCCGCGCTGCTCGGCAACACAGGCGTATTTCTTGTCCAGGCCATAGGGTTTTAGGGCTTCGACGAAATCGCGACGCAGGGTGTTGATGCGGTCACGCATTTCGGTCAGCTCTTCGCGCCACATGGCAGAAAGTTCAGCGTCGTGAAGAATCTCGCTGACAATGGCGCCGCCGTGTGCTGGCGGATTGGAGTAGTTTTCCCGTGCGACAATGGCGACCTGCGAGCGAATGTTTTCCATCTGCTCGGCGTCTTTAGCCACCATTATCAAACAGCCGGTCCGCTCGCAGTAAATACCGAAGTTTTTCGAGCATGAACTGGTAATGATCACTTCATCCAACTGCTCGGCAAACAGCCGAACCCCGTAGGCATCTTCGTCCAGGCCTTCTCCAAACCCTTGATAGGCAAAGTCGATAAGCGGCAGTAGCTGGCGTTCTTTAACGACCTCAAGCACTTGCTGCCACTGGGACTGGGAAAGGTCGAACCCGGTCGGGTTATGGCAGCAGGCGTGAAGCACAACCACATCGCCTTCGGGGATCTTTTTCAACGCACCTAGCATGCCGTCAAAGTCGAGGCGGTTGTCGGGGTCGACGTAGGGATACTTGTGCAGCTTGATGCCTGCGGCGGTAAAGATGCCATGGTGGTTGGGCCAAGTAGGGTCGCTGACCCAAATGCCCCTGTCGGGCAGTTGAGCGGCAATAAAGTCGGCCGCTAAACGAAGCGCTCCAGTGCCACCGGGGGACTGGGTAGCACTGGCACGATTGGCTTCAAGGGCTGGCGAATTGGAGCCCAGCACCATTGGTAGCACGACGCCTCCGTAGGCTGGGGCGCCGTGAGAACCAATATAGGTTTTGGTGGTTTCATTGCTGAGCAGGCGAGCTTCGGCTTCTTTGACCGCGCGCATAACTGGCGTATTGCCGTGCGCATCGCGGTAAACGCCAACGCCTAAGTCGACTTTCTGAGGATTGGTGTCTTTTTTGAAAGCTTCGATTAGCCCAAGAATGGCGTCTCCGGGGACTCGCTCAATGTGCTCAAACATTTATTCGGCTACCTCGTCAGTTCTAGCGGCAAGAATGAAATCATTTTGATGCAGGCCATTAATCGCGTGGCTCCACCAGGTGACCGTGGTTTTTCCGTACTCGGTGGTGATCGCGGGATGGTGACCTGCCTTTTCGGCCAGTTCGCCCACGCGCTGTGTAAACGCCAGCGCATTGGCGAAATCACGAAACGTAAAGCTGCGCGACAGCTTCATAATGCCATCGTGATCGATAATTCGCCACTCGGGGAGGGGTTTTAGCTGGCTTTCGCACTCGCTTCGGGTCATGGGTCGTGCGTTGCCGCTGCAGGGTTCACACTGTTGCTGGGCAAGTGAGGTCATGAGCTACCTCCGTTAGGGGGTTGGACGACATACATCCATCAGGATAGAAGGCAGACGCAGTCCCGACCAACATCTTTAGCACTATAAAGGGCTTGATCCGCGCGCTCTATGAGACTGACGAGAGGCTCGCCACAGCGATACTCGGCGACGCCAATGCTGAGAGTGACTTTTCCGATACCGATACCAAAATCATGTTCAGCAATTTGATGGCGTAACCGGTCTGCCAATTGGTGGCATTGATTGACCGGGGTAAGTGGCAAAACAGCCATGAATTCCTCACCTCCCAGCCGAGCAATCATGTCTTCGCTACGCAGCAGTGACTGCGCCAGGGAGGCCAGTTGCGTCAGAACTTCGTCGCCCTGTAGATGCCCCCATCGGTCGTTGATATGTTTAAAGTGGTCGATGTCGAGCATCATGATAGATAACGGGGTGCCGTGTCGTGAGCTTAGCGATGACAGGTGGTTCAAGTGAACCATTAGCTTACGCCGGTTGGGGAGGTTGGTGAGCGGATCAGTATCGCACAGCTTGCGTAGCCGCTGTTCTTCGCTGACCTGGTCGCTGATATCCATCATGATGCCATGCCAGCGAACGCCATTAGGCATGGGTTCGGGGGTGGCACTGACGCCTATCCACTTTGCTTTATGCCCAGTAGATGCAAGCCGAAAACGAGTGGCTAGTGGCATCATCCCCCGGGCAGAGCGTTCAATGGCTGACATTAGCTTCGGATAGTCAGCGCCGGTCAGTTGTTCAAGCGCCGCATTAGCATCTGTTGCTAGTTGCTCGCGATCAATTGGGGCGACCGTCACTCCAGCACCTTCCATGAACGGAAAGGCCATATGGCCGTCGTGATGCCGGAAAAATTCAAAGACGACGCCGGGAATCTGACTGAGAAGTTGCTCGGCGTTGAGCGATAGGGGGATATCATTCACGGGCATGCGTGAATCTCCGAAGCTGTACCATTGGAAAGCGGTATCATTAAATTCAATCGGCTAGGATAGCGTTTAAAACGTAATTAAAATGTAAGCAATTTCGTACAATTCGACACATTTAGATATTATTTCGCTATATCAAAAGAGTTTTTAAGATTAAAAAGACATATAATATGTTGGATCAACGATGCTAAATGCATATGCGAGAAAAAAATTACGTTTTTGCATATCAAAATATTTTTTATTCTAAAGGGGTGCGTTTTGTCACACAGCACGTCTACACAGGGTAACGCTTGTATACAGGGTCGCGTGAGCTTGGTGGGGGCAGGGCCAGGGGACCCTGAGCTATTGACGCTCAAGGCATTCCATCGCTTGCAGCATGCCGATGTTGTGCTGCACGACCGTCTGGTAAGCGACGAGATATTGGCACTAGTGCCATCAACGGCTCAGCAGTTCTATGTCGGCAAGGCGCGCTCGTCGCACAGCGTTCCGCAGGAGGGTATCAATCAGGCTCTGGTGGACTGGGCCCGGGCAGGAAATCGCGTGGTTCGACTCAAGGGAGGCGACCCGTTTATTTTTGGCCGTGGAGGGGAAGAGCTTGAAACCTTGATGGCCGCGGGCGTTCCCGTAGAAGTGATTCCAGGTATCACGGCAGCCTCTGGCTGCGCGGCTTACGCAGGAATTCCGCTGACCCATCGGGACCATGCTCAATCGGTACGCTTCGTCACCGGCCATCTCAAGAACGGTGAATGCGACCTCGACTGGCAGACGTTGGCGCGGCCGGGACAGACACTGGTGTTTTACATGGGGTTGGGGAGCGTTGATGTGATCTGTCAGTCACTGATCGCCCATGGCATGGCGGAGAATACGCCGCTGGCGCTGATTGAGCAGGGCACCACACAGCAGCAACAAACCCATATCGGCAGCTTGCGCGCCCTGCCTGCTGCTTTTTATATCGGCCAGATAAAGCCTCCGACCTTGTTGATTGTTGGTCATGTGGTGTCATTGCACTCACAGCTGGCATGGTTTGACGTGGACCAGACCGATGCCAAGGGATTTCGCCAAGGTAAGCATCCAACACCACCGACTGATTCTAGCGGTTAGCGTTAAACTATCAACGCTAGTGCCTTGTCGCCAGGGTGGCTAGATATACTAAGCTGTGTATGCTGGTAGCTAGCAGGCTGATAGTAATCACTGCCTGCAATTCCAATGCGCAGCCAACACCGGTACGAGTAACACGCAGCGAATACCAAAGGGAGAGGCGACATGTCAGACGAGCAGCAAACCGATCAAAAGCCGACCAATGATAAGCCGGGTATGAAGACACTGTTCCGCGATAATCGCGTGAAGGGGATTGCGGGTATTGCCGTGATCGCGGTGATCTGGGCAATCATGGCGCAGTCAAACGTGGGCACTAGCCGCGATCGTGCCGCGGCGCTGGAAGAGCAGGTGGAAAGCGTTGAAGAAGAGAACGCATCGCTAACCCAGCAGCTCAATGAAGTTGACGATGCAGAAGAGGATTTGTCGGCGTTGCGGGAGGAAATGGAAACGCTTGAGAGCCAGCAGACTGAAGAACAGGAATCACTTGAAAGTTTGCAGCAAGACGTCAGCGATACCCAGTCGCAGGTCGAGTCCTTGGAAGAAGAACGCGACTCGTTGCAGAGCAATGTCGATGAAATGAATCAGCAGGTGAGCGACGCTGAAAGCGAGCTGGAAACATTGCGCGAAGAGCGTGATCAGGTTCAGCAGGCCAGCGAAGAAGCTGACCAGGCACGCTTGGAAGCTGAAGAAGCGCGCCAGAATGCTGAAGATGCGCGCGAAGAGGCCGAAAATGCTCGACAAGAAGCGGCTGACGAACGCCAACAAGCGGTTGATGAGCGCGACGCTGCAAGAGAAACGCTTGATGAAGTCAACTCTCAGATAGAAGAGGCCAATGATCGCCTATCCAGCCTTGAGGACGACATTGCGAGTGCAGAAACGCAGCGCGATGAAGTTCAAGAAGCGCGGGATAGTGCTGCCAGTGAACGCGATACGCTGCAAGAAGAGGTCGACTCGCTGAAGGCCTTGCGTGAAGAAGAAGAAAGCAGCTTAAGCGATGTACGTACCGAAATGGAAGATGTCATGGTCGCGATTGAGATGGGCCGCGATGAGCTGGTCAAGATTGAAGATCAGGTGACCAACCGCGAAGAGCAGCTGGAACGCTTGGAAACACAGCTGAATGATTGGCGTGATGAACTCTCTACTCTGGATTCTCGCTTGGCGGATGCCGCAAACGATGCGGGAGAGGAACCGCAGCAGGAAGGTGATTCCCAGGATGAAGAAGAATCCGGTAACGAAGAATCCAGTGGTGGTGAAGACAGCGAAGAAGCCAATGAAGAAAATGAAGCCAGCTAAGCTCTGTTTTTAGACGAGTTATAGCCTGGATGAGCGGGTGCTGACATGTCAGCTCCCGCTTTTTGTTTGCCCGGCGAAGCCGGCAAACCCGGTCACCTGAAAGAAGGTGACGTCACCCCGACTGAGGGGAAGACAATCCGACTGGCAAGGGCGTCACTGGCCAACGGTGGGGTCTAAAG
>JAIVHM010000077.1 GCA_020201095.1 Halomonas sp. | reverse complement strand
GTTGTTGGATGTTTTTTGTTGGCACTTAAAACATACCAGCCAAGAGGATTTTTTACCTGCTTCCAGATTTTTTAATTGAATATCAGCTGCTTGCTGGTTTCTGGATGGGCACTAGCTAATGACGTTATAAGGAACGTCCATCGCATCCTGCTCTCCCAACAGGCCCACACGACCACCTGCCGCAGCTTGCCCACCGGCAAATGCGGGTGGTGGTGTATCGCCATAGGCAGTGGCTTCACCGGTAACCGTTACCGTGTCCAGCGAGCTATCGTTATCAGCGCTAGACTGTGCCCAAACGGCGCTTGACACCGGCAGTGCGCCCAGTAATACAAAAGTGAGGGAGCGCCAAGAAAAGGATGGCAGCGACATGAGGTTTCCTCTGTTTCGATAAGGGATGGCAGTTTAATGAACAGGACAAGAATACAAATGCTACAACAAAACAAAACCATTTGCATTTGATGTTAAAACGTATTATCAAAAGATGCCTAAATCAAGGTACATAAACGTTTTTATGTAGGCCGTCACCACTGCAGCATTCGATTTAAGTTAGCGCCCTAAATATGTTTCACACAGCATTTGTTTCGCCACGGGTTATTGGTTAATTTCGAGCATTGTGCTCAACCTGGACACGACTATGCTCGATTACAAACTGCTCCATGCTTTGGCAACCGTGGTGGAATGTGGCGGTTTTGAGCGCGCAGGCGACGTGTTGGGGCTTTCGCAGTCGGCCGTCTCCCAACGCTTGAAAGCCCTGGAGGTTCGTTTAGGGCAGCCCGTGCTGGTCCGCCACCCGCATTTGGCGCCGACCCCAGCCGGCCAGCGACTATTAACGCATTACCAGCAAGTCCAGTTGCTCGAGCGCGATTTACGCGGCTCGCTACCAACACTGGACGACCCCGCTCCCCGGCTGCGCATTGCGATTAACGCGGATAGCGTCGTGACCTGGTGGGCCGAGGCAATTGCCGACATCTGCCAGGCCGAAGGGCTTTTGCTGGATCTTGTCATCGAGGATCAGGATGTCGGCCTCAAGCGCTTGCGCGATGGCGATGTCGCGGCTTGCCTGTGCGCAACACCGCAGCCGATTGCCGGGGCCCGCGTTTATTCGCTTGGCAGCGGCAGGCATTGGCTACGGCATGATGCCCCATTTGCAGACCCATGCGCTGATCGACAGCGGCCAGTTGGTCAGCATTGCACCGGGACAGACTCTCAGCGTCCCGCTCCACTGGCATTATTGGCGACATAGCGGCACCTTGGTTCAACGACTCACCGACCGGCTTTCGCAAGTTGCCTTGACCTAAAATCATCAATTTTTCCTACGACCTGACAAAACCCTTCTACACTTGCGTTAGCCCATCAAGAGTCGGCAGTCCAACGGTGAAAAGCTGAATTATCGTTGACGTAATGCCTGTCATCAAAACGACGCAGGTGACAAAGTATCCTAAGCTTCCTTTGTGCTTGTATTTATATTGATTCACAGCACCGTATTAACGCCACACACAAAAGTTTGGCGATAACCAAGAAAACACCCCGGCATCGGTAGCAGCATTAAGGGACAACAGCACGGGGGCAGAAAAACATAACTAAAGCGACCTGCTATGCATGTGTTTTTTCTACACCGCAAACTTTGTGTGGGCTTACTTTTGCTGTTGGTGGGCTGGTTAGCCTGCTGGCAACCTGCTATCGCCTCGCTAATGACCTCTACTGACCAATCTCGCTATTCGCTTACCGACCACACCCTGTTCTGGCAAAGCGATGAGCCTCTTACGCTCAATGAACTGATTGAACGCGACCCATCGTTCACTCAGACCCAGCACAAAAGCGACTTGAATTTTGGCTACACGCCCAACGAGGTATGGCTACGCACCCAGGTCGAAAACCCAACGGCACACTCCCAGCAATGGATCGTAGAGTTTGAATACCCCTTCCTGGATCGCGTCACGCTGCATGTAATACGCGAGCATTTTAATGAACAAAAAACCTATACACAAAGGTCAACGCGGCGGGTAGCAAGATGCTGAGCTACAACCTGCTCTCCGAGCAGGCGTTCTACCAGCAGAATGATCGGCATAATTTTTGGCTCGCGACCTACTTCGGCATCCTGTTGGGCCTTGGTCTCTACAACCTGTTGTTGTTTTTTGGGCTCAAAGAACGCGTATTTTTATATTACTCGCTGTTTACGCTGGGCTTTACCATCGCGATTTTAACCTTCAACGGCATCGGCACCCTGATGTTCTGGAGCGTCCTTGGCGAAAACACGTCACGGTTGGTCGCTATCGGCTTCATCTTCGCTTCTACCATGGGTACGTTTTTTGCCCAAAGCTTTCTTAAAACGAAAGACTTTACGCCCCGCTGGCACCGTCTGTTGAGCTATTTCCGCGTTTACTGCTTGCTCGCGCTGGTGGCGACCTTGTTGCTACCTATCCAACCGGCCCTGCGGTTGATGGACGTGACCGGGTTCATGGCCGCACTGACGATACTGATATGCGGGATTTACTGCATCACCCAACGCGTACCCAGCGCGCGGATATTTGTCCTGGCGTGGTCATTGTTTCTGGTGGGCGCCTGCGTGTTTGCACTGCGTAATTTAGGCATTTTGCCAGCCAATTTTATTACCTTGCACGGCATTCAGATTGGCTCGGCCCTGGAAATGCTCTTGTTATCGTTTGCGCTGGCCGCTCGCTTCAACAAGCTGAAGCGACAAAAAGAACGCGCTCAGAACGAAATGCTGATGACGCTGAAACGGCAGGAAGCCGTGCTGGAACAAAAAGTTGCCGACCGCACAAAAGCACTTGAGTATCTCGCCACTCGCGACATGTTAACCGGGCTATTGAACCGTAAAGGGTTGGCGGATTGCGCGGCAAAAGCATTCCAGCGCAGTCAGCAGATAGGTCAGCCAGTGGCGCTATTCATGCTCGATCTGGACCGTTTCAAGCCCATTAACGATCAATATGGGCATGAAGCCGGGGATTTTGTGCTTCAGCAAGTCGCCAGGCGTATCGAACACCTGGCGCGAGCGCATGACCGCTGCGCCCGTTTTGGCGGGGACGAGTTCATTTTATTGATTGAAGGCATTGACGATATCACCGTCCTCAATGATATCCGCCAACGCCTCAATGCCGCCATACGCAAGCCCATCAGACTGCCTTGTGGTGAGCTGGTCAGCGTTGACGTCAGCATTGGCATGAGCGTCAGTCAAGGTGATGACGATCGCCTGGAAAGCCTGATTTGCGAAGCTGACGGCAAGATGTACGACGTTAAAGCCAGCCGAGCCGACTGCGGTATACGCTACGGCTCCGCTCAGTCGTAAAGACCTAGTCAAATAGACTCATACGCGTCATCACGTTATCGCGCTTGATACGCCAGTGATAAAACGCGCCCAATATATGCAGGGTCACCAGCACGACAATGGCCCAGCCCAGCCACTCATGCCAGGTAAAGAGCCTCTCAGAAAGCGCCGGATGCTCGCCAATGATTCCAGGCAGATGCCACTGAAAGAACTCTACCGGGAAACCGCCACTGGCGGTGGCAGCCCACCCCAATAGCGGCATCAAGATCAGAGCTGCATAGAGCAAATGATGCACGCTGGTGCTGACAATACGCTCAAAGCCGTTCAAGGGCGGATCGTGGTCGGGTACCACAAACGCAACCCGAGTGATGATACGCAGTGTCATCAGCAGCAATATCGCCACGCCCAGCGTTTTATGGCTGGTGTACAGCAGGTTTGTAAACCCCGTGCCTATCAGCTCTACCGTCCGCTCAAAGCCCAAAAAGCCCAGCGTCAAACCGCTCGCCAGCGAGAGTAGCGCCGCCCCCGCCACCAGCCAGTGGAGTACCCGGTGAGGGTAAATATAATGATCTAGCTCGTGCATGCTGTGCTCCTAACCGCTCACAATTAACTTATGTGTGCTTAGTTTAGCGAGTTCTTGGCAACTTCGCTGATAAAGCCGACTGTCACCGTCAACGCTTGCCGTCATGGCGCCCAGGTGTCAACCGGAGCGGCGAGTTGTTCGCGGATCAACTCGCCCAGCCGGCGTGCGGGCTCTGACGGACGATGGGGTGCGCGGTGTAGTGCCAGTTCGATCATCGGCAACGATGGCAAGCCACTGGCTTCGTCAAGCGGTCTCAACAGCGGCGTCAGCATGCTCCGCGTTACCACTACGACAGCCAACCCCGCGGTCACAATAGGCGCCAGCCCGGCCATGGATTGACTGGTATAGGCGACGCGCCAATCACGCCCCGCGTTTTGCAGCGCCTGTTCGGCTATCTCACGAAACACATCCGCGCCGGGTGAATACAGCGCTAATGGTAGCGGGTCAGTTAACGATGGCTGCTGATTGACGCCTACCGCCCATATCAAAGGCTCGCGCCGAATGACCTCGCCGCCTGGGGAATTACGCTGCCGGGTCACCAACGCCAGGTCCAGCTCGGCACGCTTCACGCGCTCGACCAGATCACCACTGCTACCGCACCTGACCTGAAGCCCTACGCCCGGGTACAACTGGTGAAAGTAGGCAAACACGGAAGGCAGTAGCGATGCGTAGTCTTCCGGGATCCCCAAGGTCAGTTCACCGCCCACCTGGCTCGCCTGCATGTCGCTCCAGGCCTCGTCATTGAGTATCAACAAACGCCGGGCGTGGTTAAGCAACCGTTCTCCATCCGGGGTAAAGCGAAGTTTCCGCCCTTCGCGTTCATGAAGCGTCAGCGCCAGTTGGGTTTCCAGACGCTGAAGCTGCATGCTGACGGTCGACTGGGTATAGGACAGGCGCTTTGCGGCAGCCGTCACGCTGCCGGTGTCAGCGATTGTCACTAGCGTGCGTAGTAACGTCAGATCCAGCGTTGGCGCCCTCATACATCATATTCCTTGATTAAAACAATCATAAAAGATCGATATTGTGATGTGTTGCCAATGAGTATGCTGTGCAGGTCACTTCAGGGCAAGTCAGGAGACCGCTCATGCATTCCGTCAATCCACTCGTTGTATTTCCACGTAGCTACAGTGTTGGCGCGGCGCTGGTGGCCGTGATGCTTTGGAGTGCGGCTCCCCTTCTGGCCGATTATGCCCGCGCCACGCCGCCGCTTCAGCTCACGGCGCTGACGCTGTTAGCAGGCGCATTGGCAACGCTTCCATTGAGCCGACGGGTTAACGTCGCCACCTCTGGCCACGCTTGGCAGCTAAGCATTTGGCTGGGTATTCCGCTGCTGATCATTGGCGCCGTCAGCACGTATTTTATCGGCATGCGGCTGGCTCCCGCGGCTGAAGCGGCGTTGATTACCTATACCTGGCCGGTGCTGTTCGTGCTGCTCAGCCAGTGGAGCCGGTTTGGTCGTTTGCGGATGGGCGGATTGGTCGGTGCGCTGATCGCCTTTTCCGGTGCGGCCCTACTGCTAATCCCCCAGGCGTCTGGTGGCGGTGGCGATACTGCGCTCACCGGTTACGCGCTGGCACTTCTTGCGGCCTGCTGCTGGGCCCTTTATTCCTGGCTGAGCCAAGTGGCACCTGTTCCGCTAACACCCTTGCTGCCGCGTTTATTACTGATTGCTTGTGTGATGGCCGCAGCCGCGAGCGCGCTACTCGAGGGTCAAATAGCATTACCCAGCAGCGAAGCAGTGCTGACCGGCATCGCGCTGGGCCTTGGCCCTTACGGCATCGCCATGGTGGCATGGGATAAAGCGTTGCGCTGGGGGCATACCAGTCTGGTCGGCAGCCTTGCCTATGGCGTGCCCATCTTAGCGGCGCTTCTGCTGGTGTTGGCGGGAATGAGCACGCTGGACTGGCGTCTGCCGGTCGCAGGCGCCCTGGTGGTAGTCGGGTGTCTGAAAGCTGGCCGTTAATGGCCAGGTACCTTTACCTTTAACGGCTCATAGTGAGTGTCATAATCGAGTAGGAAGGGGAGTCGCCTCCCCTGTCCTCTCACACCACCGGGCGTACGGTTCCGTACCACGGCGGTTCATGAACAACGGTTAAGCCATCTTACCGTATCCAGTACCGAGATCAGC
>JAIVHM010000159.1 GCA_020201095.1 Halomonas sp. | reverse complement strand
CGAGGAGCCGCTTTCGTGTCTAGCTTGGCGGTATTGAACAATCACCTCTCATACTAGAGCGCCAGACATTACCCATTTGGTCTGGTGCATGGGGCTAACCACCAGCAGGGGAGTAACTTTCCAGGCTGCGTTACGTTGAATCACGCCTTGGGGGCCTGCTTAAATTTCTGCTATGTTCGAAGCCAAGCGCCCGCGATGGAACCAACCAACGATTCTAATCGCGCAGATGTGCTTCGCGTTGCGAACTCCCGTAAACCGTCTTCATGGGAAGTGCTCGAACGATGGTTAAGTCCCAATCCAGTACCTTGATTCGCTGTCCGGTGCCTGATGTATTTGGCTTCGTAGTGACCGATTTTGTTCGCAACTATCCGCGGTGGTCTCCCGAAGTCCAGGAACTGAAGCCCCTGAGCAGCGGGCCACTGACCGTCGGATGGATGGCACGGCAGGTGAGAATAGACCAAGGACGACGTTCCGAGGCCGATTTCAGGGTCATTATGCTAGAGCCTGATCGCCAAGTGTGTTTTAAAGGCATCAAGGATCCGTTTGTCATCAACTATATTTTCGAACCGCAACAGGACTATACGCGGCTCACCTTCAGTTTCGAGTTAGCCCGCCTTAACTTCGCTATGCGCCCATTCGAAAAACTCATTCGCGTAGCAGTCAAGGATGGCACGGATCGTGTTGTGCGTGATCTGAAAATATTGGCCGAACGGGAACTTGGTCAAAAGTAGACAACGGACTAATATTATCGATATCGCGCCCCTTGGCTGGAGTTACCATGCTATTCATTCCTGATAAAGACACTGGCGTTATCCCGCACGTGCTGTCACAAATTCTGGACACTTGCGTCAATGGAGTAACACTCTCCGACCCGGACCAGCCAGACTCTCCAATTATTTATGCCAATGCCATTTTCGAGCAGCTGACGGGCTACAGCCAGGAAGAAATTCTGGGTCGTAACTGTCGCTTCCTACAGGGTGAGGATCGTGATCAGCCCGAGCTAGATAAGATACGAGCTGCCCTTGAAGTGCACGATTCCGTTGAGGTGACGCTGCGAAACTATCGTAAGGATGGCACGCTGTTCCACAACCGGCTGATGATTCAACCATTGCATGATCCCTCGGGTCATTTAATCTATTACCTTGGGGTTCAATACGATGTAAGCGAGCTCGTCAATGCGCGGGCCGAAATTGATCGCCTTGAAAATATGCTGAAAACCTCTCCAACTGATTGAAATTCATTCGAGTAAGTTCTTCCACGGCAACATAAACTTCAAGTTTCGTATTAGACCGATGTCAGACGGCGGGAAATACAATGATAATTATTGGCTTCCCTAGGCAGTAGAAAAATACATCATATTTAATGTGGTACCCCGAGAAATCAACGGAGATTAGGTTACAAGACAGTGGAACGAAGATCAGTTCTTCAGGTACAATTTTAACTAGGATGTTGGTTTATGATAAGTTGCTTAAATTAAAGCAATTTTAGCCATGTTTTTTTGCTTCGTAAGAAATCAGGGCTAGAGATCGAAGCTATGCGATGGTTTGACACTTATAGCCAAAGAAAAAATTCTTGTTTAGATTTTGACCTATCGCAAGAAGCAGCACACTAGATTTATTAAAAAATGCGAAGATTAAAATTTATTTCGCAAGTGATTTTTAGAAAAATTCTCTTTAAAGAGTTGTTAAAATTATGGTGCATTTTTTATCGTTTGGCTTACGAAAATATATATGGTGGTTACTGGCGGTCTCACTGAATTTGTTTGCTACAGCGTTACAGGCGGCTGAGGCTGAGCCCGTCCCAAGCACTTTTGTTCCTTCACAAGATGAGTCTTCCATATTGATGATGGATACTCAGGAAGAACGTTTTTTTATTAGTCGTGCTGAAATTGAATCCTTGCCACTCTACGCCACAACTTTGCAGCATTTCAAAGGCCCGCAAGGAAGTTTTGCAGGCGTTTGGCTTAAAGATTTTCTGTCTGCACAAGATATCGATGAAACAGCAACGCTGCGTTTCATCGCTCATGACGATTACAGCGCTTTTATAAATCCAGAAAAACGGGATTACCTTCTCGTTACCCGGCTCGATGGAGAGCCCTTAACGCTGACCGATTTTGGACCTACTATGCTAATTGTTCCGGCTGAGGCAGAGGCTGTTGAAGCGGGAACCGCCAATATGACCCATTGGGTCTGGTCGATTCGAGATATAATCGTCCAATGAAGTTGAGGGCCATCAAGCCAATAGGCTGGCAACTAGGCTTAGGTTTAACTCTACTGGCGTGCATTTGTGCCATTGCCATTGCGTTATATAATCTAAATGCTCGTCAGTATATGGGGTCTAATTATACCTCGCTTACAGCTGTAATCGTACGTTCGCAGTCGCATGCCGTTATGTTTCGAAATGCTCTGGAAGATTTTCGCAAACGACCTGGGGATCCTGACGTTTTAAGTCGCCTGGAGAATCTTTTATGGCGGATACCCCAGCATATTGATGGAATAAATTTTAGCCTGCAGAACAATCAAATTTCTAAATCAGATTATCATACCTCTCTTTTGCAGCTACAGGATGTTGAAGAGCGCATGTCTGAGATGCAGCAGCAGCTTAATGAAATTATCTTAGATGCTTCGCTCGAAAATTTTCTGGATCAGGGCCAAGTGATCGAAAACGACTTGGCGCTGACTTATAGCAGTCTTGAAGAACTGGTGCACTCAGAAGCAGCCAAGCAGCGTATTGTGATGGAGCGCTTGGGGCTGGCCATATCAGTGCTGATTTTTATGATTCTGCTACTTGTAGTGGGACTTCTGATTTCGTTGTTTAGGCTCAAGCACGAGCATCATAAGGTAATGCAACTGAGTCAGTTTGATGAACTAACAAAGTTAGGCAATCGCCGCTATTTACTGAGTTCTGCGGAAAGTTTCTGTAAACAAAGCCAGCGCAGTGGTTGTTCGCTGGGTTTGATTCTTATGGACATTGACCATTTTAAATATGTGAATGATACCTTTGGCCATCCTGCCGGTGATCAAATACTTCAGGTATTTGCGGGATTGCTAAAAGATGAAGCTCGCGAAATAGACGTGGTGTCTCGAATCGGAGGTGAAGAGTTCTGCGTGTTGATGCCGGATACAGATGTGGATGGTGCCATGGAGCTAGCAGAACGACTGCGTCAGAAAGTGAGCGATCTGACACAGCAACAATTAGGCATTTCTACGTCAGTATCGATGAGTTTAGGAGTAGCGATTGCATGCCAAAACGAAGCTACTTTTAAACATCTTTATGCACGTGCAGACAAAGCCCTTTATCAAGCGAAAAAGCACGGTCGCAATCGGACAGTAGTCGGTTAGAGGATCGCAGCATAGATTATCCTGCTGTTTTTTAGAATCGATGGCTATGTGTGCTGAAGATTAGCGTATACGCACAAACTACAACAGTGATACCTGCAAAACGTAATGCCTTGAAAGGCTACATATATACGCTGCGTTGCTAAAGTGGTTTGTGGTTATATGTTGGCATAAAGTGATGAATATATTACTTATATAATAGGACTCACTGAGATTCTGCTTAAGGTCCTGGCCGTGTGAAAGCATAAAAAATCTGGTCTGGCTCAAAATCGGCACTTTCAGCTTCTTGTTGGGCCCACACAAGCCATTGTTTGGATGATGACCGACTGATGCTGTTGTGAGATATGGAAATCATGATTCCATCAGAAAGCCCATATCTTTCCCTGATGGCCCTTTAAAACATGGGGCAAAAGGGCTGTTACGCCCTTGTAGCTGTCATCAACCCATTGACTCCCAATATCTTTATGACACGCTTAAGATTGTACGCCAACACATGAAGGCTCATTTCCGTGCTTACATTTCTGAGCCGCTTTGTCGTGAAGTGCGTCGCGCCCATCCAAGCTTTAAGCGTGCCAAACGGATGCTCTACCGTTTGTCGCCTCAGTCGCATCATCTCTGGACTCCAATCGAGACGTGACTGCGCGGCTTCAAGCACATCTTCGTGTTCCCAACGCTTGATCCGCCTCTGCTTGCCAGTCGTGCATTTTTCTTTCATATCGCAGCTTGCACATGCCGAGCTCCAGTAAGCATGCAGCTTCATCCCTTTTTCTATCGTTTCATAACGCCATATCAGTCGCTGTCCAGCTGGGCAGGAATATTCATTGCTTTCAGGGAGGTATCGAAATGCGCCTCTTGGAAAACAGCCCTTTGCCTGGCTTGGCGATGTCAGCGGCTTGGGGAGGTAGGTAATTATCCCTTCCCTATGGCAGGCCAGGATTTCGTCGCCCTTGAAGTAGCCTCTGTCAGCCACGACCTTCAGCTCCTTGCTGCCAGTGGCCTCCCGCGCTTGCTGGGCCATGTTAAAGAGCTGCCCCCGGTCATGGCCGATGTTGGTCACCTCGTGGGCCACAATCAAATGGTGCTGGCTATCGACCGCAGTTTGCACGTTATAACCCACATTTCCGGTACCTCTGCCGCTGGTAGCCATCGCCCTGGCATCCGGATCCGTCAGGGATACTTGCTGATCGGGAGACTTCAGTCTCTCTTCTTCAACTGCGTGTAACCGTGCAGTTTCTTCCCGTAGCTTCGTGATTTTTTCCTTCAGATGCGCTGTCTTGGCCTCGGCCAAAGCAGGCTCATCTCGATCGGCTGCATCAAGCTGACCAAGGTACCGATTGAAACTTTCTTCAATTTGCTCAAGGCGACGCTTCATCTTGGTCGCTGTGAAATTGCGGTTGCGGTTGTTGACGGCTTTGAACTTACTGCCATCGATGGCCACGATGCCTTGGGAGAACAGTTCCAACCGGCGACAAAGTACGATGAACTCTCGACAGACACGGCGGATGGCCTCACCGTTGTCCTTTCGGAAGTCCGCTATAGTCTTGAAATCCGGCGTAAGGCGCTCGGTCAGCCACATTAGCTCGACATTGCGCTGGGTCTCTCGCTCTAATCGGCGACTTGATTGAATACGATTGAGATAACCATAGATGTAGAGCTTCAAAAGAATAGACGGATGATAAGCCGGTCTCCCGGTGGAGTGCGGATCAACACCTTTGAAGCCCATCTCTTTAAGGTCGAGGCCTTCAACAAACGCCTCAATGGCACGAACCGGGTTATCCTCTGCGATGAAGTCATCCAAAAGCGCAGGAAATAACGTGCTTTGGTCTCTGGCCTCGCCTACCACGAATCGCTTCATCACCATTTCCTCTAGGGATCTTGGCAAAGTATAGCGGGCACTACGTTTTCACACAGCCTCGGTCGTTATCTGCCATCCTAAAAGCTTTATGAACGCACGCAGCGAAGCTTCGCAACTGCCTTCTACAGTCCCCGCTGACACCCTGCCAGCGATCCTAAATTTATTTAATTAAGAACCTCTTTTGCGGAAAGCGTAAACGAGTGAAAAGAAGAGCTGAAACAATATCAACTGAGGCCGTTTGGGAGACGCAACTTTTATAGTTGCTTATGGTTGCAGAGATTTATCAAAGGCTCTGCGTCGAACTTCTGGCCTTTCCGAGCCGTATATTTTAGGTTATTCGGGGTGGAGCCACCATCGAGAAGGGAAGGGCAATGCTGAAAACGTTGGAAGCGGGTTTACAGGCCTGGATGTTGCCGGGCATTTTGGCGTTGCTTGCCGTGATAGCTAGTTACTCCCTCTACCGGCTGACACTCGCTGTGATTCGGCACTTTTCGAAACGGCGAACCGTCCCCCGGCTGTTTCTGGACGCGGTTGACAAGGTGCTGGGCTTAGTCATCAGCCTGCTAGTACTTAGGGCTATGCTCGATGGCGCTCCGGATGCGTTGCTGCTCTTGGAGCCGATGAAACAGATCGTCACATTGCTACTGATTCTGTCACTGACGTGGGCCGCCGTTCGCCTGACCTCAGTCATTGGCGACGTTATCGTGTTGTTGAATCCGGTATTGGAAGGACAGTGGAAACGGGCCCGCAAAGTAGAGACGCAGACACGCTTCCTGGTACGTTGCCTGAACGTCCTCGTTGTCATCGTGGGCATTGGTGCCGCGCTGATGACCTTCGGGCCTGTACAGAAAGTGGGCGCCAGTCTGCTGGCATCTGCAGGTGTTGGCGGCATTGTCCTGGGTTTTGCTGCACGGCCAGTACTCAGTAACCTGTTATCGGGCATTCAGATTGCACTCACCCAGCCGTTCCGCATTGATGATGTGCTGATCGTTGAAGGCGAGTGGTGCTGGGTCGAGGAAGTGACCGCAACCTACGTGGTCCTGCGGGTGTGGGATCAGCGTCGGCTGATAGTGCCGTTGCAGTGGTTTATTGAGAATTCTTTCCAGAACTGGTCGCGGAATACGGCGGATTTGCAGGGCACGGTCTTTATTTGGGTTGATTACACCATGCCCATCGAGCCACTGCGCCAGGAGTTCTCGCGCTTGCTTAATACGATGAAGCAGTGGGATGGGAAGGTGGCGACTGTTCAGGTTACCGACGCCAATGAACAGGCGATACAGGTCCGCTTCCTGATGAGTGCACCTAACTCCAACCAAAACTGGGATCTGCGATGCGCTATCCGTGAGGGGCTGGTGACGTTTATACAGCAGCATTATCCCTCGCAACTGCCCCGTCTTCGGGCGCGACTGGAGGAGACTTCTCCAGAGTTTGAGGGCGGCGTCAAACTGGACCTTTCCGGGCCTCCCGGAGGCACCAAACCCTGAAGAAGATGGCGCTACGAGCAAATCAAATCGATACGGCCCTTGCGGGCCGGCTTTATCGTAAGATCAGGGGGCGATGCGATTACTGGCGTCGGTAAAGCCGGTCAGCGAAATATCCAGGTCCATGCGGTCACCTTGTGGACCAAACATGCTGAGGGTGGCCGTGGTGCCGCTGCGGAGTTGCTGTAACATCGACGACTCAATGGGAGCGTCAGCACGGCACCCTTGCTCCTGGCAGACCTGATAGGGGAACTGTATCGGCTCAGCGCCATCCACGCTCATTTGCAAGCCTGGGGCCAGACGTACTCCCAATGGTACGAAAAAGCTCATCACCGGGCCTTCTGCCTCAGGTGGGTAGTCGAGGATGACCTGCATCAAGGGCTGGTCGCTGTCAGGTTGAGTGATCAATTGCGCCATCGCACACGGGCTTGGACCTCCGCCATTACTCTGACAACGGACCTCCCAGTCCTGGAACGACTCGGTGGTGACATCATCACCGGAAGCCGTCTCTGGTTGTTGTTGGCTGAAGGCGTTGGGAGACAACGCCAAGAGCGATAATAGTCCCATCCTGCATAGGTTTTGAGTAAGGTTTTGAGTAAGACAGTGTGGCATTGCGTAATCTCCGATTAGGTGACGGATGATAGATAATAGTACCTACCATGCCTGCTTGTTCGCTTAAGGTCGAGTCTCTTGTGTCACTAGAACGTGGCTGAGCGCTTTTTATTTAGTTTCACCTAAAGCCATCATATAAATATTTTTATTTACGATAAATGTAGACTTTATTCACGAAACCGTTTGCTATAAATAACCCCAACTCCCATGATGAACGCATATTTGCTCCCTCTCGTCCTGACTAGCCTTGAGGCAACACAGGATAGAGAAATATAAATAATGAGTTTGCCCTGCTTGAAGCCCAGCAGGAAATTCATGAACTGATTGCCCAACAGGCGCCACTGGAAAAGACCTTAGAAGCCATTGCTTCTTGGACTAGTATTCAGCTTCCTGGTGCTTTGGCAGCGTTCATGCGCCTAGATTCGACGTGCTGTTCCCTCAGCATGTATCCCACTCAACGCTTTTCGCAAGATTATGTCGAACAGGTTCAAGAGATGCCTGTGAGTGCTGAAGTGGCTTCCTGTGGGAGTGCTGCTTATTGGCGACGTCTTGTCATTACCGAGAACATCCAATCAGATCCGCGCTGGGAAGGCCTGCGCAGTGCTGCCCTTGCAGAGGGGCTGCGTGCCTGCTGGTCGAGTCCGGTGATCACTGCCGAGGGCGAGCTGTTGGGGGTCTTTGGTACCTATTTTCGCCAACCCGCTGCGCCTGATGCGTTAAGCAAGCGACTGTTGAACCAGGCCGCGGCCCTGACTGCCTTGGCGATCCTTAAGGACCGAGAAAGTCGCCGCCACCTTATGCTGGTCGAGCGTCACCGCTCTCTGTTCTTGAATCATCCCGATGGTGCTTATGAAATCGACCTTGAAGGTTGTTTTCGTCGGTGCAATGCGGCTTTGGAACAGATATCCGGCTACTCAGAGCAAGATCTCGTGGGTCATCACTTCAATGAACTCGTCGCTTCTGATTATTGCGAACTCAACCAGGCTACCCTAGAAGCCGCCAGGGCAGGGGCTTCACGCCATTACGAAACGCTGGGTATCCATGCTGACGGCAGCACTTATCACTTGGAGGTTAGTCACTTTCCGGTGGCCGTGGAAGGTGAGGTTGTCGGCGTCTACGGTATTTGTCGCGACATCACTCAGCGCAAACGCCAGGCCGCTGAGTTGAGCCTCCTGGAGCGTGGCATGGAGGCCAGCCTCAATGGAATTACCATGAGTGACGCTATCCAGCCTGGTATGCCGATGATCTATGTCAATGAAGCCTTTTGCCACATGACAGGGTACACGCGGGACGAGGCGCTCGGCCTAAACTGCCGTTTCCTGCAGGGTCTGGAAACGGATCCCGTGGTCGTCGATAACATTCGCCACGCCCTGGCAACGCGTTCTAAGGTGAAGGTCACGCTACTTAATTACCGTAAGGACGGCA
Organism: Halomonas sp.; assembly: GCA_020201095.1. Lineage (GTDB taxonomy): Bacteria > Pseudomonadota > Gammaproteobacteria > Pseudomonadales > Halomonadaceae > Vreelandella. The sequence goes on along the minus strand of JAIVHM010000159.1, from coordinate 6,264 downwards.
CGACCTTCTGGAATCGTCTGGCGATTAGCCCGGTTGTCGATGCGTCCGGTCTTTGCACTCATTTCATAGGCATTCAGCAAGACATCACATTTGAGCGTGACCAAGCAAACTTGATTGCCTATCAGGCCAGTCACGACCTGCTCACAGGCCTGCCCAACCGGACGGTCCTGGATGAGCTTCTTGAGCATGAATTCTGGTCAAGCCGACAGGATCAGTCTCTGTTAGTCGTCGCCTATCTTGACCTGGACGGCTTCAAGGCCATCAATGACGGGTTGGGACACGATATTGGCAACCGATTACTGGTGGCCGTTGCCGACCGCTTGCATCCACTGCTTGGCCCGGGCGATACCCTGGTTCGCCTCAACGGCGATGAGTTCGTTTTTCTGATGCCAGAGCTTGCGAGCTGCGAGGAAGGAATTAATGCCGCCCAGCGCCTTCTCGATGTTTTCGAGCAATCGTTCGAGATTGATGGATGTGCCTTGCACATTAGTGCCAGTATCGGTATCGCACACCGCGACGAAACCGTTGGGCAGGCTCGCGAGCTGATCCAGCATGCTGATCTTGCTCTGGCAGCGGCGAAACGGCAGGGGCGCAATACTTGGCAGTGGTATACCGGTAAGGGGACGGAGGGTACCAGCGACCAGGTGTTGATGCGTCACGATCTTCACAACGCACTGCGCGACAACCAGTTCGAGCTTTTCTATCAACCGGTCGTCGAGGCTGCCAGTGGTCGAATTAAAAGTATTGAAGCGCTGATCCGCTGGCACCATCCCACACGTGGGCTGATTTCTCCTGGGATCTTCATCCCAATTGCTGAGCAGACCGGCCAGATCATCCCTCTGGGGCGGTGGGTCCTCCGTGAGGCCTGCCAGCGTCTTGCCAACCTTTTTGAAAGGGGGGAGCGCGTGTTCCCGGTAGCGGTGAATATTTCGACGCTGCAGTTCCGCCGCGACGGCTTTCTCGATGAGGTGGCGGCAATTCTCGAAGAGACGCGCTTGCCGCCCGCATTGCTTGAGTTGGAGATGACCGAGAGCATCCTGCTAGACGGCGCTGAACAGGCCATCGAGATGATCGGCACGCTGCGCGATATGGGCATCACGGTGACAATCGATGATTTCGGCACCGGCTTCTCCAGCCTAAGCTATTTGCGCGATCTACCGATCCACAAGATCAAGCTGGACCGCGCCTTTATCAAGGACATCCTCACCAGCCACAGCCATGCCGCTCTTGTTCAGGGGATTATTACCATGGCCCATCATATGGATCTGGTCGTCGTTGCCGAGGGCATCGAGGATATTGACCAGCAAAATGATTTGGTACGTCGCGAATGTGACCTGCTGCAGGGGTTTCTATTCTCACGCCCTGTGCCCTTAGATGAATTGATGCTCTTACCGAACCGACTAACTGCTAATGACAACTGATAACCCTGATATTCGCCTGAATGCATATGAAAGGCGGCGTCTAGAGGCACTGGCCGGCTACGAGATTCTTGATACCCCAGTAGAGTCAGCGTTTGATGAGCTGACTGAGCTGGCATCGATTATCTGTGAAGCCCCCGTCGCCATCATTAATTTTATTGATCATGATCGACAGTGGTTCAAGTCACAGAAAGGGCTTGGAGTGCGCGAGACTTCGCTGGATATTTCAATCTGCACGCATGCCATCCTGCAGCCAGGGCTTTTCATTGTGCCCGACATGATCAAAGACCAGCGGTTTGCCAACAACCCTCTGGTGACTGGGGAGCCTCACTTACGCTTCTACGCCGGCGCGCTACTGGAAAGTCGTGAGGGCTATCCGCTGGGGACGCTTTGCGTGCTTGACCATCAGCCCCGAGATATGACGGAGCGCCAACGCTTCGCGCTGGAGGCTCTCGCAAGTCAGGTCATGACGCACATGGAATTGATGCGAAGTCATCGAGGACAGACGGAGTTGATACGGCAGTTGAATGCCACACGAGAAGAACTTGTGAGGCGCTCCACCACAGACTCTCTCACAGGCTTGCTTAACCGCCGGGCCTTCGAGCAGCGCTTCAATCAAGAGGTTGCGTTAATGCAGCGTGGTGCGCCAAATGGCGCGCTGATACTGATTGATTTAGACCATTTCAAGTCAGTAAACGACACACTGGGTCATCAGGTTGGTGATCAAACGCTCTTGAGGTTTACGGAGTTATGCAAGGAGGTGCTTCGGCAGGTCGATGTGATTGGCCGGTGGGGTGGGGATGAGTTCATGATCATGCTGCCGAGCACGAGTGTGGCTGAAGCGCAGCGCGCGGCCGAGCGGCTTCATCAACGCTTGGCTATGACACCTCTAGTGGATGCCAACTGGCCTCTTGCTTACAGCACGGTCAGCATCGGTATATGCTCCGTCACCAGTTCCAGCGACTTGGATGACTGCTTTCATAGAACCGACAAGCTTCTCTATCAGGCCAAGCATCAAGGGCGCAGTTGTACAGTCTGTGAACCCGAATGACCCCACAGGTTTTCCATTAAAATCTAGCCTTTAATATGTTCAGTCTGTTGAGCATTTCCGCCGACTCACCATGAGTATCGACGCAGGGCCTGATCGCGCTCATATTACATACTTATCTCAGCCGTACGCCATTCCCGACCGCTGAAGGCGTTTTGGGATGTTGTCGCATCGAGAAGGGTGGCAAGTCGCGCGCCGACGGTGTCGGCACTGAATGCCTGACCAGCGTCTAACTGTGCTTGCAGGTAATCGGCATGCGGTAATTTCATCGACCGAGCTGTGCGAATATGCTGGCGAAGCCCCGGTGTATCCACCAAGCCTGGCTGCATTAATGCGATCTCAGCAGGCTGCGACGCCAATTCGTCATGGAGCTGTTCGAACAGGCGTCGCATAGCCATCTTACTGACGCCGTAGCTGCCGGTGCCGGGTTGAACGCGCTTATCAATACCCGCACCGACCAATATGATTCGACAGGGCGCAGGCAGTGGTGTCATACAAGGCAGCAGCGTATTAATGAGGGCAAGAGGGGCGACGGTGTTGATCTGAAGGGCGTCGCTCAGGTCATCGGGGTTCCAATCGGCAAGGTTTGCGGCGGGCATGCCTGCACCTGCGCAGTGAATAATGGCGCTGACCGATGACGTTCCCATCGCGGTTTTTAGCCGAGTCATTACATCGTGACGCTGTTGCGGATCGATAAGGTCCCCTGGTAGAGCGTGAAAACTGCCTCGGGGATAGCGCTTTTGCAAAGTTTCCAGGCATTCCAGCAGCGGTGCTTCACGACGTGCCAGCAAATAAAGGGTGTGTCCGCGGTGCGCTAACTGTTGTGCCAGAGCCCAACCGATACCACTGCTAGCGCCAGTGATAACGGAAATACTGCATGGCAAGGGGAGTTCAGTGCGCATAATCGTCTCGTGTTGAAAATTTTTAAGCTGTACAAATAATGTACAATAAAGTTATTTTGTACGCTATTGTATGCTTTTGAAGTGCGGCCCATTTACCTATATAGAAGAGAGATCAGACCCCCGTCGAAGATCAGGACAGACCCTAGTTCAGTGTCAGATTGATAAAGGCCAAAATGACCAGCGCCATTGATACCGGCCATACGCTTCGCAGCACAACCCCGAACATCTTCAGCGGGATCAGCACGGTGAGGGCCGCCAGAACATGAGGCAACTCAGCAACCCCACTCACCGACATGCTTGCGATGTGAACTAGCCCAAGAAAGCCAAGTAGAAGCCCAAACCAAACATGCCGGTTACGCAGTCTTGGTGACATTTTCCTGTTTCCTTTCGTGGTTAAGCTTTGACTGCCAATGATTCGCTAATTCTAAGGTTACACATACGATGACAAAACCAACCCACAGGATCTGATTCATGACCGATAATGCGTCATCAAGAGCCAGTGCAGCACTGAGAAACCTTTTTATTGGTGACTCACTGGCAATGCCGGTGCACTGGTTCTACAACGTCCACGATATCGACCGTGCGTTTCCAAACGGGATCACAACGTTTGAAGCGCCACCTGAGTTTCATCCGTCATCGATTATGTCCCTGCACTCCACCAGCGCCGGTGGGCGCAAATGTGCGGACAGCCATTCACCGCGCGAAATCGTCGGCAATGTGATTCTTAAGGGAAAGCAGTCCTACTGGAATCGTCCTAACGTTCATTACCACCAAGGCATGCAGCCAGGGGATAACACCCTTAACGCCTATTGTGCGTTAACCCTGATGCAAACAATGAGCGCGCCCGACCAGCACTATGACCGCGATACTTTTCTGCAAGCCTATATCCACCTAATGACCGCTGAGGAACCGGCCCATCCGGATACCTATGCGGAGTCTTACCATCGCGGCTTTTTCCTCCACACAAATGCGGCGCCGTCACCCACGACACGCCGTCCATTGGCGGCTTGACCACTATTGCTCCCTTGGCGATTGGCGAACGCTTAAGAGGTACTTCGCTGGCCGATACCCGCAAGCTTTGCCGTAACCACCTGGCATTGACCCATCCGGACAACTTTCTCGCGGACGTTTGCGATGCCTACGTTGAGCTGATCGACGCGCTCATGTTCCGCGATGACGATATCAACGTGCAGGAACTGCTGCTGAAGGCAACACGCGGCTTATCCCGTCGGGATTTAACGACGCTGGTGGAAGGCACTCGCCCCGAACGTGAGGTAATAGGGAAACAGCTATCCACCGCTTGCTACATTACCGACGCGTGGCCTGCGGTGTTATACCTGGCCTGCAAGTACCATCAAGAACCGCTGCGCGCCTTACAGATCAACGCAGAGGTTGGCGGCGACAGCGCACACAGAGGCGCGGTACTAGGCGTCTTGTTGGGCTTAATCAATGGCCAGGAGACTGGCGACCTGTTTGCCCGGTTAACCGAACACGCGTCGATTAACCGGGCCATTGAGGGGCTTATTGAGAAGCGTTAGGAACGCCGCTCCCACAGCGTGACTTCCGAGAGGCTATGCTGATATTTATGCATGGTCTCGCGGATCACAAAGGGCACTTTCTCGGGCTCGCTGATCATTTTGAAGTGGGGCTCAAGCAGCTCCTTCAGGCCATCCAGGGTGCTGAAGTTTTCGCCGTTTTTCTTGAACCCACCGATCCACTCCTCCATCGGCGTGTACTCTTCCAGCCAAGTATACGGCGATGCAATCATCAGGATGCCACCGGCATTGATACGCTGATGAATGGTCTGCAGGAACTGGGCAGGCTTGTAGAGCCGATCGATCAGGTTCGCGGCCAGCACTAAGTCATATTCGCTGAACTGCGGCTTGAGGTTGCACGCATCGCCCTGGTGGAAGCTGACCCGATCGGCCACCGTTTCCAGCCCCATACTTGCCAGCGTGCGCTCCTGGTAGCTGACCAGCCCGCCCTCTTCGGTGCGGGTATAACGTAGCACTTGCTGCTCCGCCATTTCCACGCCCTGACGAATAAAGTTAGCCGAAAAGTCCACGCCATCCACATGCGCAAATTCACGGGCCAGCTCAAAGCTGCCACGACCACTGGCGCAGCCCAAATCCAGGGCGCGTTTCTTTTGACGACCAGCCATGGCGGCTAGCGCCTTGTTGGCCAAGGCCTGCGGGAAGTTGGCAACCCCAAACCATTCGTCGCCATAATGAAATTCCGCGTACTCCGCCATACGGGTATTGCTTTCGTAATAAGCACTGGGCAGCGTGACTTCGGCATCGGAGACCACATAGCGGAAACCCGCATGCTGGAAGAAATGGCGGCGGAACGCGTAGCGTGCGCTTAGGCGGGTTTCGTTGCCGCAGGAAATCCAGGAGCCGCCCTTGATCAGGTTGTGCTGGTTGTCGAACGTCGGGGTGGTGAAGTCATCGTAGAGTGGATGCACGTCAAAACCTGGGAACGGGTAAGTCGGTGTTTCTACCCACTGCCATACATTGCCCACCACATCGAACCACTGGCCGTGCTGGAAGCGCGTGACCGGGCAAGAAGAGGCGCCATGATCCAAGTGCAGGTTGGCGTTGGCCGGCTGATCACTCTCAAGCTCGGAGACACCCGCTTCCTCCGCCAGGCGATGCCACTCATCTTCCGTTGGCATACGCACAGGTTGGCCTGTCTGCTGGCTTTTCCAGTTACAGAAGGCTTTAGCCTCGTGGAAGTTAACCTCCACCGGCCAATCCCAGGGCATCTCTACCTCTTCGGTCATCAAGCGCAGGAACCATTCATTCTTCCACACCCAAAAGGTGGGATGAGTCGCCTTGGCAAAATTGCGCCAGCCCAACCCCTCTTCTGACCAGAAGGCATCGGTTAAGTAGCCACC
>JAIVHM010000010.1 GCA_020201095.1 Halomonas sp. | reverse complement strand
CAATAGCATTCATCAACCCACTGACAGACGAATCAAAGGGTAGAAAAGTTAGTGCTAGACGTCGGTAGCGATTTAGTTCATTTTTTTCGTGGGTATAGGATAAAACTATTTGCTCTTGGGGTAAAAAAGTAAGAGCTTTCAGGTCGTTCATGGGCATGTGTCTCTATAAAAAGAAAGATCGTATGGAGTATCAGATCACATAATAGTATCGAATAAAACCAAACTTCCATGACACGTATCAATTTTTATGCTTTATTTATAAATAAAGAACTATAGAAACCATTAAACCAATCAAATAGCATTAAAAAAATAACTAAAAATCAATATACTTTAACGTTCGTCATCATTGCACAAGCCAGCCCGATTAAGTAGTTCAGCTCCTCTAATCTTGAACTCATAAATTCACATTAATGACACTAATGCTTTATGCGCTATGCGTTAATCATATAGCTGGCGTCGTCGGCTTAGTGACTATCTGATCAGCGCGGAACTTTCTTAAAGCCCCGCAGACCGCAATCGTTCTTTAAGTCGCTGGTTTTCCTCGATAAGGTCGGCTGCCAATGCGGCAAGTTCTGGCGCGGCCTCAAAATCGCGTTCCAACTGATACATCCGACGAGCTCGGGTCAGATCATGACTTGTGAAGCGCCAGCTCGCTACATAGGGAGAACCATCAGCCAGTAGGCCACTCTCAATGTGCTCGATGACCCAGTCAGTTTCCACCGAGCAGGCACGGGCCAACTCTTCGAGAGTCAGAGTCGCTTCGTCGACCAGATCTCCGCTGGTAATAGTCTGCTGTACCATGGCCTAGCCTCCTTTACTTTGACGCGGGTCGAAAGCCAGTTCCTGCGCCATAGCTTCATACAGTTGCCGTGCTTTATCACTATCCGCCGGGGGTAGCACTACCTCAAGCTCCACATACAGGTCGCCCGGTGCAGCCCCGGGAATTCCACGACCTTTTAAACGTAACCGTCGCCCAGATTGCGAGCCCGCAGGCACCTTCAACTTCACCACCCCAGATGGGGTTGGAGTCTCGATGCTGCCCCCAAGAGCAGCCTCCCAGGGCGTAACCGGTACTGTTTGATATATATCCCGGCCTTCAATCCGATAGCGAGGATTCGGGGTAAAATGGATCTCAAGAAACAGATCTCCCGCCGGCCCACCACTGATACCGGGGTTCCCCTGACCCGAGAGACGGATATGCTGGCCCGCTTTAACACCCTTGGGTATCCGCACGTTGAGCGTATGTTTTTTCGAACTTAGGCGACCATGTGCATCGACCTGCGGCGCATGCAGCGTAATTGAACGGGTAGCCCCTAGGTAGGCATCTTCGAGATCAATAACAACTTTGGCGTGACGATCGTCGCCGCGTATCTTGTAGCCGCGCCCTTCTGCTCTTTGCCGCCCACCATGGCCAAAGAGGTTGGCAAAGAAGTCACTGAACTCACCGAGGTCGGCTTCCTCAAAGCCACGCCCGCTGAACTCAAAACCGGCATCCCAATTTGGAGGTGGCTGGAAATCCTGTCCAGAATGATACTGCTGAGCCAACTGGTCATAGGCGAGACGCTTCTCAGGATCAGACAGCACTGCCTTGGCCTCATTGATTTCCTGCATACGCAACTCTGCATCCGGCTCCTTGCTAACATCAGGATGAAACTTGCGTGCTAACTTGCGGTAAGCTTTTTTTATCTCCTCAGCTGATGCGGTCTTCACCACGCCGAGAACCTGATAGTAATCCTTGAATTCCACGTTAAGAGCCTCCGGAAGTCGGAATGGGCTCCAGGCAACAATCCGCCAAGTATCCCGTGTAACAAGCCGTTAATGACTCAAGAATAGTCGACGACCGCCTTGCATGCACCTAGGCTAGTCAACTATTGATAAAGCAGCCTGAAAATCCGACACTCGCAAAGCAGTCCCGAGAGGGAGTACCACGTTTGTTGGCCTATTAGTTGCTATTTGCGTTTAAACGGATTACATACTAGAGGGTAACTGGGAAATTGTTAGAAGATGGCCTAACAGTTTGGGGGCAGTCTCAACAGTTGACTTAGTTAAGCCACTACTCCAAACAACCGTCCTATGGCAGATGTTAAGGCCATCGCCAATGCTCCCCAGAACATGACTCGCACGGCAGCCTTGATGATCGGCGCGCCACCTGCCCGCGCTGCAGTGGCACCCAATAAAGCTAGAAAGCATAGCGAAAAAAGTGACACAAACAGGATTAGCTGTGATGACGGGGCCCACCAGGCCACCAGCAAAGGCAATAGCGCGCCAGTGGTAAAGGTTCCGACACATACTCTCCAGCCGCCATCGACATTGCGCCTGCCACTAGCCCCGCCACGCCCGCCAACATGATATCGCTTTGAGCCGTATTCGCTGCTGCAACGCCCAAAATTAGGCTGCTGGTGGAAACAATACCATCGTTCGCGCCCAGCACAGCAGCACGTAGCCAACCGGCCCGATGAGACCGATGGTGCTCTTTATGTATCATGGACTTACCTCCCGGCGAACTTTCTTCCATAGCGCATTACAAAGATATGCATTCACGCTAATATAGATTAGCTGGCAATTCACCCAAAAATAATCGCCGCGATCGGTGAGATTCTGCAACGTCGGGGATGCATAAGCCCATATGTATCACGCTAAGAGATAAATTGATTAACGGGATAGTACGGGTAGGTAGTACCTTCAAGAATATCTGTCTCTGCATGAACCATTAAGTAACCCCTTGCTTGACTTGCCCCAGAGAGCATATGAGACCCCTGCCCTCCGGCGAGTTAGGCAATGTGCATCCCGCCTTGCCACTCAAGCACCACGCGCAATAGCTCACAGCGCCCGCGTGGCCCTCGACGTGTAAATCCTGCCGTTACCGGGTAATGCTCCAGAGCCTCTACCCGCCCGTTCTGCATCGCATGAACAAAAGGCCGTCCCAGGAGTTGCCAGCCAACCAGCGACGCAACAGGATTGCCCGGCAACGCGATTAACCACCACCTCGCAATTTGCTTGTCTGAGTAGCACATTGAGCATCGCCCGATTACTGTCGTATACCTGCCCCGGGGCGCGCGAGGCCCCGGTTTCGATCAGTTCGTCACCCGTTGAGAACAAGGCAACGCGAAGGCGTCGATTGACTACGACGTTATGAATGCCGTGACTTACCAATAGGGCAATAGCAGGCGCATCAAGATAGTTACCTTTAGGCAGTAAGGTACTACCGGCCTTGGTTTCTTCACTTTGCTTGCGAATATTCGCCCCTGGCTCAAGTACACCATCAACGTGGATATGCCCCTGAAGGTCCAATGTCACCCGCTCTTGGGGTACCACTGTATCGGCCCCAAGGGGGACTGGTGCACCAGTAAAGATGCGCGCGCACCCGCCCTCAGGCAACGCTAAAACGCCAGCCCCAGCGGGTACCCGCTGCACGACCGGCAATCCACCCCGCTGATGGGCAGCCTGATAGTCCGTCATTCGAAGTGCATAGCCATCCATCGCGCTATTATCGACACCCGGCATATCCAGCGGGGCGATGGCAGGCACCGCTAATACCCGTCCAAAGGAATCTGAAAGAGCTATGCACTCAGGTTTGAAGGTGGTTCAGTTTCTGCGACCAAGAAGCTTCATATTCAGCTCATCCGCATCAGCCACGCTAGCCAGCATCAAAATAGGAGTGCTGGAAATGCGAGCTATGAACAGGCCGCCACAAGGTGCCATGCGTTTGAGACATCTCCAGGGGGCGCTGATACTGGGTTTGCTATGTGTTACCACAATAGCCAACGCGCAATCTGTTTTTGGTCAGCAGGAGAGCGTTCTTCCTCCAGAGCAGGCCTTCAAGCCAACACTTAGTCATGATGGTGAATCATTAGAGATTGATTGGCAGATCGAGCCCGATTATTACCTTTACCGCAACCGTTTTTATGCCGAGGCTGAAGGACGCGAACTATCGCTTGATATACCTGACGGGGAAACCATTGAGGACGAGTATTTTGGACGCTCTGAGGTCTATCGACATTCGTTGAGTATGACCGCTCAGCCTGGCAACGCTGAAACGATCACTCTTCGCTGGCAGGGCTGCGCAGATGCGGGTCTTTGCTATCCACCTCAGGAACAGACCTTTGATTTAGCGTCTGCTGGCCAGGACATATCTCAAACGGACGAGCCATCGGAGGCCACGAACAAATCCTCATCTGAAGCAAGCCCCACTTCCGACCCAGACAATACGATGGCGGAAGATCAGCAACTGGCGGCGCAACTGGCCGGGGGTAATGGGCTCTGGACGCTGGCGGCATTTTTCGGCATGGGACTTTTACTAACGTTCACGCCCTGTGTGTTGCCGATGATACCGATCCTGTCGAGCCTGATAGTAGGGCGACGAGAGGTGGGCGAGAACCACCGAGCGGCAGGCTTCGTGATGTCTACTGCCTTCGTCCTGCCCATGGCAGCCACCTATGCGTTACTCGGCGTGGCCGCTGCTATGGCAGGCGCTAATCTACAGATGCTGTTTCAGAACGTCTGGTTTATCGGCCTGTTCTCGCTACTGTTTATTGTTCTCGCCCTAGCCATGTTCGGCTTGTTCGAATTAGAGCTGCCGCGAGCACTTCGCCAGCGGCTTGATTCAGGCATGTCGCGTCAACGCGGTGGGCGCTTGAAGGGAGTTGCCATCATGGGCGTGCTCTCTGCTCTGCTGGTGGGTCCCTGCATGACCGCGCCGCTAGCGGGAGCGTTGCTGTTTATCGCCGATAGTGGCAACCCCTGGTTGGGCGGTGCAGCCCTGCTATCGCTTGGTCTCGGGATGGGCCTACCACTAATCCTGATCGGCACCGTGGGTAGCCAGTTACTGCCTAAACCGGGTGCCTGGATGGTTCGCATCAGAGCGATTTTCGGCTTTGTATTACTAGGGATGGCGATCTGGTTTGTGGCTCGCGTGGTACCTGATGCCATCGTCCTGGCTCTATGGGGTGCATTGGGGCTGGGTTTTGCCGTTTCGTTAAAGACCATGGCACGAGGTGACAACGCCTCAATTGTGGCCTCTCAAACGGCAACCGCAAGCGCGGTAATCATGGGTTTATGGAGCGCGTTAATGTTAATCGGCGCTGCCGGTGGCGCTTCTGATCCCTGGCGCCCGCTAGCAGTTTATACGTCCACCAACGATGGCTTAACCACAGCAGCGTCGTCATCAAACGCCGAACAACCTCTTACCTTCGATGAGGTCGACGATTTGGCCACGCTTAACGCTCGTGTTGCCCAGACTGAAGTTAGCGATCAGATGACGCTCGTCGAATTTACAGCCGACTGGTGTATCTCCTGCGAGGTGATCGAACAGGAAGTTTTCGCCGACCCCACCGTTCAGGCCGAACTAAAGGATGTACAACGGTTAAGTATTGATGTGACCGACTACGACGCGTCTGACAAGGAGATCATGGAGCACTTCGGCATCGTCGGGCCGCCGACGCTAATGTGGTTCGGCTCTGACGGGCAGGAGCGACGCAGTGCGCGCATTATTGGCGAGCTAGACGCTGACGACTTTCTGGAGCGCTTCGCTGAAGCCAAACAAACCAGCAGTAATACCACCGGGGGTGGTTCATGAGTCCTCTAGATCGCAGCCTCGCCATCGGCCCGTTAGGTCTGAGCGTGGGGCAGCTTTTGCTGATGCTTTCGATAGTTGTCGCACTGATCGTCGGAAGCTGGCTAGGCCGCCGTCGAAAGATCAACGTCGGCGATAGCGTCTTCAATGCCGTGCTTTTGGGAGTCATCGGGGCACGACTCTTTTTCATCGTCCAATATGGGGGGAGCTACGACACATTCTGGTCTTGGCTCGACATACGCGATCGCGGCTTCGAGCCGCTAGCTGGCGTTGTCGTCGCCTTGGTGTATCTAGTTTGGCGGCTATGGCGCCAACCCCGCGAGCGAAGGCCACTCGGGATTGCCGTAATCTCAGGGGCTCTGACCTGGTCGCTGACGGCGGGTGCACTGGCCCTCATGGTATCTCAAGGTGCTAGCATTCCTCCGACGCCGTTAACCACACTTGAGCATGACGACGTGACACTTCCCGCTGTGCTAAGCGAAGCTGATCGCCCCATGGTGGTCAATCTTTGGGCCAGCTGGTGCCCGCCGTGTCGACGCGAAATGCCTGTATTTGAGCAGGCTCAACAAGAGCGAGACGACGTGATGTTCGTGTTCGTCAATCAGGGCGAGAACCTCAGTACTGTTAATGCCTTTTTACAGCAAGAGTCACTCACCCTCGATAATGTTTACCTCGACCGGAACAATGCGCTCGGCCATGACGTGGGCGCTATGGCCATGCCCACCACGCTTTATTACAACGCCGATGGCACGCTTGTCGACACCCACTTTGGGGAGCTGTCTCGCGCCACGCTCGATCGCAGCCTTGAGCTTTTCAACCTATAACTTACTCACTACGGAAATAACGCAAATGTCCGTTTTCTATAACTGTATGACGCCGCTACGCCTCACTCTAACACTTGGGGCGGGCATCGCTCTGGCGACAAGCCTGCATGCGACTGCCGGTGAGTGGCCTGACCCCATTCAACAGCTCCAACAGCAAGGTCTCACGATTCATGGTGAATTCGATGCGCCGGACGGGCTTACTGGGTATGCCGCCAGCGCTCGTGGCCAGACTGTCGCGGCATACCTTACCTCGGGAGGCGAGCATGCCGTGGTAGGTACGCTGATCAATGCCGAGGGTCAGGACGTTTCATCTGAGCGGTTAGAGCAACGCGTCAACGGTCAAAGAAACGCCGAGTTGTGGCAAGAAATGGATAGTCAACACTGGGTGCGCGATGGCGATAAAGAGGCACCCCGTATCGTATATACCTTTAGTGACCCCAACTGTCCTTACTGCCGCCAACTGTGGGAAGACGCCCAACCTTGGGTTGAAAGCGGTGACGTTCAGATTCGTCATTTGATGGTAGGTATTCTCAAAGCAGACAGTCCTGAAAAGGCAGCCGCGATACTCAATGCGGATAATTCTGGCGAAGCGCTGGCTGAGCATTACCGCAACGATGCCATGCCGAAAAATCAAGGTGACGACCAAAGCGAGCAGTGGGTGAGTGAAAACACCCAGCTAATGCGCGACGGTCAACTTCACGCAACGCCAGCAACTTTTTATCAGGATGACAACGGTGACGTACACAGTGTGATGGGTGCACCCTCGCCAGATAAGCTCCGTGCCATTATGGGAAGCGATACGCCTTGAACTAAACGGGGTTAACCCGAAGGCAATTCGAGCGTCACCCTTAGCCCAACACCTTTGCCAGACGCGAATGTCACCCGGCCACCTACCCGGGTGACAATCGCCTCAACGATCGAAAGACCCAGGCCACTTCCTTGAGGATGATCTCCTCGGTTAAAGCGCTCCGTCAGGCGGGCGAGTTGTTCAGCATCAATGGTTTTCCCTTGACTGACGATATCGATGACGGCCATTCCCTCTGATTCCTGTGCGGCAATTTCTATCGGCGCACCGAACGCTCCGTGACGCATCGCATTCTCAAGCAAGTTGCGTAGAACAGTCACCAAAAGCGCCTCCGATAGGGCGACACGTACCAAGTTCACGCTTTGGTCATACTGGCAATTGTCATTACTACCGGTTTCTGCCATCGCTGTCGCCAGCGCTTCACCAACAGGAGTGAGATCGGATTGACTAACCCGTGTGATCTCTTCGCTTTCCATGCGCGCCAACAACAATAGCTGACCTAGCGTTTTGGTTAGCCGATCTACCCCAGCCTCAGCCTGCTGCAGCGCTTCATACTGCCGATGACCATCGACGCGTCGAGCAATTTGTAGATGCGTGCGAATAGCGGTCAGTGGTGTTCGCAGCTCATGGGCGGCATCGTCGGTAAAGCGCTGCTCCAACTCAAGCATACGTCGCGTTCGTGACAGTAACTTATTGAAGCTATCTATCAGTGGGCGAACTTCACCTGGCAACCCACGGACTGGCAATGCCGAAAGGTCGTCATGGTTCCGTGACAGGAGTCGCCATTGTAACCTAGAAAGAGGTGCGAGCCCGCGTGTCACTCCCCACCATAGCGCAACAAGACTGCCCACTAGCGCCAGTAGAAACGGGTAAAGCGCGGCCCGACGAACCTGCTGCAGCAGTGCTTCTCTCTCTTTCAGACGATCTGCCACCGTAATACGTTTGTCGTCATCGACTAACGTGTAAACACGCCAGCGCTGCCCGTTGTGCTCGCGATAACGATATCCCTCAGCCTCAACAGCAAGCACGTCATTCATCTCAGGGTGGGTGCCCGCCACCACTTGGCCACGAAGTGACGATACACGACATGCAATACCATCGAGTGAGGGAATAGCTGACGTTCCGTCTCTTTCACCGTTCCAAGACGTTGCAGGCACGCGATCCAACAGACCTGACACCATCCGCGCCGATTGCGCCAGACGCTGGTCAAGTGAATGCTCAAGCTGGGTCGACAGGTCGCGCATTGACCATGCTGCCGTAATCCCCCATAGCAGCATAAGCGTAATCCCGAGCGTGGCCACAAGGCGTACGCGCAGATTCATGGGGTCGCTTCGCTGTTGCGTTCACCAAGTCGATAGCCCACACCTCGCACGGTTTCGATCACGTTGCGCCCCAACTTGCGACGCAGTTGGTAGATGTGCACATTAATCGCATTACTTTCGATCTCATCATCAATACCGTAAAGACAGTCCTTCAATTGATCGGCACTCAGAATTCGCCCGCGAGCGCGAATCAGGGCTTCCAACAGCATCAACTCGCGTCGCAACAGGACGACGGGTTCTCCATCAAGCGTGACGCTACGTGTAACGGGGTCTAATGCCAGGCTACCGTGACGAATGGCGTGATCCACTTGCCCTGCCGTGCGGCGTAAAAGCGATTGTAGCCGGGCGGTTAACTCGTCAAGATCAAACGGCTTGATCAAATAGTCGTCTGCGCCTCCCTGAAGGCCCTCGACGCGGCTCGCTACCGCATCTCGAGCCGTTAGCATCAGCACTGGCGTCGCCACGCTCGAACGACGCCAATGCTTCAATAACGTCAAACCATCTCCATCAGGCAGCCGGCGGTCAAGAATGACCGCATCGTAGTTAATTGTGGCTAGCGCGCCTTTCGCAGCATCCAGGGTAGTGACGTTATCAACCACAAAGCCGCTCAGCGCCAATCCTGCTTCGACGCCAGCCGCTACCGGGGCATCATCCTCGACCAGTAATACCCGCATACTTACTCCTCAAGGGTATAGAAAGTTGTTTCTATCAGCAGTATGCCATTCAAGGATGAAGTTAATATGAGGCAGCCTACATTTTGCAGCCAAAAGATCAAAACATGCCAAGAGCCACCATGATCCGCCCTTCATTTACAGTTAATGTTCATCATGCCTAATGAGTTTTTAGTCATATAGTGAGTAACGTTTCTTATGAGCTCTTTTTTTGTAAAAACTACATGCCGCGGTCTTCTGCTTAGCTGCGTATTTATAGTGGCATTGTGGCTTGTTTCAGCTCCAGCTTTTGCCGAGCCATCACTGCCACAAGGCCATTACCCGTTGCCTGAAACCGGCAACATCGTGGGCGAGACCTACACCGTCAACGTAGAGGACGAAGAAGATACCCTGCTCGATATTGCTCACGCACACGGTGTCGGCTACGAGGAAATTCGACGGGCCAATCCCGACACCAGTCTTTGGGTTCCCGGGAAAGGAACGCAGGTTCAGATTCCAGCGCAGCACATACTGCCGGATGTCGAGCGTAAAGGAGTGGTTATCAATATCGCGGAGCTGCGACTTTACTACTATCCCGAGGTGCAAGATGGAGAAACACCTCGCGTTGAGACCTACCCTATTGGCATCGGACGCGATGGATTCGATACCCCATTGGGGATTACTGAAACTACCATGCGCCTTGAAGACCCCGCTTGGTATCCTCCCGAATCCGTTCGCCAAGAAGCGGCTGAACGCGGCGACCCACCGCCCGACGTCGTTCCGCCAGGGCCCGATAACCCCCTTGGTCAGCACGCCATCTTATTGGATATTCCTGGCTATTTAATCCACGGCACTAACCAACCAGATGGCATTGGCATGCGCGCCAGTCGAGGTTGTATCCGTATGCACCCCGACGATATTAAAGCCGTATTTGCGCAAATACCCAACGGTACCCAGGTCAATATTATCGATGACCCAATAAAGCTTGGCTGGGACGCTGATCAATTGCCATACGTACAGTCATTCACTTCTTTCGCTCAATGATAAAGAAGCGGGAATAGACGCTCTATTTTGTATAGTGTTCAGTATGATTAAATAAAATTTAGAGCCCAACTCTCTGGATATCTGAGTAACAGATGACTCTAACTCTTTCGATAGTTTAAAAACTCTGTCTCTGGACACATATAGCATGTCATTCGCTTGCTACAACTTAAATGAAGCAATTCAAAAATCAGAAACCTCATCCGCTAACTTAATAGATAACAAAAATCAATATCACTTAACTACGGAGTAGACGAGGTAAGCGCTGAAGACTATACTTAAAAAGTCATAACCTAATTTCCATAGCAAATATGGATATTAAGTTCATCATACCTACAGCTCTCAATCCATTCGATAGCAATCAACAGCTGTATCAACATTTTTCTTAATAGGAAAAGGAAAAAATGTCTATCGATATCACGCTCTGGGTTGTGTTTGTGGCTGCAATGATTACGGCTATTGCTACCGGCTTAGGTGCACTACCGTTCCTATTTGTAAAAAATTTCAGCCCTTTCTGGCTAAGCATATTCAATGCATTGGCTGCCGGATTAATGCTAGCCGCCAGTCATAGCCTGGTTAGTGAAGGAAGCCAAGACGCCCCCTGGCTGACGCTGCTAGGTATGGCTTTAGGATTGCTGCTTGTCGTCATATCAGACAAATTAATTGAACGACGCGGTGCGCCTAATGTGGGCGAACTAAGTGGTGCAAGTGCGCGCAAGGCATTACTCATTTTAGGTATAATGACAGTTCACTCTTTTGCCGAAGGAGTGGGAGTAGGTGTCTCATATGGGGGTGGAGAATCACTTGGCCTATTCATTAGTTCAGCTATCGCTATTCACAACATTCCTGAGGGACTCGCTATCAGCTTGGTGTTAATCCCAAGGGGAATGTCAGTCTGGAAAGCAGGAGGCTGGAGTATTTTTACCAGCTTGCCTCAGCCACTAATGGCAGT
The DNA here is from genome assembly GCA_020201095.1 of Halomonas sp. GTDB lineage: Bacteria > Pseudomonadota > Gammaproteobacteria > Pseudomonadales > Halomonadaceae > Vreelandella. Next base: position 4,330 of record JAIVHM010000010.1, on the reverse strand, counting down.
TCCAGCATTCATTTTCGTCACTTGGTTTTCACCTTTTTTGCCAATCGGTCTTGGACTGGCTGCAGGAGCCATGATATGGATGGTGTTCGCTGAACTAATACCCGACGCCTTCAAAGCTGCTTCCCCTAATGCTGCTGCCACTACATTAGCATTAGCGTTTTTTGCTATGTATGCATTTCAACACAGCATACACTGAAAAAGGCTCTTCGACGTTGGGTGTGGAATGAACATCATGAGCTGAGTCTCATCAATGCTGCATAGATTATGCTTAAGATTGAAACATCAATACCAGCACCGCCCTAGTGAGCAATGCTTTACGCGCTAATGAATAAACGTATATTTATAACCAGGGTCATAAGAATTGGGTAAAATGCATCTTATAATTTGTTCGTAACACTGACTGCGTTTACAACGAACTGTTTTTCGACAACAAAAACAGGTATGGGAGTTATCTATGGACGTATCAACACTCATCGACGACCTTTCTACCGCAACGGGCAGCGATAATGTCATCATTGACGACGCCATCAAACGCTCTCACGAAACCGGCTACCGTTCCGGCCACGGCATAGCCTCAGCCGTTGTATACCCCACCACTCTACTTGCACTGTGGAACATCCTCAAAGCGTGCCATCAAAATGATGCCGTTGTGATTCCTCAAGCCGCCAACACAGGGCTTACTGAAGGTTCAACGCCTAAAGACGAATACTCGCGTCCAATGGTGGTCATCAGCACTATGCGCTTGAAAGGCTTGCACTTTCTTGAAGAAGGCAAGCAGGTAGTGGCTTTACCCGGTGCAACCCTATTTGAGCTCAGCCAAAAGTTGGCGCCCATGGGCCGAGAGCCCCACTCCGTGATTGGCTCTACATCCTTAGGGGCAACGGTAGTCGGCGGTGTATGCAATAATTCGGGAGGCGCACTATGTCGGCGCGGTCCAGCCTACACAGAGCTTGCACTTTACGCGCGAGTGAATGCGGACAACGAGCTTGAACTGATCAATGAACTTGGCATCGACTTGGGCGAGTTACCCGAAGACATTCTACCCAAGGTCGAGAAGGGGTATTTCCCAGATGCAAGTGTTCACCATGGTGTGGGTAAGGCGTCTGATGATAACTACCAGACCATTATTCGTGGCGCCGACCAGCCCGGAGCGGCCAGATATAACAATGATCCACGCTTACTTCATGGCGCGTCTGGCAGTGCCGGTAAAGTGGTTGTGTTTGCCGTACGTCTGGATACTTTCGAGCAGGAAAAAGACGTGACGACCTACTATGTAGGCACCAATAAGACACAACAACTTTCTGACTTCCGCTTTCGCTTCCTGAAAGAGGCTTCTCGTTTACCGATCACCACAGAATACTTGCACCGAGAACTTTTTGACGTAGCTAAACGCTATGGCAAGGACAGCTTCCTGATCATTAAATGGTTAGGCACGCAGCGTCTACCAGCTGCATTCAAGCTTAAAACCAGAATTGATAACCTATTTCGCAAGGTTACTTTTTTACCCGCACCCTTTTCAGACCATATCCTCCAGGCCGCTTCACGTCTGCTTCCTTCGCCGTTGCCTAAACGTCTTCACACCTGGCGCGACGCGTACGAGCATCACCTGATCATCCGGGTTAATGGGGATATGCGCGAGGAAACTGAACATTTCCTTGACGAATGCTTTGATCACAATGCCTGGTTCCAATGCACATCGGATGAAGGCGAGCGTGCCATGCTGCACCGTTTTGCTGCGGCTGGGGCGGCAGTGCGGTACCGCACTATTCACCACAAAAACGTTGAAGACATACTTGCACTGGATATTGCGTTATCCCGCAATGATCCTGAATGGTTCGAGCAACTCCCCGAAAGCATTTCGAAAGATATTGTTCATCGACTCTATTATGGCCATTTTTTCTGCCATGTATTCCATCAAGATTATATTTTCCGTCGCGGAGCTGATGTAAATGCTCTTAAAAATGCCATGCTCGACATTTTAGACAAGCGAGGTGCGGAGTACCCCGCCGAGCATAATGTCGGGCATCTTTATCCTGCTAAAGAAGACTTGGCAAACTTTTACCGCCAGCTCGACCCAACTAATCGCTTTAATCCAGGCATTGGCAAGATGTCACGCTCGCCAAATTATGAGTAACAGAGCTGATCATTCGGAAACAATAAACAACTGAATTAGTCATTTTATAAAAATGAGTGCCAGATTTATAACAAGTTCAATTAATAAAAATAAGCGTCCATCACACTGAGTGACGGACGCTGCTCCTTAAATTCTCAGAAGAGTGAGCATCAACAACTAACTCTTACACGTATTAATGCCAAGCAGCTTATAAGCCGGACAAAAATTGAACAGCCCTGTTGCCAACGGCACTACGCCAATCCAGCCCCAAACGCCAATAGTGCCAAAGAGAGCTAGAAAAATGAGTAAAACACCTACCAGGATGCGTAAGATCTTATCGATACCGCCTACATTGCTTTTCATACTTAGCTCCTCAAAATTATCATGGACGTTCAGAAACTATGAACATGTATGTTTGGATCAAGCATTTTTTGTCCAATTTTTTCAGGCGTCGCGACACCAACCCCCTCAAGAAGATTGTTTTCGTCATACTCGCTGTTGGGTAGGTAAATGGCACAAACATCGACGTTCGCGCCATTTTCCATCAACATTTTTAGAATGCCTTCTGGCTTGACCTGGCCTGCCGGATTACTCGGGGGTGTAGTAATAGCATTGGGACTTTCATAGTCTTCCACAGCCAGATTGCCTGCGGCATCGCAAAGCAATATATCCAGATCAGCACCCTGTTGTTGCATCGCGTTTGCTAGAATCATCACCATGCCTTGAGTTTCAAGAGAGTCACTAGTGAGGATCACTAGAGCTTCGTCGTCATGTTGTTCATCAGAGTGTTTATCCGCAATTGCGTGACTAGATAAACCTGCAAGCATAATAGTTAATAGTGTGAATGTTATCTTCATATATCCACCTCATTATTGGCGCGGTTAATCTCTGCCGCATCTAAAATTAGGAATTGCTTTAACAGTAAAGCATCAATTTTCGGGTTGCCAAGCTACACCAGGATTAATTTTATAGCTCCAGGGCAGCCCTGAATTACGCCATCCATCCTTAGCTCTAACACCCCGAGAGTCACCATCCTCCAGCTTCCCTCCCTCAAATCCATCGGTTACAGAATAGACTTCGCTGTACCCCATTTCTGTAATTACATCGGCAGCGGGAGCACTCCGGGTAGCCCCCGAGCGACACATAACAATAATTGGATCGTCCTGAACTACGCCCAGCGCTTCAATTTTTTCCTTAACTTGCGCTTCGAACTCTTCATTCTTTTTTGAGTGCCATGTTTCTGATTTCTCATCGAAGTCCTCAGGATCAGCTAGTACCCAGGGCACATGAATATTTGTGGGCTCAGCAAAGCCTGTGAATTTTATTTCGATCGGGTCGCGAACATCGATCAGTACAGCACGGTCATCTTCCTGTATTAATTCATAGGCTTCTTTAGCTGAAACATACAACCCCAGCTTTGTCTCACGGTAAGCCTCAGCCTCTTCCGCAAGCACAGGTACAGCACCTAAAACCATTGAGACGCCTAAAGACGTAAAAAGGTAGGCTATCGTTTTTTTCATAACTTTTTCCTCTAACGAAATAACTATATCTGCTTTTATGATAGACCTGAAACAAGGCTGGCACACGAGACAAGTAGTCGCAGCTTGACTCAAGTCACGAAATATCAGGTTTTATTAAGCACACGTCAGTTCCACGGATTGTGCACAGCACACGACTACCTACGGCTACTTTTCGAAAATCGGTATACGCATGAGTCATTTTCAGCGCCCCCCACAATCTCGGGCACTGAAACATCAGACGGAAGCTCTGTATCGCTGTTATCAGTCTTCATGACCGGGACAGTTTAACGAACGAAAAGCGCGCGTTGGCTATCGACAAAGGCCACGTGACGGCGGCTGATCTTCCCTACCGACCAGGCAAATCCCCGTGCTGCCTATCCGTTTGCGCGGTATCAAGGTTGAGCATGCGCGTTTCAGCGCATTTAAAGCAGGGTGGTGGCATAAGCGGCACTCCTATGTAGCAGGGAAGCGATCCCTTGGTAAGTTCATAGGAGTGATATAGATCTCAAAATGATTGGCGTTGACCCTGGTGGTATTGCGTCAACCGATGTCTTTCTTGATACTGTCTATATATGGCTATGTTGGCATCTTCTGTTGATATGCTTTAAATATACTGTATAAAATACTGTATGTGAAGCCTTCCTCTGGAGCATGCCATGAAGCAAGCAGACTTCAAAACCCTTGAGCAGACACTTTC
>JAIVHM010000241.1 GCA_020201095.1 Halomonas sp. | reverse complement strand
ATGCTGTACCGCGATGTGGATAACATGCGCAACTACTTCGGCCAGTACGCGCCCGCACTTCTTGATACCCATTACGGTAAAGAAATGTGGGCGCTATACGAATCCGGCGAACTGCACCCCGACAGCAAGCTCACCGGCCAATTCGACTTTGATACCCACATCGCCGACGTGGATGAACTAATGGAAGTGATCGACGACGCCAAAGAGGAAGAAGCCGATCGCCAGGCGCGCATGCGCGACGATGGCGAAGATGATGGCGAAATCCCCCAGCCTTACTGACTCCCCCAAGTCAATACGATCAGTGGTAAGCTAGGTTCGATGTTAGCAGGATAATGATTGAGTCGGTGGCAACCAGGGACGATGGGTAGGGAGTCAAGGTGGCGGGGATCAGGTTACATCCGGGGAATGTAAAAGCGCTGGCCAGCTCACTCGCCATTGGCGCGGTGGGTGGCTTTTTGTTTGAGCTGAGCGGCTTACCGCTTGCCTGGATGCTGGGCCCCATGATTGCCAATCTGCTGGCATCTTCTCAGGGGGTTAACGTTGCCGTGCCCGAGCCGCTGCGCAACGTGTTTTTAGCGGTGATGGGGTTGGTGCTGGGCAGTCAGGTAACGCCACAGCTTGCCCACCGTGTGGTGGACTGGCCGCTATCCGCTGGGCTGTTGCTGGTGGGAGTGGCTGCCTCGACAGCGGTGGCTGCTGCCTGGTATCGCCGTTGTGGGTTCGATCCGGTCAGCGCCTGGTTTGGCGCCTCGCCTGGTGCCATGACGGCCATGATCATGCTCGGTGACAAATGCGGCGGTGATGCGCAACGGATTGCGGTGGCCCAGTCGCTGCGTATCATTCTGGTGATTTTGTTCCTGCCACCGTTGTTCTGGAGTTTTGAGGGCGGTAGTGGCGCGGTAGGCCCTGAAAACACCACCCTTGAGCATGGCTGGATGCTCCTGAGCATACCCTTGTTGCTGCCGCTGGGGCGTTGGTTACGTCTACCCAGCGCTGCCTTGCTCGCGCCATTGCTGGCCGCTGCGTTGTTATCTGGCTTTGATATTGCAAGCCTCACTCTGCCCGATTGGGGCATGAACCTGATGCTGTGGGTGTTGGGCAGTGCGATAGGTTCGCGCTTTAAAGGCATGACGCGACGACTGCTGGGCCGCTATTTATGGCAGTCCGGCGTGGCCACGCTGTTGGCGCTTGCTGTGCTGGCTGTGTTTGCCGAATTGATTCATCAGCTGCTCGGCGTCGGGCGAGACGTGGCGCTTCTGGCGCTGGCCCCAGGTGGGATCGGCGAGATGGCGATTCTCGCCGTAGCGCTGGATATCGACCCTGTTTTTGTTGCGTTTCATCATTTGCTGCGCATGGTGACGCTGATGCTCGTTGCCCCGTTTTGGGCCCGCTGGCTGCTGCGTCGCCAACCCTCCAGTCCGTCATCAATCGATAAGTAACATAAGGACTCGCCATGCTCTCGCGTATGCTCGCGCCGTTGTTTCGTTACTTTGAAACGCGCGTTGACCCCTATCCCGAAGGCAACGTGACCACGCCACCCAAGGGGCTGGCAGCGTTCATCTGGCATTTTTCTCGACCGGTTTGGCCGCTGTTGCTACTGATGTCGCTGTTCACCGCTCTGGTCTCTGCCGCCGAGGTGGTGTTCTTTAGCTACATGGGCGAACTGGTGGATTGGCTTGGCCACGTGGAGCGGGAGAACTTCTGGGCCGAGCATGGTCTGTGGCTTTCCGGGGTAGGGATTCTGGTGCTGATCGGTCTGCCGCTACTGGTCTTGGCGCAGTCATTGGTGACGCATCAAAGCATTTTCGGCAACTACCCGATGATCGGCCGCTGGCTATCGCATCGCCATATGCTCAGCCAGAGCCTGGCGTTTTATCAGGACGAGTTTGCCGGGCGGGTGTCGCAGAAAGTCATGCAGACGGCGTTGGCGATTCGCGAAACCGTCACCAAGGTTATGGACCTGCTGGTCTATGCGATCGTGTACTTCACTGGCGCGGCCATTTTGCTGGGCCGTGCGGACCCTTGGCTACTGCTCCCGCTAGGGCTTTGGCTGGCAGGCTATCTGGCGATCATGTGGTTTTTTGTGCCGCGTTTGCGGGATGTTTCCATGGCCCAGGCGGATGCCCGCGCCCAGATGACCGGGCGCGTAGTGGACAGCTACAGCAATATTCAGACCATCAAGCTGTTTGCCGACACCCAGCGGGAACAGGGCTACGCCAAGGATGCCATGGAAGGTTTCATGGGCACCGTGCACCGCCAGATGCGCCTGGTCACCATCATGAGTGTGTGCCTGACGCTGCTGAATACGGCACTGCTGGTGGGTACAGCGGGGATGGCGATCAGCGCCTGGTACCTGGACGCGATTTCATTGGGCGTGCTCGCCATTGCCATCGCGCTGGTCATGCGGATCCGTTTCATGTCGGACTGGATTTTATGGGAGGTCGCCGGTCTGTTTGAAAACATTGGTACGGTACAGGACGGCATGAATACGATCGCTCAGGAGCCCGCCGTGCGTGATGCACCTGACGCCCAGGCGTTAAGCGTTCCCCAGGGAGCGATTGCTTTCGAGGCGCTGCGCTTTGGCTACGAACAAGCCAAGGGCGAGAACAGAACCGTGTTCGATGGCTTGAGCCTGAATATCACGCCGGGTGAGAAAATCGGTCTGATCGGCCGCTCCGGGGCGGGTAAATCGACGCTTGGCAATCTGCTGCTGCGTTTTTACGACCTTCAGGGCGGGCGCATTGTTATCGATGGTCAAGACATCGCCGGGGTTACACAAACCTCGCTTCGCCACCAGATCGGCATGGTGACCCAGGACACCTCTCTACTGCACCGTTCGCTGCGCGATAACATCCGCTACGGCAGTCCCCACGCTAATGATGACGACGTCTGGGAAGCGGTATGTCGCGCCCATGCAGATACGTTTATCAATGATCTGGTTGACCCTAAGGGGCGGCGTGGGCTGGACGCCCATGTGGGCGAGCGCGGCGTTAAGCTATCCGGCGGCCAGCGCCAGCGCATCGCGATTGCCCGCGTGCTGCTCAAAAACGCACCGATTCTGGTCCTGGATGAGGCCACCTCGGCGCTGGATTCCGAGGTGGAGGCCGCCATCCAAGAGCAGCTCGATACCCTTATGGAAGGTAAAACGGTGATTGCGATTGCCCACCGGCTGTCCACCATTGCGATGCTTGACCGGCTTATCGTGGTCGATGAAGGGCGGATTGTCGAAAGCGGCACCCATGCAGAGCTATTGGAACAGAATGGTATTTACACGCGTCTTTGGCGTCGGCAGTCGGGTGGGTTTATCGGCCTTGATGTGGATGCCGATCGCCCCAACAATTAATGAACCGACCATTCTGTCTAAAGAGGTGTTCATGCAAGCGATTCAACTTAATCAGCCCGGCGGGCTCGACAAGCTTACGGTGGTAGACCAAGCCGCGCCCGGCGAGCCAGGTAAAGGCGAAATTCGTGTGCGCTTGCACGCCAGTTCGTTGAACTTTCACGACTATGCCGTGGTAGCCGGGATGATCCCTACCGAGGAAGGGCGTATTCCCATGTCGGATGGCGCCGGGGTTGTTGAGGCGGTTGGTGAAGGTGTGAGCGAGTTTGCCGTGGGCGATCCGGTGGTTTCGACGTTCTTCCCCGGCTGGCTGGAAGGCCCGGCACGGGTGGGTGATTTCCGTACTACCCCGGGCGATGGCATTGATGGCTATGCACGTGAGCAGGTTATCGCACCGGCCACGTCGTTCACCTACCAGCCGGCTGAATACAGCCACGCTGAATCCGCCACCCTGACCACCGCCGGGTTGACCGCCTGGCGCGCCTTGGTCGTCGACGGCGGGCTGAAAGCGGGCGATACGGTACTGGTGCTGGGGACCGGCGGCGTGTCTATTTTTGCGCTGCAGTTTGCCAAGATGATGGGCGCACGCGTCATTGCCACGTCGTCCTCCAACGAGAAGCTTGCCCGGCTGCGTGAGTTGGGTGCAGAGCACACCATCAACTACAAAGAGACGCCCGAGTGGGGCAAGGCCGTCAAGGCGCTGACCGAAGGCGAAGGCGTTGATCATGTGGTGGAAGTGGGTGGCTCCGGC
>JAIVHM010000240.1 GCA_020201095.1 Halomonas sp. | reverse complement strand
GGCCCATGGGCCCCGCGTACCTGCTCGATGTGGTTGGCATGGATACCGCGGTTCACGCCAATGAAGTGATGGCCGAAGGCTTCCCCGACCGCATGGCGCGGGACGGCAAAACCGCCATTCAGGTTATGTACGACAACGAGCGTCTGGGCCAGAAGAATGACAAGGGCTTCTACGCCTACGAAGAAGACAAAAAGGGTAAGCCGAAGAAAGTGACCGATGAAGCGGCCTACGCCTTGGTCAAAGACGTTGTGAAAGAGCACAAGGAGTTTTCCGACGAGGACATTATCGCCCGTATGATGGTGCCGCTATGCCTGGAAACCGTACGCTGCCTGGAAGACGGCATTGTCGCGACACCTGCCGAAGCGGATATGGCGTTGATTTACGGTATCGGGTTTCCGCCGTTCCGCGGTGGCGCATTGCGCTATATCGATGCCATGGGCGTCGCTGAGTTCGTCAAGCTGGCCGATGGCCTGGCTGATGAGTTGGGGCCGCTTTACGCGCCCACTGAGAAGCTGCGCCAAATGGCTCAAAAGGGCGAGCGCTTTTACACCGCCGGCGATCAGGCCTAAGTCACCACGCACAGGAGCAATATGATGAGTTTGAATCCAAGAGATATCGTGGTGGTCGACGCCGTACGTACCGCCATGGCAAAAGCCAAAAACGGCGCTTTCCGCAACGTGCGGGCTGAAAACCTGTCGGCAGCTGCCATGCAGGCTCTGTTTCAGCGCAACGCCAACCTGGATGCCTCAGAAGTTGATGATGTGATCTGGGGCTGTGTCAACCAGACGCTTGAACAGTCGATGAACATTGCCCGTAACGCGGCCATCATGACCGGCATTCCGCGCTCGGTACCCGCGCAAACGGTTAATCGGCTATGTGGCTCTTCCATGAGTGCGTTGCACATCGCATCGGCCAACATTAAAGCCGGTATGGGTGATTTTTACATCATCGGCGGGGTCGAGCACATGGAGCATGTGCCCATGGCTCACGGCGTTGACGTGAACCCCGCTGCCAGCAAGCATGCGGCCAAAGCCGCCATGATGATGGGCCTGACCGCTGAACTACTGGGTAAAATGCACGGCGTCTCTCGTGAAGATCAGGATAAGTTTGGCGTACGTTCCCACCAGCGTGCCCAGGCCGCGATGGAAAAAGGCTACTTCGATAACGAAATCATCGGTGTTGAAGGCCATGACCAGCAAGGCTTCAAAGTCATGGTCAAAAACGACGAAGTGATTCGCCCCGATGCCAGCATGGAGTCGATGGCCAATCTCAAGCCGGTGTTTGATCCGCGCAACGGTACCGTAACCGCCGGCACGTCTTCGGCGCTGTCGGTGGGTGCCTCCGCAATGGCGGTAATGAGCTATGAGCGTGCCCAGGCCCTGGGGCTTGAACCAATTGCCAAGGTGCTGTCGACCGGCGTTGCTGGATGTGATGCGTCGATCATGGGCTATGGCCCGGTGCCTGCTTCCAAGAAGGCGCTGAAAGCGGCAGGACTGTCGGCTGCAGATATTCAGACCGTCGAGCTGAACGAGGCGTTTGCCGCTCAGGGCATCCCCGTATTGAAAGACTTGGGCTTCCTGGATGCGATGGACGAGAAGGTCAACCTGCACGGTGGCGCTATCGCCCTGGGTCACCCGCTGGGCTGCTCGGGCTCGCGCATCTGCACCACGCTGCTTAACGTGATGCAGCAGCGCGACACCACCCTGGGTCTTGCCACGATGTGTATCGGCATGGGGCAGGGCGTTGCTACGGTGTTTGAGCGGTTGAGGTAACTTCGTTCGAACAAACGCCGGTCGAACAAAAAGATAACGTTGTAAGTAACAACGGCACCCAGCGAGGTGCCGTTGTCATCTACGAAGGCTTATTTAAAAAGCCCGAGTTAGATAGACGCTACTCAGATTGAAATGCGGTGCGATGAAAATCCGCGGCGGCCTGAACTTCCGCGATGCCACAATTATCGGGGACAGGCACGCTGTTACCCGCCAGCACGGAGAGTACGGCTCTTGTGCCATTGGATAGCGACTCCAGGTTATACCCACCTTCCAGAATAAACACCAAACGGTCATCGCAGTGCTTTCTAGCCAGCTGCTGTAAGAAGCCGGTTAGCGCGCCAAAACCTTCGTAGGAAACATTAAGCGCTAAATCATGCCAGTGCGGGTCAAATCCCGCTGAGACTAAAATAATATCAGGCTTAAACCACTCGGCCGCCGGGGCTAGAATATCGTGAAACGCCTTGAGAAAAGCCTCGTCACCGGCGCCTGCAGGCAGCGGAACATTAATGGTGGTGCCTTCGGCCAGTCCGGCACCGACTTCTTCCAAGTGACCTGAGCTTGGGTAGAAGGGCGCTGCGCGGTGGATGTCGAAAAACATGACGTTGGGCTCGGCCCAAAAGATATCTTGAGTGCCGTTGCCATGGTGTGCGTCCCAATCGACGATCAGCACCCGTTCACAGCCCAAGGCGCTGCGGGCATGGGCTGCTGCAACGGCGACATTATTGAATAGGCAGAAACCGCGTGCGCGGACCGGTTCTGCGTGGTGTCCCGGCGGGCGTACAAGCGCAAAGGCACTTTTGGCGCGTTTTTCCACGACGGCCTCAACAGCAGCAATCGCGGTACCCGCCGCCACTTCCGCGGCATCGATACTCCCTGGTGAGACCGCCGTGGTATCCACGTCCAGCCAGGCATTTTTGCCGCGTAAGCTAAAAATATCGGTCAAATAAGAGGTCGTATGCACCCGCGCCAATTGCTCATGGGTAGCCGCTTTGCCTCCTTCAAACACCAGGCCTTCAATAGGTGCTTTGGTTAACAGGTGTTGTATGGCTTTCAAGCGGCCAGGGTGCTCAGGATACTTCCATGGCACCGGCAGGCCAGCAAGCAGGTGTCGAATGCGTTTATCGATCCGGTCAGGTAAAAAGTCAGCCTCGATATTGGGTTCGTGGGCAAGGACGCGATCATCATAGAAGGCGATAACGTTGTGCATGGTCATATACCTGAGTTAGGGCGCGCGAGTGCAGTCGTGTCAGTTTTGGGGTCCCAAGCGCTAAAGGTGTTTCTTATAGTAAGGCAGGCTTGACGGCGTTATACAATGCCGTTGTCCAGGCTAAACGCTAAATAGAGCCCCAACTCTTCCACCTGGGTAACAAAATCATCCTGCCATTTGCCTTGCAGGATGAGTGGTGGCTGTATCCATCGCCAGCGCAGCCCAGAAGTGATGCTCTCCACCGCTCGCCGTGTGCCTGTACCGTCTAGTCCTGCACGAATGTATAGCGCGCAAGGCAGGCCCTGTTTTTCCTCTATAACACCGTAGTAGCTGCGGTCGAAAAAGTCTTTGAGCGCACCGCTCATGTAGCCCAGGTTTTCCGTGGTGCCAAGCAGGATGGCGTCACAGGCCAGCACATCGTCTGGCCCGGCCTCAAAGGGTGTCTTAACGACGCAACGCACATTTTCAAGGTCGCTGTGCGTTGCGCCGCGACAGGCAGCGTCACAGAGCGCCTGGGTATTCAGTGAAGGAGTATGGGCAACGATGAGTAATTGCTTCATAAGTTAGCCTGTGGGGGAATTGGGTTTGCACCGTTGAAGCGACATGCCACACTGAACCTTAACCTACCGTAAAAGCCTATAGGCCGACGAGTGCCATGATCAACGTGTATTACGATGCGATCTGCCCTGGCTGCCGGAAAGATCGGCGACGCTTTGAGCGCTGGGCAGGCAAGCGCGCCAGTGACATTGATTGGCTCGATGTAACTGATCACCAGGAGCTATTACGCGATAAAGGAATAGCACCCGAAGATGCCCTGCGTTCGCTGCATATCGAACTGAGCGATGGACGCATGATTGAAGGTGTGGATGCCTATCGCTTGCTGATGCAGCGTATACCGTTATTTTATCCAGCGGCATGGTTGATCGGTTTGCCTGGCATCAAGCAGGCACTGCGTCGTTACTACGATCACTGGGTAGAGAAGCGCTTGAAGCGTGAAGGCCGTTGGCCGACTGAGTGACATCCGCCGCCTGGCTACATTGACAACGCTGAGCTTTTCGACAAGGCTTTCGTCACTTCTCACTGAATGATCAAGGAGATAAACATGGCGTTTGCGCTATCCTCAATGCAAGTGA
>JAIVHM010000076.1 GCA_020201095.1 Halomonas sp. | reverse complement strand
GGTTCTGGTTCTGGTTCTGGTTCTGGTTCTGGTTCTGGTTCTGGTTCAGGGTCTGGCGCAGACGGACGCTCGTCAACGTCGGCTTCCTCGCGACGGGCCTTTTCTGATGCCTGCTCGTCTTCGCTTAGCTCATCAGTCAACTGTTCCTGGGAGGGGTCGACCTGCGACTCGTCCTGCGCTTCCTGCTGAGAATCCTGCTTTTGTTTACGCTTAAAAAAACCAAACATGGATGTCATCCGACTGATAAAGGTAAAGAATGGGATTATCCTACCACCGCCAACCAAGACTTTGGATAACTAGCCCGCTACAATCCGTGTTATGACTCGAAACCGCTCCACCCGCTCATCCTCGTCGCGCCGTTCGGCTGCAAAGCCGCTTGGCAAACTGCGCATTATTGGCGGTGATTTTCGCCGCCGCCAGCTACCGGTTCTCGACAGCCCGGGATTGCGGCCCACTCCTGACCGCGTGCGTGAAACGCTGTTCAACTGGCTTGGCCAGGCGCTCAATGGCAAAAAGGTACTCGACCTTTTTGCCGGTACCGGCGCACTGGGCATTGAAGCGCTGTCACGCGGAGCGACTCAGGTCACCTTTGTTGAAAGTGACCGCCAGGTGGCCGCCCACATTACCCGCAACCTTGAAACGCTCAAAGCGCATCAAGGTGATGTCGTCGCTGGTGATGCGCAGGCCTTTCTCACCCAGCCAGCCCAGTGCTTCGATATTGTGTTCCTCGACCCACCGTTTTATCAGGGCTGGGTAACCGAGTGTTGCGCTGCCCTTGAAGCCGGACATTGGCTCGCACCAGAAGCAATGATTTATCTTGAGACCGAATGTGACCTGACGCCAGACGTTCCCGCGCATTGGGCGCTACACCGTGAGACCCAGGCGGGAGAAAGCACCGCCAGGCTATATCAACGCCGCGCGCCCTAATTCAGCGCTTGCGGCATCGCATTTCGGGCGTTACGCTCGCTCGACTGTTTTTAACCATTTGTATTACTGGCAAGCATGTCGCTTGTTTTATCTGGAGGTGGGCATGAGCCTAGAGTTATTCAATCAGCTTGAGCAGCGCGTTACTGATACCGTTGAAGCGCTGGAAATGATGAAGCTGGAAAACGAGACGCTGCGTAATGAAAACACCCAGCTCAAGCAGGAACACGAAGAGTGGGAGCGTCGCCTCAGCGCCCTGCTGACTAAATTTGATGAAAGCGAGACCTAAACCGGCCGCGACATCAACAGCGCACTCTCACGCCCGGCAGCCCCTTCGGCCGCCGGGTAGTAGTTCCGCCGACAGCCATCCTGCTGAAAGCCTGCGCCTTTATAGAGCCGAATCGCCGCCGCGTTGCTTTCCCGCACCTCCAGCAGCACTCGCTCACTTTGCCAGCGAGCCGCAACGGCCAATACCGCTTTGAGTAATTGATCGCCAACGCCCTGTCCGCGCTGTTCGGGTCGTACGCCAATGGCTTGCAGTTCGGCGTCGAAGGGTAACCGGGCCAGCAGCGCGTAACCGATCAGCTGATTTTCCTGCCAGTCGCCCAGCACGCAGGCCTTGTCTGACCCCAGTGCCTCACTAAGCAGCGCTGCACTGACGCCACTCAGGGCGCACGCCTCAAGCACCATCAGTGCTGAAACGTCATTATCGCGAAGCTCAGTGATCATCGCGTTCCAATGGCGACGCCTGAAAGCGCTGTGCCAATGCGCGCAATTCGGGCCATAAGGCGCGCTTTGCGCAAGTGCTATGCAGTAAAGTATGCAACGAAGGCGCCTGCCACACCGGGAGTTCCAGCGTGCGGCTGTGCTGGTTATCAACGTCTAGCACCTTGGCGAGCGAGGCGCTATCCGGGTCGGTGGCGTCACTCCCCCACCAGAGAATCTTTTCCAGTTGCCATTGCTTGCGACTGGCCGCCCCGCTGATAAACGCATTTACGCCATCGCGCGCTTCTTCAAGGGGGTCTTCTGGAGCAAAGGCGTTGGCCATGGTCGGCCACTTGAAGAACAACGCCTCCGGCAGCGAACCATCTGCAAGCCCCGCTGCCTGGCACATATTGGCGAGCAGATACTGCTCGGCAGCACTGATCTCGCCCGCGTGAATACTTAGCCAGCGCCCATCGATACACACACACGACACGCGAAACTGAAGTGGCTCCTTAGCCACCGGGGCTTCGCTGGGCGTCGGAGCGACGGGCCTTTCAGCAGGCTTGCTAGAGGCTGACGGGCGCTCGTCCAACAGTGCGCGCACAGCTGACGGCGACGCTGGCACCTCGTTCGTCGCGGATGGTGCTTGCGCAGGGGATCGAGGTGCGGGGGCATCATCTAAAAGGGCCTGCAACCGCTCCCGCGGTGGCGTGGGCGCTGTGGGCGCGTCATCCCATTCACAGGCGTCTGTGGGCCGCGCATTGGGCAACTGGTAACGCGATGCCCAAGCGGTAATCCCCATGGCCTCAAGGTAATGTCGGCGAATAACCTCTGGGGTCACTGCCCGCCCCCTCGGCAGTTGGGTGAGTCAGGGCGCTGGCCGCCACGCACGTCCCATTCATGAGGGGTATACAGATGAAGGGCGAGCGCGTGCACCGGGCCGGATAGTTCGTCGGCGAGCAGCGCATAGATCTTCTGGTGGCGTTTGACGGGCATCAGGCCGTCAAACGTATCGCTCACCAACGTCACCTTGAAATGCGTTTCAGAATTCGCGGGGACGTTGTGCATGTGACTTTCATTTTCTACCTGCAGCACGTCGGGCGCTAGCGCCGCTAACTTCTGCTCTATCTGTGCCTGCAGCGTCATGGAGGCTCTCCTTAGGTCGGAAACCCTTCCATTGTACGCGCTTACTGGCCGCCAGACGATGCCCGACGTTCAACCAGCGCTCGCCGCGCCAGCGACACCCGCGAAAGGCTCGCCAACAGCGCCAAAAGCGTCGTCGCGGCGCCCAGCCATAACGTGACCTGCACCGGGGCACCCAGCGCCAGCGTGGCGCCCACCAGGGCAACCCCTAGCGATTGCCCCACCGTTCTTGTGGTGCTCATCACACCAGACACATTGGCGCTGCGCTCAGGCGGCAGGCTGCCCATCATTTCACGGTTGTTGGGCGGTTGGAAAAGACCGAACCCTACGCCGCATAGCGCGGTACGCCAAAGACTCCCTGCGACACCGGTTGTTTCATCCACCAGCGCCAGGGCAATCAAGCCGATAATCAGCAGCACCAGGCCGGTACTCGAGAGCACGCTCGGATTCACCCGGTCGGCCAACCGACCAGCTAAGGGCCCGACGACCATAATCGCCAGCGGCCAGGGTGTGAACAGCCAGGCCGTCTCGAGCGGGGAAAAGCCCATTTGCTCCTGATAGAAGAACGACAGCGCGACAAAGGCCAGCCCCTGACCGATAAACGCCAGCCCGGACGCCGACACTGCCAGGGTAAAGCGCTTCTCCGCGAACACGCTTAGCGGTAATAACGGGTAGGGGGCGCGCCGCTGACGGGCAATAAACAACCCTCCGGCGATCACCGCAAGTACTGCCCAACCCGCACTCTGCCATACGGGCGCGGCGTGCCCCACAGCGTCCATGGCCAGAAAGAAACTTGCCAGCATCAACATCGAGAGCAGCGCACCAAGGATATCGAAGCCGCCCTGACGGGGCGTTTCTTTGGGCAACGCTCGGTTTGCCAGCCACAGTGAGCACACCCCCAGGGGGACATTCAGCGCAAACAGCCAGGGCCAGTCAGCAAAGGACAAGATCACACCGCTTAGTGTGGGCCCCGCGGCGTAGCCACCGGCCACCACCAGGGCGCTCAACCCAAGGGCGCTGCCCAACAGCCGCGAAGGAAAAATCGCCCGATACAGCGACGGGCCAATCGACAGCGTCGCCGCCGCGCCCAGGCCCTGCAGCGCGCGAAATACCAGCAGCGTTTCCAGGTTCCGCGACAACGCCGCCCCCAGCGCGGCGATAACAAAGGTTGCCAAGCCACCGCCATTAAGGTACCCGTCACCAATGCCAAGACAGCTAAGGCGCGCTCACCGCTTGGCAGGCCATCATCACCGGGTCGGGTTTCAAACAGTCGCATGATGGTCCGTTCCTGAATAACCCTATGGAAACAACAAAACCGGCCAAAAGCCGGTTTTACAAGAAACTTAAGTCACAAACACAGCGCTAGTCGAGTTCGTTATCAAGCAGCAAGGCGTCATCAACGTCGGATATTTCAAGAGCCGTATCGTCGTCAAGGTCAATGGCGAGGTAGCTATGCTCGATACGCAGAAAGGTTTGAAAAAGCGACCAGTCGATTGTCTCAGGCCACTGACGTTCATCTTCTTCCCAAGCGCGCAGCTCGGTTTCGAGGATTTCCGCGTAACGTTCGCGAACAAAGGCTTCAAGCGCCTCAGGCGTATCCATCTCGGGGATCAGATACACCGTGCTTTCACGTTCGACGTCGTCCAGGGTCAGGTCGTCGTCTCCCATGGTGGGTTCGAGCGCATTGATCCAGTCCACAAAGGACTGGGTCGGCCTGACGCTCAGAGCGGAGCGATTTAGCAGTTTCATGGGATTCTCCTCGCCGTCGAAACGTGGTCATTATGGGCGCTAAATCGCGCCCTTACCAACTTTTCGTCCGCAATCGGACAGTTAGCTGACGTCAATCCGCCTCTGGGCGCATCGCCGGGAATAGCAAAACGTCACGAATCGAAGGACTGTCGGTAAACAGCATCACCAACCGATCGATACCAATGCCTTCGCCGGCCGTTGGCGGCAGGCCATATTCCAACGCACGCACGTAATCCGCGTCGTAATACATGGCCTCCAGGTCGCCGGCATCTTTTTCCGCTGACTGCTCGCGGAAGCGCTCGGCCTGGTCTTCGGCGTCGTTAAGCTCCGAGAAACCGTTGGCGATCTCACGGCCACCCACAAAGAACTCAAAGCGGTCCGTCACGAACGGGTTGGCGTCATTGCGCCGCGCCAACGGGCTGACCTCTGCCGGATACTCGATGATAAAGGTCGGCTGGTCGAGCTTGTGTTCGGCCACTTCTTCGAATATCTCGGTCTGAACCTTACCCAGCCCCCAACTCTCTTTGACCTTGATGCCCAACTTTTCGGCGAGGGCTCGGGCGGCGTCCAGCGTATCCAGATCAGCATGGTTTCGGTCATATCCAGCAGGTCGTTGTAATCCGCATAGGCCCAGTAGAATTCGACCATGGTGAACTCGGGATTATGCCGGGTCGACAGCCCTTCGTTGCGGAAATTGCGGTTAATTTCAAAGACTTTTTCAAAGCCGCCCACCACCAGACGCTTGAGGTACAGCTCCGGCGCAATACGCAGATACATGTCGATGTCCAGCGCATTATGGTGGGTGATAAACGGTCGCGCCGCCGCACCGCCAGGAATCTGCTGAAGCATCGGCGTTTCGACTTCCATAAAGCCGCGAGCTTCAAAGAAACGGCGCATGGAGCTGATGACCGCCGCGCGAGTCTCGAAGACCTTGCGCGATTGCGGGTTCATGATCAGGTCGACATAGCGCTGGCGGTAGCGGGCTTCCTGGTCGGTCAGGCCGTGAAATTTATCTGGCAACGGGCGCAGGCTTTTGGTCAACAGCTGCGCCTCTTTCATCATCACGTACAGATCGCCCTTGCCAGACTTGTGCACAGGCCCGTGGCCGGCGACGATGTCACCGATGTCCCAGCTTTTAACGTCGTCCAGCACCTCGGCGGGCAGGCCTTTTTTGTCAACGTAGAGCTGGATCTGTCCGGCCACGTCCTGAATAACAATAAAGGGGCCTCGTTGACGCATTACGCGACCCGCTACTGAAGCGTGGTGATCTAGCGCTTCAAGCTCGGCCTTGTCTTTATCGCCAAAGGCGTCTTGCAGCTCAACGGTTAAACTATCGCGGCGGAAATCGTTCGGGAAAGCGCTCTTGCCCTGCTCAGCCGCCTGCTCACGGCGGGCCGCGAGCTTGGCCCGGCGCTCCGCAATCAGGTGGTTTTCGTTATCGAGAGAAGACGCGTCTTGATTAGCCATCGGGCACCCTATTAATGATCAAACCCTGAAAAAATTACAAACCCTGCTTGAGGCTGGCGACGATAAACTGGTCCAGATCGCCATCGAGCACTTTTTCACAGTTGCTGGACTGGACGTTGGTACGCAAATCCTTGATGCGCTGGTCGTCAAGCACATAGGAGCGAATCTGACTGCCCCAGCCGATGTCGGATTTAGCGTCTTCCGCCTGTTGCTTGGCCTCATTACGCCGCTGCATCTCGTGTTCCCACAGCTTCGCCTTCAACTGTTTCATGGCGAAGTCGCGGTTGGCGTGCTGGCTACGCTGGCTCTGGCAAGCCACCACAATGCCGCTGGGCTCGTGGGTGATGCGCACCGCTGAGTCGGTGGTGTTGACGTGCTGACCGCCCGCCCCGCTTGAGCGGTAGGTATCCACGCGAATATCCGACGGGTTGATATCTACTTCGAAGCTGTCGTCAATTTCCGGTGACAGAAACACCGACGCAAAGGAGGTATGGCGACGACCGCCAGAATCAAACGGGCTTTTACGCACCAGGCGATGAACGCCGGTTTCGGTACGCAGCCAACCGAAGGCGTACTCCCCCTGAATATGCAGCGACGCTGATTTTATGCCGGCCACGTCGCCCTCGGAAATCTCGAGAATATCCGTTTTAAAACCGTGGCTTTCTGCCCAGCGCAGGTACATACGCAGCAGGATATTGGCCCAATCCTGGGCTTCTGTGCCACCCGACCCTGACTGGATATCCATGTAGGCGTTGTTCTCGTCCATTTCGCCGGAGAACATGCGACGAAACTCGAGCTTCTCAAGGGTGGCCTGCAGGCCA
>JAIVHM010000158.1 GCA_020201095.1 Halomonas sp. | reverse complement strand
TAACGCCCTGGCTTTGCGGCGTTCCGGAGCGCCAGCGCAGGCGCGTCCGACAACAGCCATTGGTTAAGCTGCCTCGAAGTCCAGGGGATGGATTCCATCCAGGTTGACCGTGTTGCGGGCCACCCAAAGATCGTACATGTCCTGCATCGCCAACCAGCTCTCAGGAGTACGCCCGAGAACCTTGGATAGCCGAAGCGACATTTCCGGGCTAATACCACTATCCCCTTTAAGTAACCGAGACAACGTGGAAGGCGAGACCCCCAGACTGGACGCGAGCTGACGAGAACTGACACCGAAAGGCTCAAGGTAAACCTCCCGAATGAACTCACCGGGATGCGGCGGATTATGCATAGTCATTAGTGATAATCCTCATAATCAAGAATGTAGGCGTTGCCGTCCTGAAATTCGAACGTTATGCGCCAGTTTCCGTTGACCCGAATCGACCACCGCCCTTTGTCTTTACCCTTCAATGGATGAAGCCGAAAACCAGGGATCTCCATGTCCTCCACCGCAGTGGCGGTATCCAGAGCGGCCAACTGCATACGCAGTTTCTTGGCGTGATCCGGCTGGATGCCAGACGTGCTGCCGGTCGAGTAGAACCGTTTCAGTCCTTTGTGACGGAATGATTTAATCATGAAGCAATGCTAGCACGTTGCGCATCACGCAACAACCAAGCTTAACGCCGCGCTCTGCGGCAAATTTGGAGCGCAGCGGAAAATTTGTCCGACAGCAGCGCCTTGTTAAGCGATCACTTACCGTCATCCCATGAATTCAAAAAGTCTGCCAACACATCTCCGTGACACGAATCTGGCTTACAGAAACACCCCAAACGTTTCCCAGCAAGCTTGTACACCTCTTTTATCTCCTTATTTGGGAATTTCTCATAATCAAAATCGTACTTGTATTTTCTAATGACCTCTTCTCTATCTTCACCGTCTTCATACATTGAATAAGGGTTGCCCCAATACGATCCCCGCCCAATGTACTCGTACTCGTGCGTACTTTTTAGACCCTTATATTCTGGCTCACGTTTAATATTGATTACTCGAGTGATAGCAACATCTATTAGTCGAATAGGAATAGAATTTTCTTTGAGCAGATCAACTTCTTCTGGAAACTCTTCACCATCGTCGAAAACAATCAACTAACTCAACGGCATCTGAGGCAGAGAGTATTCTTTCAACTTTTCTATGAAACTTTTGGTAGCAGTTGAAAAGTTTCGGATAAAGAACTAGGATTTTTTTCACCAGTATAAATGTTTAACTTTAAGGTCAAGGTCAGAATGTTTGTTTAAATACTCCACAACTAGCCGCCTGTGACAGAAATGCGGTTCGTGTTCGGAGCACAGCAAACACCCATGGTCTAGGAGCGCAGGCCTGATTGATTTCTCAACATTTCTTTGCGCCATAAGATTAAGGAACTTGTCCTCATAAAGCTGCCATGAAATATCACTTTTCTTGTATGCATTGAGGATATCTTTAGTTGGCGCAAGCTCTGGCAAATGCACATAATCCGATCCACAAAGCTCTTTGAGGAAGAATCTTAGATCATCTCTCTTTGCAAACCCAGACAACTGAGAAACATTATTAAGACGAACATCAATCAAGGTTTTGACTTCGGCCACCCTGATAAATTTGAAGAACTTTTCCGCTCTCTTTTGCGTGAATCCAATTGTGTATATATTCATGCCTGATAATTGCCTTGAAGGTAGCCGTCATAATCGAAAACGGTTGCTACTAATTTGTAGTGATGTTGAGCCGCACCAAACCGTGGGCTTAAGCTTATACAGATTACGTATTCATCACCTTTTTTCAAAGGAAGCTTCACAGAAGCTCCGCCCTCGTCGGGATACTGGTTAGAAAAAAATACGCCGAGTTGATGGACATGTGACGGATAACCCCTCATACCGCACGCCATTGTAGTCGAAATCGGCTACGATCTTTTTCTTGAACCGTCCCTCATAATCATTGTAGTCATGCGAAAGCGTTACGACGAATGATGAGGGTTTTACTAAGCAAAGAGATTGGGCTATTTCACCAGACTGATCGTACAACGCAGAGACGATATTTGTATCGACCCCTTGCTCATGCCAGATACTTTCGACCGTGTCCAATATATTTGTGATTGAATCCGCTCTGAGTGATGCGACCTTTTTCCAAGGCTTCGACTCGTCAAATACAAAGTTTTCAGGTTGACCGGGAACCTCAGCAATAGAAACCTTATCCACTTCGACGACATCCAGAACTCTCACTTCAGAACCATCCTCGTAGCGGTACATCTCCTCGCTCAGCGCGGAATGACCTATACCATCGTTAGGTACGGGACGGACCCAAGCACCTATTTGCAAAGTATTGTTTTCCTGAAGCGTCGCGAGCTTCCCAGCAATACAACGACCACCCGGCTTATAGGATTTAGCCAACACTACGAATGTAATTTTCTCCATAAGGGTTCAACCTATATACGCTTAACAGTGAAGCATTTATACGCCCGTGCGGAGCATGGCGGATAAATGCCTGTTGGACTAAGGCGCGTCCATCAGGCGGCTATTTAATAGGGGATTGTATTGAGCAGCGTGCGGCTGGAGGCACCAAGCCGTGCGTAGGCATATCTGTGGTAACGCTCTTTGGTGGTGAGATTCGACATCATATCAGTGTCCCCGAACCTAATTTAACCCAATGTAGCGCGCCTGATGGCTAAAATCCATCACCGGGACGAGCGTCGCCATGACCCGCGCACGGGTCGGATAGCCAATCGGTTGTTAGTGTATAGCGCGGTACGTCATGCTCGATAACGTTGCTCCTTGTGGTTAGGCGGCTGATCATGAAGGGGGCGCTGGGGGTTGAGCATCCCGATCATCCGCAATGTAGGTTGCCGACAGTGTGGACAGGTATAGGTCGGCTCCGTATCACTGGCGGTCGTATCGATAGTCGAAGCTGGCTCCACAACCGCTAACGCTCGACGGATCTGCACCAGACGTTGCCGACGGCAGCGATTGGCCAGAAAACCGTAGTGACGCACTCGCATCAGTCCCTTGGGCAGGACGTGAAGCAGGAAGCGGCACACGAACTCCTCACCCTCAAGAATGAGTGACTTGTGTCGGTCGCGGTCGCGATAGTCCTTGTAGCGTAGGGTTACCTGGTGATCATCGACGGCGAGGATGCGCGCGTTGCTGATGGCGATCTGGCGCGTGTAGCGCGCCAGGTAGCGAACTACCGCATGGGTGTGTTCAAGGCAGTCCTTGCTGTACACCACCCATTCAGTGGCCATCAGCGTGTTAAGTTGAGCATCGACATCACCGGGCCGGGTGACTCGGTGGAGATCGCCTGCATTGGCGGCTTTGCGCAGGGCACTCACCATGTGCCCGCGAAAGTGGCGTGATAAGGCCCGCACCGGGAACAAGTAGTTGCTATGCGACCCACGCCAGCGGCCATTGGCACCCAAGGCACCGCCTGGAACCAAACAGTGCAGATGCACATGCTGGCTCAGGTTCTGGCCCCAGGTGTGAAGCACGGCGATCATCCCCATCTCGCCGTCAAGGCGCTTGGGATCTCGCCCGAAAGTGCGCAACGTTTGCCAAGCACTCTGGAACAGCAACCGGTGAATCACCTCCGGATGAAGCTGAACCCAGCCATTAAGGCTGTGCGGCAGCGTGAATACAACGTGGTAATAGCGCACCGGCAGGATATTGGCCTGCTGACGCTCGGCCCATTGCTCCATGGCGCGGCCTTGGCACTGTGGGCAGTGACGATCACGACAGCCGAAGTAGTGTGGCTGTACGTGAGCGCAGTCGGAGCATTGCAAGACCATTCCGCCCATCGCCTCCGTTCGGCAGGCCAACAGATGGGTACACACCCGTTGGCGCTGGCGATCAAGACCGGTTGGATCGAGAAAGCGAGTCAGCGCCTGTTGCAAAGTAGCGGCCTTAGTCATGGCTCACCTCCAATCCAGCCACCAGGTCAATATGACACTGATCTCCCCCTTGCTGGCTCGGTAGCCAGTGCAGGTAGCGCATCGTCGACTGGAGATTGCGGTGGCCCAGAAGTCGCTGGAGCTGATGGACGGGCAGGCCCTGCTCCAGAACATGGGTGGCATAGGCATGGCGCAGACTATGGATGCCACCGACCCGCTCGACCCCGGCCAGGCGCTTGGCTTGGGTAAAAGCCTTTTGCGGCGCACTGGCGTGCAGTGCTTGATCGGGAAACAGAGCGCTCGGGAACAGCCATGTGACTGGCCGGTAGGCTCGCCAGTAATCGCGCAAGCGGTCAAGAAGGGTCGCCGGTAGTAACACCATACGATCCTTGCCGCCCTTGCCCTGCGTCACACGAAGTTGGTAACGCTGGCTGTCGATGTCACTGACTCGCAGGTGGCAGACCTCGGTCACTCGCAATCCGCAGCCGTAGCACAGTTCGAGCATCATGCGATGCTTGGGGTTTTGGCAGGCGGCCAGGATCCGCCGAACTTCGTCACGGGTCAGCAGTTCTGGAATCCGCTGCGGTTTTTTGGGGACGGTGAGCGGCACATCAAACGACGGCCACTGCAACACGTGCAGGTACAGGAACCGGACGCCGTGCAGGTAGACGCGGCAGCTGGCGGCGGACAACCCGCGCTCCTGAACCAGGTGATTGAAGAAGTGTTGCAGGTCGTCGGTACTCAACGTCTCTGGCGGACGGTGGAAATAACGTGCCAGATCAGTGATCACCATCAGGTAGGTGTTGTGGGTACGTTGCGCAAAGCCACGCTGACGCATGGCCGCGATCATCTTCTGTCGCAAGGCAGTCATCGTCGTCACTCCTGTTGTTTGACCCACGTGGGTCAAACAACAGTGTGGCCCGATGAGGCGAAAGACGTGGTTCGTCGACAGCTACCGCGAAGCGGTTTAGTGCAACAGGTATTAGACGGCGCGTCCTATGATTGCATAAACGCGCTTTCATGTTTACTTAGCAAATATAGCCTACCTTTTCGCGTGTAACCACATGATTTTAAATTAAATTAATATTAATTAGGCTACATTCGCAAAATTCGAGCGCTTGCGCGTTTTGCCAAGCTCAATAATACTGTATGCATATCCACCATCAGGAGATAGACACCAAATGGATATGCACAGCATGCCTCCGAAACTAATGGATCGTGTGAAAGCCGTTATGCGGGTAAAGCGCTATAGCCCACGTACTGAAAAAACATATTGTTACTGGATACGTTACTTCATTCGTTATCATGGGGTGCGTCACCCTGCCAGCATGGGCTCTTCTGAAGTGCAGGCTTTTCTGGAGCATTTTGCCGTAGAGCGATATGTGGCTGCAGCTACACAAAACCAAGCGCTTAATGCATTGGTATTTCTGTATCGCCATGTCCTTGATATGCCATTGGGTGATATTGGCTCCTTTTCACGAGCTAAACGCCCGCGTCGATTACCTGTCGTGCTTTCTCACGAAGAGGTTATGCGTGTATTAAATCAATTGTCTGGGCCTATGAATTTGATGGCCACCCTGATGTATGGCTCGGGACTGAGACTCATCGAAACATGCCGTTTGCGCGTAAGAGATATTGATACCGAACGCCATATCATCACCGTCAGGGCAGGGAAAGGTGATAAAGACCGAACTACTTTACTACCCAATGTCTGTCTTCCCGCGTTAGAGGCGCAAATTGAGTCGGCTGAACGGCAACTTGCCTATCGGCTTGCACGTGGTCGCGTACCAGTCACTTTACCTCATGCTCTGGATCGTAAGTACCCAAACGCGGGCACTTCCTTAGGTTGGCAATGGCTGTTTCCTGCCAGCCGCCCATGCTGTGATGATGCCGGGAACGTCGTTCTTCACCATATTCATTCATCGGCTGTGCAGAAGGCCGTGAAGCAGGCAATGAAGTCTGCATCATTACCACGTCCAGGCTCTTGTCATACCTTACGGCACAGTTTCGCCACCCAATTGCTGAGCCAAGGCACGGACATTCGCACAGTACAAGAATTACTAGGCCACAAGAGCATTGAGACAACGCAAATTTATACGCATGTAATAGGTAAGGAATTTGCCGGTGTGAGCAGCCCATTAGGCGAATAAGCTAAACTCAGGCACGCTACCGCCAAGGTACGACTGGGATGCGTTAAAGCGCTTCCCTTGCGACCGTCTCAGCAATTTTTTTGTTGCCTATTTTGGATTACACAGACGTTATAACGTCGACGTTACTCAGTTTCCTTTGGCATTGCAAAGCAGACACTAATTTTTTGTTATGGCATTCC
Organism: Halomonas sp.; assembly: GCA_020201095.1. Lineage (GTDB taxonomy): Bacteria > Pseudomonadota > Gammaproteobacteria > Pseudomonadales > Halomonadaceae > Vreelandella. Next base: position 8,295 of record JAIVHM010000158.1, on the reverse strand, counting down.
TCACCCCAAGTTCATGGCGGGGTTTTGGCCTTTTCACTGCTCGGCTAGTCTGGCTCCTGCATTGGTGTGGTGCTTGTGGGGGTTGTGTGACGCGGTGGGGTTCTGAGCGTTTCGGTGGGTGCCTTTCTTGAATCCATGCATGCGGAAGGTGTTGCGGCTTTATCAATCGCCCGACGAAGTCTGGCTCCTACATTGGTGTAGTGCATGCAGAGAGTTTCGTAATACATTGAATTTCTGAACATTTCTGTTAATGACTTTACTGAACCCATGCATGCGTTAGGTGTTGCGGCTTTATCAATCGCCCGACGAAGTCTGGCTCCTACATTGGTGTGGTGCCGTTAGGGGGTTGTGTGACACGTTGGATTTGTGTGCATTTTGATGGGTGCCTTTACCGAACTCAGGCATGTATCAGGTGTTGCGGCCTTAGAGCTCGGTTCGGGGCTGGCCTTCCGTTGCAAACCCGATTAGCCTGCTAACTCAACCAGTAAGGGATTGAGATGCAAGAGACGACTTCTCGGCAGCGCTTGGCGGGCGTGCTGATTTTGCTTGGGTTAGTGGCGCAAATAGTGGGATTTACCGGCTGGGTGGCGACCACTCAGGCGGTGAGCTATTTGCTGTGGGCGGCGGTAGTGCTGCTGTGGCGGGATATTCCCAGGCGTTCGCGCATCCAGGCGGGGGTGTTGATTGGCCTGGGCGCGGGCATGCTGTTGGTGGCACGGTTTGTTTACGGCGCTGAGGTCGATTGGCCTGCCATGTTGCAGGGCAACGTGTTTGTAGTGGCAATGCTAGTGGGCGTCAGTTTTATCACGCTGATTGGCAAACAAGGCAGCAAAGGCGCTTCGGGCAGCCGGGTGACCGGCGCGGGTGGCGTGCTGCGCACCTGGCTGGGCGTGCATTTTCTGGGCACGATCTTGAACCTTTCCACTGTGCTGATGGTGGGCGATAAACTGGCGAGGCGCGGGCCGCTTAAGATGCCGCAGTTGTTGGCGCTTAACCGTGGGCTTTCCAGCGCCGCGCTGTGGTCACCATTCTTTGCCTCGATGGCCCTGGTGATCTCGCTGGTGCCGGACGTCCAGTACGCGCACATTGCCCTGGCGGGCTTTCCCCTGGCGATGTTGTCGGGGCTGTTCACCACGCTGGAGTTGCGGCGGCGGTATGATTTAAGCGAGGTGGACGGTTATTCGCTGGCGCCGCGCAGCCTGCTGATGCCCGTGGGTATGGCGGCGCTGGTGATGCTGTTTCACTTCTGGCTGACGCCGTCGCTGACCATTGTCAGCATTATTACCTTCCTGCTGCCGGCCGTTGCCGTGCTGAGCAACCTGCGTGAGGGGCCGCGTTTTACCCTGCGACGCGTCCGCCAGCACACCCTCAACCGCTTGCCTGCCATGCGCGGCGAGGTGTCGCTGTTCCTGGCGGCGGGGTTATTGACGCTGGGGCTTTCCACCCTGGTGTCGGCCGCGGCGGGTAGCGACTGGACCCTGTTTACGGACTTTGGCACGCCGCAGGCAATGGTTAGCTTCGCTGCCATTTCGGTGAGTGCACTGGCCGGGCTGCACCCGATTATCGGCGTGTCGGTATTGGCATCCGTACTCAACCTGGAAGGCGACGAGCAAACGCTGTTTGCCTTTGTGGCATTGAGTTCGTGGGCGGTGGGCACAAGCGTAGGGCCACTGTCGGGCATCAACCTGTCGCTTCAGGGCCGCTACGGGGTAAGCGGCTACCGGATGATGACCCATAACCTGCTGTACGCGGCTGTCCTGAGCCTGCTCTCGCTGGGGGCGATCGCAGGCGTCAGTTTGATCGTCGGCTAGCGGCGTCTCAGGTCTCGACGATTTTGCTGGGGAAGCGGTAGAAGTATCGGTGGCCGCACTGGTGGCAAGGCTCTAGCCGCGCGACACTGTGCAGCATTACCTGGGCATCGCAGTGGACACAGGCCATCAGGCCGGGCGCGGCCATCTCGCCTTCGCAGTAATCGGCGCGGGCGGCTTCCAGGTCATCGTCAAAGCGCTCACGGTCGACGATGCTGCGGTCGGCAATCGAAAGCAGCGATTCCGCTACGCGGCGGGAAAGGTGGTCAAGATCGATGCCCAACCAGCTGGCCACCTGTTTGCCGGTATCCGACATGTAGTGGCGCATGTCTTTCAGGTCACGCTCCACCCAGGCGCGCAGCAGGGATAGTTCGTCTTTGGTGTACTCTTCGAGCTCCGCTTCAAATTCAACGGCGTCGTCCAGGTCCTTTTGCAGATTTTCCCAGGTCAGCTCGTCAGCGCCGTCCTGCATCCGCTCCAGCAAACGTTCGTAGCCTTCGCGTAGGCGATGGTCGTTGTGTTGTTCACTCATGGTCCCTCTCCTTTTGTCGACCCGCGGTGTGACCTATCATGGCCTAGCCGTTCAAGGATACACCTGCATAGGATACAATCGACGCCACTAATCTGACAGTCGTCATCTAACATTCACTTTGCGCCCAACTTGGGCGATACGCCAAGGCATTAAATAAACCGATGGACGCACACTACAGCCCTCGTGAAATTGAACGCGACGCCCAGCAATACTGGGATCAACATCAATGCTTTAAAGCAGTAGAGGACGCGAACCGCGAAAAGTTTTACTGCCTTTCGATGTTCCCCTACCCCAGCGGCAAGCTGCACATGGGCCACGTGCGTAACTATACGATCGGCGACGTGGTGTCCCGCTTCCAGCGCATGCAGGGCAAGAATGTCATGCAGCCCATGGGTTGGGATGCGTTCGGCATGCCGGCGGAAAACGCCGCGATTCAAAACCAGGTACCGCCGGCCAAGTGGACGTACCAGAACATCGACTACATGCGCAACCAGTTGAAAGCCCTTGGCTTTGCCTACGACTGGAGCCGCGAATTCGCCACCTGCGATACCAGCTATTACCGCTGGGAGCAGTGGTTCTTCACCAAGCTGGTGGACAAGGGCTTGGTGTACAAGAAGATGTCGACGGTCAACTGGGACCCAGTCGATCAGACCGTATTGGCCAACGAGCAGGTCATCGAGGGCCGCGGCTGGCGTTCCGGCGCGCTGGTCGAGCGTAAAGAAATCCCGCTGTGGTTTTTGAAGATCACCGACTACGCCGATGAGCTGCTGGAGGATCTCGAAAACGTCGAGTGGCCCGAGCAGGTCAAGACCATGCAGCGCAACTGGATCGGCAAGTCCCAGGGCGTCGAGCTGTCTTTCGACATCAAGGCCGCCGACGGTTCAAGCGGTGAGCCGCTTTCGGTCTACACCACCCGCCCGGATACGCTGTTCGGCGTTACCTATATGGCCGTCGCCGCCGATCACCCGCTCGCCAAACAAGCCGCTGAAGGCAACGCCGAGCTACAGGTCTTCCGCGAGGAATGCGCCCGCGGCGGCACCTCGGAAGCCGAAATGGCCACCAAGGAGAAAAAAGGCCTGCCCACGGGCTTTAAGGCCATTCATCCGCTCACCGGCAACGAAGTGCCTGTCTTTGTGGCCAACTTCGTGCTGATGGAATTCGGCACCGGGGCGGTTATGGCCGTGCCCGCCCACGACCAGCGCGACTGGGAGTTCGCCACCAAGTACGGCATCGAGATCAAACCGGTGATTGCCGATGAAAACGGCAACACCCCCGACTTGTCGCAAGGCGCGTATGCCGAACACGGCACGCTGATCAACTCCGGTGAGTTCAACGGGCTCGACTTTGAAGGCGGGTTTGATGCAATCGCCAAAAGGCTTGCCGAGCTGGGCTGTGGCGAGGTCAAGACTAACTTCCGCCTGCGCGATTGGGGTGTGGCCCGCCAACGCTACTGGGGTGCGCCGATTCCGGTCAAATACGGCCCGGAAGGCCAGACCGTGCCGCTCACCGATGACCAGTTGCCGGTCGAACTGCCGATGGAAGTCACCGTCGACGCCTCGGGCTCACCGCTCAAGAAGATGCCCGAGTTCTCCGAGCTGGGCGACGGCTGGACCCGCGAAACCGACACCTTCGATACCTTCATGGAGTCTTCGTGGTACTTCGCGCGCTTCTGCTGCGCCGATAACCACGAGGCCATGCTCGATGAGCGTGCCAACTACTGGCTGCCGGTCGACCTTTATATCGGCGGGATCGAGCACGCCATTCTGCACCTGCTCTATGCCCGCTTCTTCCACAAGCTGATGCGTGACTTTGGCCTGGTGGATTCCGACGAGCCCTTCCAGCAGCTGCTGACCCAGGGCATGGTGATTGCGGAAACCTACTACCGCACGACCGAAAACGGCGGCAAGCAGTGGTTCAATCCTGCCGATGTTGAGGTCAAGCGTGATGAAAAAGGCCGCCCGCTCAGCGCGGTACTGATGAGCGACGGCCAGCCGGTGGAAATGGGCGGCATCGAGAAGATGTCCAAGTCGAAGAACAACGGCGTTGACCCGCAGTCGATGATCGATAAGTTCGGCGCCGACACTGTGCGCCTGTTCATGATGTTCGCGGCCCCCCCCGAGCAGTCACTGGAGTGGTCGGATTCCGGCGTGGAAGGCGCTCACCGTTTCCTGAAGCGTCTATGGCGTCAGGTAAACGAACATCTTGAAGCCGGTTCGACAGGCAAGCTCGACGTGGCAGCGCTCGATGACGACCAGAAAGCACTGCGCCGCAAAACCCATGAAACCATCAAGAAAGCCAGCGACGACATTGGCCGCCGGACGACCTTCAACACAGCGATTGCCGCGGTGATGGAGCTTTCCAACGCCCTGGCCCGTTTCGATGACAACTCCCCCCAGGGGCTTGCGGTGAGCCGTGAGGCATTGGAAGCCTGTGTATTGCTGCTGGCACCGATCACGCCGCACCTTTGCCATCGCCTGTGGCAGCAGTTGGGTCACAACACCCCGGCGATTGAAACGCCCTGGCCTGCCGTCGACGAAACGGCACTCACCCGCGATACCATTGAGCTGGTTGTCCAGGTCAACGGCAAGTTGCGGGCCCGTCTGGAAGCCCCGGCAAGCGCCGATAAAGCCGCCATTGAGCAGTTGGCAATGGAAAACGAAAACGTCCAGCGTCACCTGGAAGACAAGACGGTGCGTAAAGTCATCGTAGTGCCGGGCAAGCTGGTTAACATAGTGGTGAGTGGATGAATCGACGGACTTTTTTAGCCACCAGCATGGCCGCGTCAGCGGCTTTGCTTCTCAGCGCCTGCGGTTTTCGCCTGCGCGGTGCTGGGTCAATGCCCAACCTGCCGCCGCTGGCCCTTGAAGGCGATACCGATAGCGACCTGGCCCGACAATTGACCAATCGCCTGGAACAGCAAGGCACTCAGCTCAGTGATAATGGCGAGTGGCGCGTGACGCTGGGGTCGCCGAGGTTAGACGAGCGTCGCCTGGGTGGCGAGGGCCGCGGCAGCCGAGACCACGACTTGACGCTCAGCACAACGCTGTCTGTTCAGCGCCGGGAGGACAACGCCTACCTGCTCAACGGCGAGACGCTGTCGACCAGCACCCGTATACGCGTCAACGATGATGATCTGCTCAACCGCGATGATCTGTTCAGAGAAGCTGAGCGGTCTCTCAATCGTGAATTGACGGAGCGCATTATCGAACGTCTCAGCGCCCTTGATAACGCCTCGTGAAAGTCTTCGCTGATCAACTGCCCGCCGCTCTGACCAAGTCGTTGCCCAAGGTCGTGATCGTGGCAGGCGATGAGCCGCTGCAGCACCGCGATGCCTGCGACGCGGTGAGAACCGCTGCCCGCCAGGCGGGCATCGAGGAGCGCGAGGTACTCGACGTAGAGCCCAACTTTGCCTGGGGGCGGCTGCTTGAGGTGGCGAGCAACCTGTCACTGTTTGCTACCAACAAGCTGCTAGAACTGCGCTTGGGCCAGCATAAGCTGGGCCAGGAAGGCAGTAAAGCGCTCGCCGAATACGCCCAGCACTTGGGCAATAATGATGACCTGCTGCTGATCAGCATGGGCAAGCTTGACGCCAAACAGCAAAAAAGTGCCTGGTTCAAAGCGCTCGATAAGCACGGCTTGTTTGTCCCGGTATGGCCGGTTGATGTCTCGCGGCTGGGCTATTTTCTGCGCGACCGCGCCTCGCTTCACGGTTTGCAGATCGACCTGGACGCCGCTCGCCTGCTGGGTGAGCGTACCGAAGGCAATCTGCTGGCCGCGGACCAAGCGATGCAGAAACTTGCCCTTATCCACCCCCAGGGCACTCGGCTTAATTCGGAAAGCATTGCCCAAGGCGTTGAAGACAGTACCCGCTTTGATGTTTTCACCCTGGCAGATGCCTGTTTGAAAGGCGAACCCAGCCGTGTCTCGCGGATTATCACCGGGCTGCGTAGTGAAGGCGTAGAAGCGCCTATCGTCCTGTGGGCGCTAACCCGCGAGTTGCGTACCCTGCTATCACTGCATCAGCACATGGATCAGGGCCAGAGCTTTGAACACGCCTGTAAAGCGCAAAAACCGATGATTTTTGACAAGCGCCGCCCGGGCTATCAAAAAGCTACTCAGCGGCTGCCCATGAAGCGTTTGCATAAGCTGCTGTTGATGGCTCAGCGGCTGGATCTCGCCGTTAAGGGAGCGTCACCGGTGCCGTTATGGCCTGGGTTGCACGACCTGGCGATGACCATGGCCGGTGGACGCGGCTTACTGGCTGAATCTGCCTGGACGTACCGCGTTGCCCCGAGCTTTTAAGCCCTGCCTGCCGACCATATCCAAGCACTACTGACGGAATGAGCAACAACCGTGAATTCTCGGTACCGAACGGTATACACGGCTTATAAAAAGGCTCAATTATTCCTATACTCTTCCTTCAAGCCATCTGCGCTTGGCCTATCCCTATAAATATGTCTAAGGATCAAGACGATGAAAAAAATACGTGCCTATCTCTCGACGCTGCTTATTGCCGCGCTGGTCATTACCAGCCTTCCCGTTGCAGCAGCACCGGCTGCATCACCCTCTACAGACCTCGTTAGCACGCAGTCGGTACTTGCCAATGATGGCGCTCAGGCAGACCGTGAGCGGATCCATCAGCTACTTAACCGCGCTGATATCCAAGACGCACTGGTCGAACAAGGCGTTGACCTGGATGAAGTAGAAACGCGTGTTGCCGCCTTGAGCGATGCCGAAGCGCAGCAAATGGCTAATCAATTGGAAGAACTGCCAGCTGGCGCGGGCGTCGTGGGCGCTTTGTTTGCGGTATTTATTATTCTGTTGGTCACTGACATTCTTGGCCTGACCGACGTTTATCCGTTCACGCGATAATTCATGAATCTTGTCATCATGAACGCTATCGTTAATTTTCAAAACGCCCGCCTTGCGGGCGTTTTCGTCTTGGTGTTGTTTCTCACGGCTTGCGCTAGCGCCCCACAGTTGCGCGATAGCACTGAACAGCACCTACCCCGCCAAAGCGAAATCAGCGACGTTCCCTTTTACGCTCAAACCGAGTACCAGTGCGGCCCAGCGGCCCTGGCTATGGTACTGAATCACCAGGGTGTCGATACGGATATCGAGACACTCATACCCCAGGTGTTTATTCCCGACCGCGAGGGAAGCGTTCAGCCAGAAATGCTGGCCACCGTACGTCGTCATGAGCGTCTCGCTTTTCCCATTCGCGGCAGCTTCGATGACCTGTTAGGGCATCTGGCCGCTGGTGACCCTGTCGTGGTCATGCAGAACCTGTCACTCGCGGCGTTTCCCATGTGGCATTACGCAGTCGCCATTGGTTACGATCTGGATGACGATACCTTGACGCTGCACAGCGGTGAAATCGAGCGGCATACTTTGTCTTTCAGCCGCTTTGATGCTACCTGGGCACGCACCGATCGCTGGGGGTTTGTGGTGGCCAAACCAGGCACGCTGCCCGAAGGGATCACCGCCCGCAACGCGATTAATGCGATCAGCGCCTATGAGGAAGCGCATGGCCCCAAGGCCACGTTAAGCAGTTGGCAAGCAATGGCCGAGCGTTACCCTAACAATGCGATTGGCCAGTTTGGTCTGGGGAATGCGTATTACGCCGACCAACAGCCGGCCGAGGCACTCGAAGCTTTTCAAACAGCCACTCAACATGATCCGCAAATGGGCGCGGCGTGGCTGAATATCGGGCTGTTGCAGTCGCAAAGAGACCAACCGGAGGCGGCTAGGGAGGCGCTTGATAAAGCGGCTGCCATCAAGGGTAGCTGGCAGGCTCGTGCTCAGGAGGTGTTGGATACTCAACTGGACGATTAATCGAGTAGGAAGGGGAGTCGCCTCCCCTGTCCTCTCACACCACCGGGCGTACGGTTCCGTACCACGGCGGTTCATGAACAACGGTTAAGCCATCTTACCGTATCCAGTACCGAGATCAGC
>JAIVHM010000075.1 GCA_020201095.1 Halomonas sp. | reverse complement strand
TTTCTACGCTGTGTGCCCGGCATGGTGATTCTAGCGCCCGCCGATGAAGCCGAGTGCCGCGCTATGCTCAGTGCGGCCTACCATCACCCAGGCCCCGCCGCCGTGCGCTACCCGCGCGGCACTGGCCCGGGCGTGGCAATTCCCGAGCACCTGAAAGCGCTACCCATTGGCCAGGCCGAGGTGCGCCGCAAGGCCTCAGGCAATGGCGCCAGCATTGCGTTACTCGCCTTTGGCAGCGTGAACACTGCCGCCGCCGAGGTGGCGGAAACCCTAGACGCCACACTGATCAATATGCGCTCCATTAAACCGCTGGATCGCGACGCCATTCTCCACGCCGCCGACGAGCATGAACTGCTGGTCACGCTGGAAGAAAACGTGATTGCCGGTGGCGCCGGCAGCGCCGTCAATGAACTCCTGCATGCCGAGGGTGTTCAGGTAGAAGTGCTCAACCTCGGCTTACCGGACGCTTTTGTGGAGCACGGCACCCCCGCCGAGCTACTGCACGACTGCGGCCTGGATGCCGAGGGTATCGAACGCGCCATCCGCGCCCGACTGCCATAACCCTTATATTCATCAACGTTAGAGACTGCCATGTTATTTCTGATTATCATTTTTGCGCTTATCGGCCTCGCTTTCGGCGGCCCCATTGGCCTGCTGGTAGGGGGTGGCCTTGGCTGGTGGCTCGGGGGGCGCATCAAGCGCCGCCTGACGGTTGCTCGGATGCGCATCCAGGAAGGCTTTCTGGACTCAATCTTTTCGGTCATGGGTTGCCTATGCCAGGCCGACGGCAAGGTCACTGAAGGCGAACTGGACGTTGCCGAGAAGCTCCTCGACCAGATGCACCTGCAGGGCGAACAGCGCACCCAGGCACGCGCTGCGTTTGAACGCGGCCGCGGCGACGACTTCGACCTGGATGCCGAGCTTGCCAGCGTCAACCGTCTCACCCGTCATCAGCCTGTGATGCGTCAGGTCTTTTTGCAGGTGCAGCTTTCGGCGATTGCCGCCGACGGCGTTCTGCATGACGCCGAACACGAGATGATTCTGCGCGTCGCCCGGGGCGTGGGCTGTAGCGAAGCCGAAGTCCAGCAGATCGAAGCCATGTTGCACGGCGCCGCTGCTAATTCTCAGGGCGCCAGCGAAGAAGCCCTCAAAGACGCCTACCGGGTACTGGGCGTGTCAGATGACGCCAGCGACGCCGAGGTCAAGAAGGCCTACCGCCGCCTGATGAGCCAAAACCACCCCGACAAACTCGCCGGCAAAGGGCTGCCCGAAAGTATGCGCGAGGTCGCCCAGGCGCGCACCAGCGAGATCAGCAACGCCTATGAGCGTATCCAGAAGGCGCGGGAATAAACCTGCGTGACAGCCAGCCTGGCAGCGCCCGGCGACGGCGCGTGAAATGGCGGCGGCTGAAAATTAAGCGTGGGTAGTGTGAGGCAGAACGGCGCTGAAGATAGCTGCATAGTGGCAGGCGCTGCCCGCGATCACGAAAAGATGCCAAATGGCATGGTTGAAGGGAATAGCGTTCACTGCGTAAAAGATAACGCCCAAAGTGTAGACGATGCCGCCACTGGCCAGTAGCACAATACCGGTTGATGACAGATTCGCCGCCATTTCATCTGAGGCCAGTACGATCATCCAGCCCATGAGCAGGTAAATCACCACGCGAAGCACCGCCAGTCGCTTGGGCCAAAGCAGTTTGCAGGCAATTCCCACCAACGCCATCGACCATACGGCGGCAAACAGCACCCAGCCTGTCGTGCCACGCATATTGACCAGCAAAAAAGGGGTGTACGTACCGGCAATCAGCAGGTAAATCGCGCAGTGGTCAAGCAGTTGAAAACGCTGCTTCCAGCGCCGATGAGGAATGCCGTGATAGAGAGTCGAAGCGGTATACAGCAGGATCAGTGTTGTTCCATATAGGCTCAGGCTGACGATCTTCCAGGGGTCGACATGTGCTGCCAAGCTCGCCAAGACCAACAACACGACCATACCGATCAGACTGAGCACCGCACCCAGCCCGTGAGAGATGCTATTCAGACGCTCTTCGATGACGCTGAATTCGCCCTGATCAGCCAACGGTTTTTCATGCTGCTCGTCACTAACGGTTTCCATTCTGGAAGCTCCTTATCGACCCATCACCCCTTGCGCTCAATATCCACGTCGCTTGCCTGGGTAAAATCATCAAGCGCCATCATATGTCCCAGCTTGCCCGCCTTGGTGGTGAGATAATGCTCATTATGAGGGTTTAAGCCCGTGGTGATCGCTAAGCGCTCAACCACATTGACGCCATCGCGGGTCAAAGCATCGACCTTACGCGGATTGTTGGTCATTATACGCAGTGATGTAATGCCCAAGTGATCGAGCATCGGCACGCATAGATCATAGCGGCGCATATCGGCACCAAAACCCAACTGCTCATTCGCTTCAACCGTATCAGCCCCCTGGTCTTGCAGGTGATAGGCACGTATTTTGTTCAAAAGGCCGATGCCACGACCCTCCTGGCGCAAGTATAGCAGCACGCCGCGGCCTTCCTCGGCAATCCGCTTGAGCGCTTCCTGTAGCTGATAGCCACAGTCACAGCGCATTGAGAACAGGGCGTCACCGGTCAAGCATTCCGAATGGACGCGCCCCAACACCGGTTCATCGCCGGTCACATCACCCAACGTCAAGGCGATGTGATCCTTACCTGTGGCTTCGTCTTCGAAACCATGCATAGTGAACGTGGCCCAGGGCGTGGGCAGGCGTGAAGCGGCAATGAAGCGAATGGTCACAGGTTACCTCGCTGATTAACCAAACCAGTTAACCACACCAGTGTTGGCAAAATGATCGTGTAGTTTAGCAGGAAGCGGCGGCAGGCTCACGGTCAGGCTAACGAGTTAACGTCGAGAAAAATCGGCTGGGTGCGACGATTTTTGCCATGATTCGCGCCGCCTTGCGGTCTATCTTCCAGTACAATAGCTCCTCTACAATGCGGGCAAACTTCTCAAGAGCAAGTGTCTATGAATCCAACACCTTTGCAAAACGACCGTTTTCTTCGCGCGTTGGCGCGCAAGCCCGTTGATCGCACGCCGGTGTGGATGATGCGCCAAGCAGGCCGCTATCTGCCAGAATATCGCGCCAAACGCGCCGATGCCGGTAGTTTCATGGACCTGTGCCAAAACCATGACCTGGCCTGCGAAGTAACACTTCAGCCGCTTGAGCGCTATCCGCTGGATGCCGCCATTTTGTTTTCGGACATCCTGACGATCCCCGACGCCATGGGTCTGGGGCTCTACTTCGAAACCGGCGAAGGCCCCAAATTCAAAAAGACCGTGCGTACCGCTGAGGAGGTCGCCGCCCTTAGCGTTCCCGATGCCGAGCGCGACCTGGATTATGTGATGCGCGCGGTATCCACCATTCGCCGTGAGCTCAACGGCCGCATGCCACTGATCGGTTTCTCCGGCAGCCCCTGGACACTGGCGACCTATATGGTCGAGGGCAGCTCGAGCAAGGATTTTCGCCACCTGAAGACCATGCTCTACGACACACCCGATACCATGCACCAGCTGCTGGACACCCTGGCCCACGCGGTGACCGACTACCTCAACGCGCAAATCCGCGCGGGCGCCCAAGCGGTTCAGATCTTCGATACCTGGGGCGGCGCGCTGACCACCCCGGCATACCTCGAGTTCTCGCTGCGCTACATGGAGCAGATTGTCGCCGGACTGATCCGCGAGCACGATGGCCGCCGGGTGCCGGTGATTCTATTTACTAAGAACGGCGGCCAGTGGCTCGAACACATCGCTTGTGCCGGGTCCGATGCCGTGGGCATCGACTGGTCGACAGAGCTTTCTGATGCCCGCGCTCGAGTCGGTCACAAGGTCGCGATACAGGGCAACCTGGATCCCAACGTGCTGTTTGCGCGGCCTTCCGCGATCCGCGCTGAAGTCGCCCGCGTGCTGGAAAGCTACGGCCATGGCCCTGGGCATATCTTTAACCTGGGCCACGGTATTAGCCAGTTCACCAATCCCGATCATGTCACGGCCTTCATGGAAGCGCTGCACGACCTTAGCCCGCAATATCATCAGGGCATCGCGACCCAGTCGGACGATACATATTCAGGAGCCCAGCAATGAACGAATGTCGTGACGACCAGTGGTTTACCGAAGTATTTGATAGCCA
>JAIVHM010000239.1 GCA_020201095.1 Halomonas sp. | reverse complement strand
CGTCAAGGTGGTGATTCTGGGGCAGGACCCGTATCACGGCCCTAATCAGGCGCACGGGCTTTGCTTTTCCGTTCAGTCGGGAGTGCCGGTGCCGCCGTCTCTGGTCAATATCTACAAAGAATTGGCCACTGATGTAGGTGCCGAGCCCGTAAGACACGGGCATCTGGAAGCCTGGGCAAAGCAAGGTGTGCTGCTGCTCAATACATCGCTGACGGTCGAGAAGGGCAACGCTGCTTCGCACCGCGGTAAAGGTTGGGAGTCTTTCACGGACAGCGCGATCAAGACGGTAAGTGCGCATTCCCTGCCTAGCGTATTTCTATTGTGGGGTAGCCACGCCCGGCAAAAAAAGGCATTGATAGACACCCAGCGCCACCTGGTGCTGGAAGCGCCGCATCCCTCGCCGTTATCCGCCCACCGCGGCTTTTTTGGCACCCGCCATTTTTCCCAGGCGAATCATTTTCTTGAGGAGCAAGGCCGTACGCCTGTTGATTGGCAATTACCCGCCACCCCTTAACCTGATGACCGCTTACGGGTAGAATGCTGCTCAATTTTGCATATTTTAGATCACCTACGTTGCCCATATTCACCTGCTGTGAGGAAGTCCCATGAGTGTTCATGCCATTAACCATCCGCTTGTTCAGCACAAACTGGGACTGATGCGCGAAATGGACTTAAGTACCAAGAGCTTTCGTGAGTTGGCAGGGGAAGTGGCCAAGCTGTTGACTTATGAAGCAACAAAGGGACTTGAACTCGAAGATCATACGATTGAAGGGTGGAATGGGGCGCCGATTGAGATACGTCGCCTGAAAGGCAAAAAGGTCACGGTGGTGCCGATTCTGCGTGCTGGGCTTGGCATGCTCGAGGGTGTCACCGATCTGATTCCCAGCGCCCGCGTCAGCGTTGTCGGGTTATACCGCGATGAAGAGACGCTGCAGCCGGTGCCGTACTTTGCCAAGTTCGCAAACGACATCGAAGAGCGCATGGCCATCGTCATTGACCCCATGTTGGCCACCGGAGGCTCCATGGTCGCGACATTGGACATGCTGCGTGAGCGTGGTTGCGAGCACATGAAGGTGATCGTGTTGGTAGCGGCACCCGAAGGGATCAAGCGTGTCCAGGAAGCCTATCCGGATATCGAGATTTATACGGCGTCAGTGGATGAACGGTTGGATGATAACGGCTATATCGTCCCCGGACTTGGCGATGCGGGCGATAAGATTTTCGGCACCCGATAAGCTTTGAAGATTCAGCGGCCCCTGGCGTTTTACGCTAGGGGCATTTTTTTGCCCAGCAATACCCCAAAGACCCGTTAGGAGTTTACATAATGAATGATACGCCAAGCCAGTCTGAATCCTGGCCTCGGGTGTTGCTAACCGGGGCGCAAATGCTATTTGTGGCGTTTGGTGCTTTGGTCCTGGTGCCGCTGTTGACTGGGCTTGATCCTAGCGTTGCGTTGTTTACCGCAGGGATAGGCACGCTGCTGTTTCATTCTGTGACTCGCGTGACGGTGCCGGTTTTCCTGGCCTCTTCGTTTGCTTTCATCGCGCCGATTCAGGGCTCGATTGCCAATTTCGGTGTATCAGCCACGCTTGGGGGCTTGATGGCGGCTGGCCTGGTCTATGTGGCTATCTCGGCGGCGGTGCGCGTCAAGGGCACCGGCTGGCTTCATCGGCTGTTGCCACCGGTCGTGGTCGGCCCAGTGATTATGGTCATTGGCCTTGCCCTGGCACCGGTAGCGGTGGAGATGGCCACCGGTGAAACCAGCGACCACATCGGATATGGCGCGGCGCTTTTACTGTCCATGACAAGCCTGCTGGTGACCCTGGTATTGGCCGTGTTCGGCCGCGGTTTGCTGCGTTTGATTCCCATCATGGGCGGTATTGTCGTGGGTTATTGCCTGGCGTTGCTGATGGGCCTTGTCGATTTCACGCCCGTGCAAGACGCTGACTGGCTGGCCATCCCGGCGTTTACCGCACCGAGTTTTCACTGGGCGGCGATTCTGTTTATGATTCCTGTCGCCATTGCACCGGCGGTGGAGCATATTGGTGATATGGTGGCTATCGGATCGGTGACCCGACGTAACTACCTGGAGAAACCGGGGCTGCACAAAACGTTGCTGGGTGATGGTCTGGCGACAACGGCAGCCGCGTTATTCGGCGGCCCGCCTAACACTACCTATTCAGAGGTGACAGGAGCCGTCACTCTGACCCGGGCGTTCAATCCGCGCTATATGGTGGTGGCTGCAGTTCTGGCCATATCGCTTGCGTTTATCGCCAAACTGGGCGCGCTGCTGCAAACTATACCAGGCCCTGTCATGGGGGGAATTATGACCCTGCTGTTTGGCTCTATTGCGGTAGTGGGTATGAATACGCTGGTCAGGGCAGGGCATTCGTTGACCGCGCCGCGCAATATGGTCGTTGTGTCATTGATTCTTGTCTTTGGTATCGGTGGCATGCAGGTTGGCGGCGGTCAGTTTACGTTGCAAGGCGTTAGTCTGGCGGCGCTTGTAGGTATTGTGTTGAACGGTTTGCTGCCCGAGGAGCAGGCGGATGAAGCTGATCATTAACTCTTCACCATTGGGAGCCCATCCCTTATGCCATTAGATCCATTGCTCCCTTTTCCTGTGCTGGGAATTACTGCCTGGAGTGGGACGGGGAAGACGACGCTGCTAGAGCAGTTGTTACCTCGGCTGCGTGCAGAGGGCATTCAGGTGGCGGTGATCAAGCACGCCCATCACCAGTTTGATGTCGACCAGCCGGGCAAAGATAGCTATAAACTTCGCAGTGCAGGCGCAATGCCGATGCTGATCGCATCGAGCCAACGCCTCGCGCTGATGCAGGAAACGCCAGACGGTAAAGAACCGGATTTAAAAGAGTTATTGGCAATGGTGGCCGTGCACAAACCTGACTTGGTGATGGTAGAAGGCTTTAAAGCTTGGCCCCTGGCCAAGCTGGTGCTTTATCGAGACGGGATAGGCGATGCGGAAATTCTGCACAGTCAGGGCGTCGAGGCTGTCGCGCTCCAAGGGGTTTCTCCCGTCGCTTTATCGGCCGCAACGAGGCAACTGGCGCTCAATGACATCGAAGGGATTACACGCTGGATAATCGAATGGATGACGGGCCAACGGCTCAATGATGTTTCAAGCACTGATAGGTGACTTCATGCAGTTAACGCATCTCAACAGCCGCGGCGAAGCCCGTATGGTGGATGTTGCAGACAAACAGGAAACCCGACGTGAAGCGGTGGCTTCAGGACGCATTGTGATGCAGCCTGACACCTTGAAGCAGCTAAGCGAGGGCGCGTTACCCAAGGGTGATGTTTTGGCCACTGCGCGTATTGCGGGAATTCAGGCGGCAAAGCGTACCCATGAATTGATTCCGCTTTGCCACTCGCTGGCACTTTCTAAAGTGGCCATAGAATTTGATGTTGACCCCGGTGAAAATTGTGTTCATGTGACCGCGAACTGCCGGTTGAATGGACGCACGGGTGTTGAAATGGAAGCGTTGACGGCTGTCTCTGTGGCTTGCCTCACGCTTTACGATATGTGCAAGGCGGTCGATAAAACCATGCGCATCGACGCGGTGCAGCTGGATAGCAAGCGCGGCGGTCAGCGGGGCGAGTACCGGCGCGAAATGGCACCTGAACCAGCGCCGCCGATCGTGACAGGCCAGGGGTCAGCGGGCGAAGTAAGCCTGGGAGGGCGCTGTCATTCGCCCTGCGTGCTGGTCAAGTTTCTTGCCGAGCTGCGTGAACAGTTGGGTGAAAACGAGCGGGTAGTGACCTTCGACCAACTCGAGAGCCGCGATATCGCGGGGCTCAAAGTAGCATTGGCGGCTCAAGACGAGCGTTTTAAGCTATTGCAGGACCAGCGCACGCTATGCGCCGTCAATCAGGTCATGGTCAATGATGACGCGCGAATTACTGACGATGACGAAGTTGCTTTCTTTCCGCCGGTTACCGGGGGCTAAAATGGACATTACCATTCGCGTTCAAGAGGCGCCTTTTGATATGGCCTATGGCTATGACGCCAGCCTTGCAGGTCGTACGGATATTGGTGGCGTCGTTAGCTTTACCGGCTTGGTGCGTGATTTTAACGAAACCCCCGATGTTACTGGGTTAACTCTGGAGCATTATCCAGGCATGACCGAGTCAACTCTGCAAA
>JAIVHM010000074.1:980-5690 GCA_020201095.1 Halomonas sp. | reverse complement strand
GCACGGCATCACGAATACCTGGTTCTGCAATCCAAAGCCAGTGACCGTGCCGGGCTTATCACCAATACCTCCAAAGTCCTCAGGCTGATGTTTCAGTCATTGATCTTGGGCCTGGGGGCATACCTAGTGCTGGCAGGCGACCTGACGCCCGGCATGATGATTGCCGGCTCCATTCTGATGGGGCGTGCACTGGCGCCTATTGATCAGATGATCAATGGCTGGAAGGGATTTTCAGGGGCTCGCACTGCCAATGGACGCCTTGAAGAGTTGCTAAATACCATTCCGGCCGAAGAGCCGCGCATGCCGCTTCCCAAACCCAAGGGGCGCTTGGTTCTGGAGGGCGTTACCGCCGCGCCGCCCGGACAGAAACTACCCACGCTACGCGACATTAATCTGGCGCTGGCCAAGGGAGAACATCTCGCCATCGTAGGGCCCAGTGCATCAGGTAAGTCGACGCTGGCACGCGTTATCCTCGGTATCTGGCCAAGCCAGTTTGGTTGTGTGCGACTCGATGGTGCCGATATTACCCAGTGGAATCGCCCGGCCCTGGGCCCCCACATTGGTTACCTGCCACAGGATATCGAGCTGTTCGATGGCACCATTTCAGAAAACATTGCCCGCTTCGACGAAGTAGACCCGCAGGCGGTTGTGCTCGCCGCCCAGAGAGCGGGAGTGCACGAAATGATCCTTGAGCAGCCAGAAGGCTATGACACCTGGCTTTCCCACGGAGGCAACGCACTCTCCGCGGGCCAGCGCCAGCGCATTGGCTTGGCACGAGCGTTATATGGCCAGCCTGTGCTGGTCGTACTGGACGAGCCCGACGCCAATCTTGATGAAGCTGGCGAACAATCGCTTGCTAACTGCTTGATCCGGCTACGCCAGGAAGGCACTACCGCCATCATTATCACCCATCGGTCGCGCTTGCTACATAATGTGGACAAGGTCTTGGTGCTCAAAGATGGCCAGATTTCCTCGCTCAAGCCCCCCACCAGAATAGCGCCCGTTACTCGGATGACGGCTGACGGTAGCCGCCCCGTACCACAGCGCGTGGCCTCCTTAAGGCCCAGCGCACGAGGCCGCAATGGCGGCGAGGACACCCAGTCATGAACAATGAACTGCCTCTCGAAGACAAGCGCTATCGCCACATTGGTATCGCCATATTGATCGTGGCCATTGGAGGCTTCGGCAGTTGGTCGGTGTTCGCCAACCTGGCCGTATCGGTGGTCGCGCCGGGCTCTGTCTCGGTAGAGAGCTTTACCAAAACCGTGCAGCACCTGGAAGGCGGCATCGTCGAGCGCATACTCGTCGAAGACGGCGACCAGGTAGAAGCCGGCGATGTACTGATGGTGCTCGATGATACTCAGGCGCGCTCCCAACTCGAGGTCACCCGCTCTGACTACCTGATTAGCCGCGCTACCGAGCTGCGGCTTTTGGCAGAACTCAGTGGCGCGGAAGTACTTAGCTTTCCCGAAGAGCTAACCGCCTCCGAACAGCCACGCGTGAAAGAGGTATTGGATGTACAGCGCCGATTATTTGAGTCACGCCAGGAGTCTCTGACCGGCACCTTAGCCTCTCTGGACGAGCAGATCGTGCAGATGAATGAGCAGATTGAAGGCTTGATCAACACTCAGGGCATCAACCAACGGCGTATCAACTCGCTCGAAGGTGACGCTGCTAATCATCGCAAACTGTTTCAAAAAGGCATGATCAGCAGTCAACGAATGCGCGAATTGGAGCGCGAAAGCCTGGAATACCAGAGTGTCAACGCCCAACACGCCTCCGAGGTCGCTCGCCTGAACTCTCAGATTAGCGAAAACGCGTTGCAAAAGCAGGTTCGCATGCAGGAATTTCAGCAGCAAGTCGGCGAGTCACTGCGTCAGACCCAGGCCGAAGTGGCCGATGCGGAAGAGCGCCTTACGGCCCTCATGGATAAGGTAAACCGTACCCAGGTGCTGGCACCGGTCTCGGGAACGGTCGTCGGGCTCAAGGTTCACACTCTGGGTGGTGTCATCCGCTCCGGCGACCCGCTGCTCGATATTGTGCCAACCAACGTTGGTTTCATTGTTGAAGCCAAAGTGCCAGATCATGATGTTGACCATCTTTATATGGGCCAGCCTGCCGAGATCCGTTTCAGTGCTTTCAACCAACGCCTCTCAAACGTCATCGACGGCGAGGTTGTTCACGTGAGTGCCAATAGTTTCGAAGACGAAGCAACCAGGGCACGTTATTACAAGGTGCGGCTGAGAGTCACCACTGAAGGCGAAAAAGATATGACCGATACCATGAAGCTACTAGCCGGTATGCCTGCCGAAGTAATGCTGCGTACTGGCGAAAGAAGCTTTTCCAGCTACCTGGCTAAACCCATTACCGACATGCTAGCCCGCGCCATTCGGGAAGATTGAACCATCACATAGCTGTATGGCATGTCGAAAACGCCCTGCCGTCTAGTTTAGACTGTCCTGGCTGGAGGAAAACTTCTACAAGCTTTTTCCAGAAACCCTACAATCAAATTGCCATCCATACAGGAATCGACTAGGTTGGGCATAGAGTAGATGTGTTAAAAATTACTACCCCTGACATGGTCGATCATCTCTAAATAACTCTGGCTGCGGCTCACTTGAACATGTGAACCCTAATGTTGTCGCAGTCTGTCTCGGTCAACCCGCAAAGGAGAACATCGAATGTCGATAACATCAGAGAAGCAGTTACCCGAATCGGTAACCGCCTGGCGTGATCCGGAAATGGATTCGGTAAAAGGCACCGAAACCCCCAAAGACCCCAACAAGGGCTACATTGCCCTGCTCGGTTGGAGTGTCAACGCGATTAAAGCGGCGCAAAAGTTTGACCGCCGTTACGTCGTGGTTGCCCCGGAATGGGCCGAGGATTTCTGTGCGGCCAACAATATCCCCTTCATCCCTTGGGATTTTATCCGGCTTAATGATCGATCCATGGAGATCGCTGAAAGGCTGAAGGCAGAAGGCGTTGACGTTGCCATCCCACTGTTTGAAGAAACTGTTGAGTGGTCCGGTGCGATTAACTCTGTTCTTCTCGACAGCCCACGCATGTACGGGCAGTCCATCTTGTTCCGTGACAAGGCTCTGATGAAGCGCCGTGCGCAGCTTGGCGGCATTCGTGTGGGTATTTTTGAGGAAGCCCACGAGAAAGAAGACATTGTGCGTTTCATGAAGCGCGTCAACCAGACGCTGCTCAAGTTAGATGGAGACCCGGACGACCCGATTCACGTCAAGGCATTTGATAAAGCCGGTTGTCTCGGCCACCGCATGATCCGCACGGTGGAAGAAATTGAACACATTCCAGACGAAGAATACCCCCTGCTGATGGAAAGCCATCTGAGCGGCTGGGAGTTTGCGGTTGAAGCCTGGATACACGATGGCAAGATTCAGTTCCTGAACATTTCCGAATACGTGACGCTAGGTTATTCAGTCTTCGTACCCGCAACTGCGGAGCTCGAAAGCTGGCGCAACGCGATTACCAAACAGATCGAACTGTTAATCAAAACGTTCGACATCAAGTTTGGCCTGATTCACCCCGAGTACTTCGTCACCGCAGACGGCGAGATGTACTTTGGCGAAGTTGCCTATCGCCCACCCGGTTTCAAAGCATTCGAGCTAATCGAAAAAGCCTACGGATTTAGCGCCTACCAAGCCTCCATGCTGGTGTTCGACCCCAAAAGTACCAAAGAAGAAGTGGCTGCTTTCTTCCCCAAAGAAGTGGTCGACGCGAAAGGCTACGCAGGCTGCTTCGGATCCCATAGCATGTTTCAAACTATCCGTGACGTGAATACTACTCTCGGGACACAGATTATATTTTATGAAAAAAGTCGCCATATTTGTTGATATTCAAAACATCTATTACACGGTTCGATCAGCGTATGGAAAAAACTTTGATTACAATAAGTTTTGGGCTCAAGCAACAAATGGAAGAGACGTTGTAAAAGCCGTTTGTTATGCAATCGACAAAGGGGATAAAAAGCAACGCGAGTTTCAGACGATACTCAGAGCTATTGGCTTTGAAGTAAAGCTAAAACCCTTTATACAACGCTCGGACGGCTCTGCCAAAGGAGATTGGGATGTTGGCATTGCCCTCGATGCAATAGAGTACGCAGAACAAGCGGATATTATCGTGCTAGTAACAGGCGATGGAGACTTTGACCTACTCGTCAACAAAATCCGTACTAAACACGGTAAAAACGTTGAAGTTTATGGCGTTCCTCAGTTTACCGCAGCCTCACTGGTAAACGAGGCAAGTGATTTTATACCTATCGATAAAGCACTATTGCTAGATTAGCTTTCATCCTGGGATTAAACGGAAATCACCTGATTTTCTAAGCAGAGCTTTACTGCCATAGACCATTGCTATCACAATCATCTGCATGCTCTATGGAATAGAGCGATATTTCTCGCAGAACTTCATAGACACATAAAGATAAGCAGAATCAGGCAATCTTTCGCGAGAAATACGCCTATTGATAGCGGCCTAACCTCTCTATCATTTCTCTCACGGTCGAAACGGCCAATACGCCGCCAAACAGGAAACCATCGCGCCCTATTCCACTGGACTGACGCGAACGGGCACTGCCCAACCTTCCTGGCTTATGCGGCTGTATCATTCAACGAGAGGAAGTCATTCCATGAAATACGCCACTATCATTACGCAAACCCTAACCGCTGGCGCCCTGGTTCTGGGCAT
>JAIVHM010000074.1:0-971 GCA_020201095.1 Halomonas sp. | reverse complement strand
GCGGTTGACAGCCAGGTGCTTGAGAACCAAGGCACTCACTACCGCACCACCTTCGAGGCCGGCGGTCCTGCACTGGGCGGCACAAAGGAAGCCATGCACAGTGAGCGCGTTAAGGTCGAGGGCGATCAGACCATGGCTCAATCTCATACCGAGCATGCGAATAACCTGATACGCGGCACACGCGGCTAACCCCAGCGCCAGAAAATCGCGCCGTCTCTCAACCGGGGCGGCGCAAACATCACGGGCCACCCCATCGGGTGGCCCGTTTTATGCGTTGGCAAGATACCGATAAAGCACGACTGAAAAGACGATCTAAGCAGGCACGCTGACACGCGATTCACCGCGCAACTTGGCAATATCACTGCGCGGCGGAGCGCCAAACATGCGGCTGTATTCACGGCTGAACTGCGACGGGCTTTCGTAACCGACTTGATAGCTGGCCGTGGAGGCATCCAAGCCTTCTTTGAGCATTAGCAAGCGCGCTTCGTGCAGCCTCAGCTTCTTCTGGAATTGTAACGGCGACATGCAGGTAGCCTGCTTGAAGCTGTGGTACAGCGCAGATTCACTCATGTTCACATCCTCCGCCAGTTGCCGCACCCGCAGCGGTTCAGCGAAGCGATCTTTGAGTATTGATATAACCTGGGAAATACGGTTTGACTGACTGTCGGTGGATGCGAATTCGCGCATCCGTGGGCCCAGCTCGCCAACCAGTGCACGGTAGATGATCTCGCGCTGAATCAGCGGCGCCAGCACAGGCACATCGACGGGCGAGTCGAGTAATCGAACCAACCGGGTCATGGCATCCAAAATCCCCAGATCAACCTTAGCGACACACATGCCGCAGCCTGAATCAGGGGTATCACAGGGTTCATTGGCACGGGGGGAGTCGCCCAGTTGCATCATCACGTTGGCGACCTCGGCGGGGTCGATATTGATCTTGACCGCCAGAAACGGGTTCTCCGGCGAGGCGT
>JAIVHM010000238.1 GCA_020201095.1 Halomonas sp. | reverse complement strand
GTATTGCGCACCGAAACGGCACCACTTGTGGCGTTAACCCTTCTGCAGCATTACTTCGGCGATTTGTAAGCCCTCCTTTTTCTCATTTGCCTTACGTTGCCAAGCCCCCATAATGAGCGTCTATTTACTGTAAGGACGGCACTCATGGTTCGTGAGCCTCACTCTTCCACCCGACTCGCCAGCGATGCTTCTGCTCAACTGGGTGAAGTGGCGTATTTAACCGTTACCGCCGTGAACAACACCGGCGCCTTTTTGCGCTGGGGGCAGCCCAAAGATGTGCTATTGCCCTACAGCGAGCAGCGTTTTCGCCCCGATCCTGGCAAACGCGTGCTGGTCATGCTGTATAGCGACGATCAGGGACGACCGGTGGCGACGATGCGCCTGGATCGCTTTTTAACTGACGACGCCTGGGCGCTAGATAACGGTGACGAAGTGGCCGTTGTGGTGGCCGATCGTACTGATCTGGGCATGAAAGTCGTCGTCAATCACCGTTATTGGGGGTTGATCTATCAGGACGATATAAGCCAGCCGCTGCGGCGTGGTCAGTCGTTAACCGGGTACGTGAAGCAGCGCCGTGAAGATGGGCGTGTGGATATTTCGCTGCTACCGCCAGGCGCTGCCCGCTTGGATGTTGTCGGCGATCAAGTGCTTAAAGCGCTGCGCGAGAGCGGCGGCTACCTGGCTCTGGGAGATAAAAGTACCGCTCACGATATCAAGGCGCGGCTGGGGGTGAGCAAGAGTGCCTACAAGCAGGCGATTGGGCGACTTTACAAGCAGCAGCTGATTACGCTTGAGCCTAATGCCATACGCTTAGTGCCCGGTGTGCTGAGCGAGTAACACGGCTCGCGGTTGGAGCCTGAGAAGCAGTGCGGCATACTGCCCACTAATATGTTCATGTATGGATAGCGTCCGATGAGTCAGTCAACCTTGCACCTTGGTGTCGTGATGGATCCCATCAGCGATATCGCTTACAAGAAAGATACCACCATGGCGATGCTATGGGCGGCCCAGGATCGCGGCTATACGTTGCATTACATGGAGCAGGAAGATCTTTTCTTGAATGCGGGCCAGGCATACGCGCGTATGCGGCCGCTGACCGTTTATCGAGACCCCGCGCATTGGTATGAACTGGGTGAGCCGTCTGCCCGGCCGCTTGCCGAGCTTGACGCGGTGCTAATGCGCAAAGATCCCCCGGTGGATGCGGACTTTACTAACGCGGTTCATCTACTCGGCTTTGCTGAGCGAGAAGGCGTATTGATTGTCAACCCGACAAGCGCTCTGTTGCAGTGTAATGAAAAGCTGTTTGCCCAGCAGTTTCCGCAGTGCTGCGCGCCGACGCTCGTGGCTAGCCGAGCCGATGTGCTGCGCGCCTTTCATGCCGAGCATGGCGATGTCATCTTCAAGCCGCTCGACGGCATGGGCGGTACCGGCATCTTTCACATTGGCCCTGAGGGGCGCAATATCGGCGCTGTGCTCGAGCAGCTTACCCTGCGCGGCCAGCGCCAGATTATGGCACAGCGCTACTTGCCTGCTATCAAAGAAGGCGATACGCGGATTTTGCTGGTCGATGGTGAGCCGGTACCTTATGGGCTGGCGCGGATTCCTTCAGCGGGGGAGACGCGCGGCAATTTGGCGGCCGGCGGGCGCGGCGTGAGCCGCGAACTGACTCGTCGAGACCATTGGCTTATTGAGCAGGTGCAGCCCATGGTCCGCGAAAAAGGTTTGATGTTCGTCGGCCTGGATGTGATCGGCGATTATATTACGGAAATTAACGTGACAAGCCCCACCTGCGTGCGCGAAATCGACGATCAGCGTGGTACGGACATCGCAGGGTTGCTGCTGGATGCCATTGAACGCCGCCTTGCCGCGTAAGTGATTCCTTATCGCTCCGTCGCGATTTATTTACTGATTTTTAGGCTGGCTGATGTTGTCAGCTGGCCGCAGGAGACGCATGCAAAGTTTAAAGCACCATTTTTTGATGGCGATGCCGCACCAGGACGATCCCAATTTTGCGGGAAGCCTCATCTACCTGTGCGATCATGATCACAATGGTTGCATGGGTGTGATTGCCAACCGCCCCCTGGAAATCA
Source organism: Halomonas sp. (assembly GCA_020201095.1). Classification (GTDB taxonomy): domain Bacteria; phylum Pseudomonadota; class Gammaproteobacteria; order Pseudomonadales; family Halomonadaceae; genus Vreelandella. The sequence goes on along the minus strand of JAIVHM010000238.1, from coordinate 2,084 downwards.
CCCTTGACGCGCTCTTCGAACAGCTGGAATTGGGGGGAGATCATAGCCCCTATCGTAATTCGCCGGTGTATTACGGCGGACCGATGCATAAAGACCGCGGTTTTATTCTCCATACGGGGGATAGTCAGGCATGGGATTCCAGTCTTCAGGTCGAAGACAACATTTCGCTCACTACGTCGATGGATATCTTGCAGGCACTGGCGAACGGTGAAGGTCCTGAACAATTTCTGGTCTGTCTGGGTTGTGCCGGCTGGGAAGTGGGTCAGCTTGAAGAAGAATTAAAGGAAAACGCCTGGCTAACGGTGGAAGGTGAGGCATCGGTGCTATTTGATACCCCACCTGCCGAACGACTCGCCGCGGCGGCAGGTATTCTCGGGGTGGACCTTAACCTGATGACCCGTGATGCAGGTCACGCCTGATGGTTGAGTATTATGGCTGAAAACGGTCAGCGCCTTGTGCTGGCGTTTGATTTTGGTACACGACGTATCGGTGTGGCCGTCGGCAATGAGTTGTTGAACAGTGCCCGTGAGCTTACGCCGCTCACCGCGCGCGACGGTATTCCCGACTGGGACCTGGTGACGCGCCTCGTCAAAGAGTGGCAGCCCGATCTGTTTGTCGTCGGCTTGCCGCTCAATATGGATTGCACCGAGTCGGCCATGAGTCTTCGCGCGCGCAAGTTTGGTAATCGACTTCACGGGCGCTTTGGTAAGCCCTGCGAAATGGTTGACGAGCGCGGCTCTACTCAGGAAGCCAAGCAGATCGCCCGCGCGGCGGGTCACCGCGGTAATTACCGCGAAGACAGTGTCGACGGTATCGCCGCGGTGCTTATTTTGGAAGGCTGGTTTGCTTACCAGGAAGGGCTGCCCGGTGGGCGCGTATCTCACTAACAATCAACTGGCGACTATCGGTCGAGCGTGCCGGTCTGGGCGGGTACAAACCAGCGCACGGGACGCATTTCCTTCTCAACCAGTTCATCAACCTCAAGTAGCGTTGCGAAGATGGCCATGCGCATGGGAATCCCGTTATCGGTCTGGCGGAAAATGGCTAGCCGAGGGTCGCCGTTTAGATCCACGTTCAAGTCATTGGCTCCTGGGCGGCTATCGCGGGGCAACGGGTGCATCACGATGGTGTTTTCGTTGCAGCGCTGATTGAGGAAATCTCGGTTAACCATGAAGTCATCGGAAAGCCCCTGAAAACTCTCGCTCATCTCGTCGGTAAAGCGCTCCTTCTGAATACGAGTCGCGTACACCACGTCCAGATCCGAGAAGTCGCTGGCCAGCGAGTTGCGCTGTTCAATTCGGTGGCCGCGCGACGTTACCTTATCAATCAGCGCTGATGGCATCTCGAGTCCAGGTGGTGACACGAGCGTAATGCGCAGTGGCCCATAAAGCGACAAGAGCTTGATCAGTGAATGGACGGTACGGCCGTACTTCAAATCGCCGGTGAGCAGAATATGTGCACCTTCCAGTGATTTACCCAAGCGCTGAAATTCTTTATCAATAGTGTAGAGGTCAAGCAGTGCTTGGCTGGGGTGCTCCCCAGGGCCGTCGCCGCCATTGATGACAGGGACATTGGTGGCCGCAGCAAATTCAGCCACAGATCCCTGGTCAGGGTGGCGCATGACAATGGCGTCGCAGTAGCCGCTCATTACGCGGCTGGTGTCGTAAAGCGACTCTCCCTTGGCCATCGATGAGAAGGTAAAACCGGTGGTATCGCACACGCTGCCACCTAATCGGCAGAAGGCGGCATTGAAGCTCACGCGAGTACGCGTACTGGCCTCAAAGAACAAATTGCCGAGAACTGCTCCCTCTAAAACGCGGGTAACCTGACGACGCTGGGCAATGGGTTCCATGCGTGCGGCGACACGCAGTAAGTGATCAACGCTTTCGCGGTTTAAAGAATCGACAGTTAATAGGTGCTGACGCTGGCTCATCACGGACCTCGGCAATAAAGTAGTACCGCTAGTGTAACCGCCAATTGGCCTGTCGCCGAAGTGCTTTCACGGTAGATAGTGTCTAGGGCGTGTTGACGTTTGATCGAAGATGATTTGGCAGGATAGGGGCAAGCTCACAGAATAGAGGTTC
>JAIVHM010000157.1 GCA_020201095.1 Halomonas sp. | reverse complement strand
GAAACCCCTAGCGCGCGAGCCACGGCGCTTATATTCCAGTGCTGCTCCTTAAGCATTTCCCGCAATGTGTTGCCGTTGTCGCCATCAGTGACAGCAGGCGGGCAGGGTGTCTGCTGGGTAATGCGTTGGCTAAGGCACTGCTCGGGCAGATCGTGAACGGTGATTTCGTCGCTTTCCGAGGTGGCCAGGGCAAAGGCCATCGCATTTTTTAACTGGCGGATATTGCCCGGCCAGGCGTAGGCGAGCAGGGCGCTGATGGCATCGGCCCTTAGCCTGGGTGAGGGGCTGCCGCCGCGTTCGCTGACCACGTCGTTAAACACCTGGCGAATCACGTAGAGCTTATCGGCGCGTTCGCGCAGCGCGGGCAGGCGTAGCTGGGCCCCATTAAGGCGGTAATAGAGGTCTTCGCGAAATTCTCCCTGTTGGATCATCGCATCGATATTGCGGTGGGTGGCGGTAATGACCCGAATATCGACTTTCACGGGCGTATTGGCACCCAGCGGCATGACTTCCCGTTCTGCCAGCACGCGCAGCAGCCGGGTTTGTAGTGCCAGCGGCATATCGCCGATTTCATCCAGAAACAGCGTGCCCCCGTGGGCCTGGGGAATCAGCCCGCGCATCCCTTTGGCGCGGCCACCGGTAAAGGCGCCGGGTTCATAGCCAAACAGTTCGCTTTCGATGAGTGCTTCCGGGATCGCGGCACAGTTAACCGCAATAAACGGATATGTTGCGCGGTTACCGCTTTCGTGGAGGGCGCGGGCAATGACCTCCTTGCCGGTGCCGGTTTCTCCACTAATCAGTACATTGACGCTGGTTTCATTACGCAGCCGTTCAGTGAGTTTCTGTACCTTGCGCATGGCAGGGTCATCCGCGCCTAAGCGCGCCAGCGACTCTGGCAGTGAGGTACTGGCCGGTTTTGTCGGCTGGCTCGAGCGGGGGCGCTTTGGTTCCAACAGGCTAATAAAGTAAATGGTGTTGTTAGCGCGCGCCCGAAAGGCGCGAAGCTGGTCGTCGGTGGCGCTATTGATGCTTAAAACATCGGTAATTTCGCACTCGAATAATTCTCCTAGCATGGGCGTAGGATCTGCCGACCAGGGTGGCCAGCGACGCTGGTGCTCGGCGATCAATTCACGGCCTATCGCATTGGCGGCAATCACTTGCCCGTTCTCTTCAATGGCGATGAGACCCCGTCCGTTAACGTGTACAAACTCCCGTGAAGTATCCAGACGTACCATCAGGCAGTCTCGATAGCGCTGTAAAAAGTAAGCGTCTTCAATCATGCGCGCGTAGAGCGTTACGAGCGAGAGGCTGAAATTCTGGCTCTCATGCTGAGTCGGCGATTGAAGTGCGGATATATCCAGCACGGCCATCACATTGCCATGGGGGTCGGCGATGGGTGCGGCGGTGCAGGTGAGCGAAATATGCGAGGCGTCGAAGTGTTCCTGGCGGTGACAGATGATCGCTTGGCGGTCGTGTAAGCAGGTGCCTACGGCGCAGGTGCCTGCAAAGCGCTCGTCCCAGTCAGCGCCCAAGTAGAGCCCGGCCTTACGCAATTGCTGATCCTGGCGTGGGTCGCCACGAAACTCGACCGTGATACCGCGTTGGTCGGTAAGCAGCAGGACATAGCCAAGCTGGGAAATTTGCCCGTAAAGCTGCTCGACGCCTGCCCGTGCTACGTGGAGCAATTCATCCACCGATTCACGGTGTTCCAGCAATGTCTGTTGTGGCACGACGCGCGCGGGTCGAGGTTGAGTAGGGTCCAACTGGTATTCGTTCAAGCAGCGCAGCCAAGAATGGCGAATCATTTCCTGGGCAGGTAGATGGGGCGATTCCAGGCCTTCGCCGAGCTGAAAAACATGCTCAATATGCTGGCGCTGAACGGATCGCAGCTGCGCAGGCAGGGGCGAGTTGGTCGGCATGGTATTCCTCACGTCGCGCTTTGTTGTTGTCCTTTCAGACTATGCGCTTTGGGTAAGGTGTCAACGCGGCTGAATTACACCGTTAGTCGCGTGTTACACCTGTAATGTCTAGGTGTAAAGGGTGTGACAGGTGCACACCCTCGCGATGCTTTATCGCAGCCTGTTATTTGACTATTTATCAGTATCTTAGTCGGTTTTTGAGTGGATTGGCATGGCGGCTGCTTAGGGAATGTTGAATCCTGGGTGATTCAACAATAACAAACCTGACCTGGAGTACCGATATGACACAGCCAACCGCCACGGCCACTGTTCAAACGTGGCTGACCAACTTTGATACCGCTCTGCAAGAGAAGAATATTCAGCAGGTAGTCTCTCTATTTGGCGATGAGTGCTATTGGCGCGATTTCCTTACCTTTACCTGGAATTTAAAAACTTGTGAAGGTAAAGACGAGATTCAGACCATGCTGAACGCTACGTTGGACAATGCGCGTCCGGCCAACTGGCAGCTTGAAGGCGAAGCAACCCAAAATGGCGATATCGCCGAGGCGTGGTTTACCTTTGAGACCGCGGTTGCCAGCGGCAAAGGCTACCTGCGGCTGAAAGAGGGTAAATGCTGGACGCTGCTCACCACGATGCAGTCACTGCACGACTTCCCTGAGCCGCGTCGTCACAACCGCCCCAAAGGCGCTGAGCACGGCGCCAATAAGCAGCGTGAAACCTGGCTGGAAGCACGACAGCGCGAAGAAGCGGAGCTTGGCTACACACAGCAACCCTACTGCGTCGTGATTGGTGGCGGCCAGGGCGGTATTGGTTTGGGCGCGCGGCTAAAGCAGATGGGCGTGCCGACCATTATTATCGAGCGCAACGAGCGTGCAGGGGATTCCTGGCGAAATCGCTATAAGTCGCTTTGCCTGCATGATCCGGTCTGGTACGACCACCTTCCGTATATTCCTTTCCCCGAACACTGGCCGGTGTTTGCGCCCAAAGACAAGCTGGGTGATTGGCTGGAAATGTACACAAAGGTGATGGAGCTCAATTATTGGAGTTCCACTGAGTGTCAGAATGCACGCTTCGACGAAGCCGCAGGCGAGTGGGTGGTGAACGTGAAGCGCAACGGTGAAGCGATCACCTTGCGACCCAAGCAGTTAGTCATGGCCACCGGGATGTCGGGGATGCCCAATGTGCCGACATTTGCCGGTGCAGAAAGCTTTGAAGGTGAGCAGCAGCATTCCAGCCAGCATCCGGGGCCAGATGCTTACAGCGGTAAAAAGTGCGTCGTTGTGGGGTCGAATAACTCTGCACATGACATCGCCGCTGCACTGTGGGAGCACGATGCCGATGTGACCATGTTACAGCGCTCGTCGACGCATATTGTGAAGTCGGACTCGCTGATGGAAGAAGTGCTCGGGCCGTTGTATTCGGAAGAGGCCGTTGCCGGTGGGGTTACCACTGAAAAAGCGGACCTGATGTTTGCCTCGATTCCTTACAAGGTGCTGCCAGACTTTCAGCGCCCAGCGTTTGAGGTGATCAAGCAGCGCGACGCCGAGTTCTATAAAAAGCTCGAAGATGCGGGCTTTCTGCTCGACTTTGGCGACGACGACTCTGGTCTGTTCCTGAAGTATCTGCGCCGGGGATCGGGTTACTACATCGATGTGGGCGCCTGTGATCTGGTCGCCAATGGCGATATCAAGCTGCGCAGCGGTGTAGGGATCGAGCGAATCAATCCTCACTCCATCACACTCACCGATGGCAGCGAGCTAGAAGCAGACCTGATCGTTTATGCCACCGGCTACGGTTCCATGAACGGCTGGGCGGCCAAGCTTATCTCCCAGGAGGTGGCCGATAAAGTCGGCAAGTGCTGGGGAATGGGATCTGACACCACCAAAGACCCAGGCCCGTGGGAGGGCGAGCTGCGCAATATGTGGAAACCCACCCAGCAGGAGGCGCTGTGGTTCCACGGCGGCAATCTGCACCAGTCGCGGCACTACTCACACTATTTGGCGCTGCAGTTAAAGGCACGCATGGAGGGGCTGGAAACGCCTGTCTATGGGCTGCAGCCGGTTCATCACACGTCTTAACAGGAAGGGTAACCCATGAGTCAGTCAAGCATGCAGGCAGCGGTTTGGTACGCAGCGAAAGATCTTCGCGTCGAGCAAGTGCCGGTGCCCACTATCAACGACCCCCATGCGGTGAAGGTAAAAGTCGCCGCCTGTGGCATCTGCGGTAGTGATCTGCACGAGTATGCCGCAGGGCCGATTTTTATTCCCGTCGGTAAGCCACACCCGATTAGCGGTGAGCAGGCGCCGATCATTATGGGCCACGAATTTGCCGGGGAAGTGGTTGAGGTTGGCGATAAGGTAACGCGAGTAAAAGTGGGTGACCGCGTGGCGATTGAGCCGATTCTCTCGCCCAATAAAGATGGCGCCTACCAAATGGAGCACTATAACCTGACGCCCATGCTCGGCTTTCACGGCCTCTCGGGCGGTGGCGGCGGCTTCTCGGAGTTCACCGTGATGGGTGAACATATGGTGCATAAGTTGCCCGATGAGCTTAGCTACGAGCAAGGGGCTCTGGTAGAGCCTGCGGCGGTGGCGCTGCATGCGGTGCGCCAGAGCGGTCTGAAAGCCGGGGATAGTGCGGCGGTATTCGGCGCAGGGCCAATTGGCTTGATGACCATTGAAGCGCTAAAAGCGGCGGGGGCAGCGCAAATTTATGCCGTTGAGGTGGCGCCGTCGCGAAAAGCCAAAGCCGAAGCGTTAGGGGCCATTGTGGTTGACCCGCAGCAGGAAGATGCGGTGGCAAAAATTCAATCATTGAGCAGTGGCGGCGTAGATGTGGCGTTTGAGGTGACCGGTATACCTGCCGTGCTCAATCAGACGCTGCATAGCACCCACGAAGGCGGCGAAGTAGTAGTGGTCAGTATTTGGGAAGGAGAGGCCAGCTTTCAGCCGAATGACCTCGTTATCAAAGAGCGTACCATGAAGGGCATTATTGCCTATCGCCATGTGTATCCATCGGTAATGGCGCTCATGCAACGGGGCTACTTCCGAGCCGAAGACATGGTCACCCAGCGCATTCCACTGGCGGACATTGTGGAGGAGGGCTTTGAGGCGCTGTTGAACGATAAGGCTCAAGTGAAAATCATCGTGACACCCTAGCGACTTTGAGGGTTTCTAGGCGCTAACGGATTCACATGATTCTTTGTGATGCAAAAAGGCGGCAAATTGCGCAGTGCTGGTGCAGTTTATTTGCTGCAGTGCGAGCAGAATTAATAGAAATCAAGCGAAATTACATTAAGGCATTGTTTTACTGATGTTTTTTTAAAAGTGGCACGCAGATCGCAATATATATGGCAAAGGGTGAGTGAATAGAGAAACAACGGTTTAGATAGCTTGCTTCTTTCCCTTCTTCACCTACATAGCTACCACCTGGTAGCGATATACCGAGTGAGCTGGCGTGCTCCACCTGGTCCCCTTCGGGGGACTTTTTTTGCGTGTAATTTGGCCTCCCTCTGCATATTTTGTGCTTAATACTATAACAAAATTTTACGTGACGTTTGGAAACAGTGTTCGTATACTCACTACTGTATAAGTTATCGAAGCGTCGCCGACGGTATAAGCGTAGACGTTTAGATGTTGTAGACGTAAGTGATACGTGACGCTTGATAACGGACTCCAAGCGAAAGTTGAGAGGATGACCCTGATGAACCAATTCAAAATTGTAACGGCCGCTGTGATCACCGCTGGTTTTGCCATGGCAAGCCAAGCCGCTCTTGCATACACCGCGGGTGATGTCTTTGTTCGCGGTGGGGTCGCTAAAACGGACATCGCTTCCGACGACAGCAACTTAGAGGGAGCAGACTTCGACGTTGAAAGTGAAAACGGCTATAGCTACGGCGTTGGCTACCTGTTTCATGACAAATTCGGTGTTGAACTGAACAGCGGTGAAGGCTATGAGCATGACCTGACGACTGCCGCCGGTGATGCCGGTAGCGTCGAGCGTCTGCCGGTTAATGCGCTGTTCAACTACTACCCGATGGGTGGTGTCGATTCGCGTATTCAGCCTTACGTAGGCGTGGGTCTTAACTACACCAACTTCTACAGCGAAGACGTTGGCCCCGGTATCAAAGTCGACGACAGCTATGGTGCGATCGGCCAGGCGGGTCTCGATCTGGCCGTGACAGACAACATCTTGCTTAACGGCTATGTCAGCTATGCCGACGTGGACGCCGACATTACAGATGGCGGTGGTAACAACATTGGTGCCGTGGACATCGATCCGGTGACCGTTGGTGGTGGTGTCACATACCGCTTCTAAGCGGCCATGTTGAGCACATCGTTGCGTTAGCCAAGCTAGAACAAACGCCCAGCTGAGCTGGGCGTTTTTGTATCAGGCGTTTGCGACTTTAGCTTAAGGGGTCAAGTTATTCGGCCCCTGGTCGGTCACGACAATATTGTCTTCAATACGAATGCCGCCGCAGGGCAGGCAGTGATCAACCAGTGTCCAGTTGATGGGCAGCGATGTCTCGCGCAGGGGCGCCAACAGCATGGGAATGAAATATAACCCAGGCTCGATGGTTACGACCATGCCGCTGGAAAGCGTACGGGTGAGACGAAGCGCCGGGTGGTCGTTGGGCGGCGGCGCAGCGGTGCCGTCTGGATGGCGTAAACCGGCCACGTCATGGACCTGTAATCCCAATGAATGGCCCAGCCCATGTGGGCAGAAGGCGTGGGTGACGCCCTCGGCCAGGGCCTGTTCGCGGCTGCCACGGAAAAGATCATGGGCGATCAGAATATCGCCCAGACGCTGGTGCATTTGATCGTGTAGTGCGATGAAATCCGCACCTGCTGTGACGCCTTGAACCAGCTCGTCCTTCAGGCCGTGCACGGCGCCTATTAACTCGCCGAACAGCGCCGGGGCGTCTGGCCCGGCGTGGGTGCGGGTAATATCCGCGCAGTAACCACGAAAGCGTCTTCCGGCATCGACAAGCAGACTATGGCGTCGCCTGGGCGGGCTTGTGTCGTAGTGCTGGTAGTGGAGGACGCCCGCATGATCGTTCAGGCCGATAATATTCTGGTAGGGAACCGCTGACTCGCGCTGGCGGCTGCCTGCCAGGTAGGCAAGTTGAATATCCAGCTCACCGGACGCGCCAAGGAAGGCTGCCTGGGCGGCCTCGTGCCCGGCGATCGCGAGCCGGTTGGCTTCACGTAGGCAGGCGATTTCATAGCCGGATTTGACGATGCGAAGCTCATCCAGGCGATTCAACAGCGTGGCGGGGTTTAGCTGCGCCTTCAGGCTGGCGCTGGGTAGTTGCGCCACGTCGCCGATAATCGCGGCGTGGCCATCCAGCGCGGGGCTGACGTGGTCGCTGCAAAGGTGGATATCAAATTCGTCGACCCAGGGTTCTTCGGGAAGCCGAGTCGGCAGGTGCCAAAAGTCCGCCAGTGCAAAAAGGTAAAGTTGTGGCCTCTGGTGCGGGCGTATTACCAGCCAGCTGTGCTGCACGTCGGCCAGTGGCACCCAGTGCATGAAATGGCCATAGGTCTGGAAGGCGGGTGCCTGATCGTCGGCAAAGTAGGCGTTGGCGTGCCCGCTGTATATTGCCAGGCTGTCGAGCTGGTGCTCGTCAAGCAGGGCGGTATAGTCGCGCTGCAGGCGGGTCAGGTGTTCTTGCTGTAATCGGTATAGTTGCGATGACATGCAGGGTCTCTAATAAGTGCGAAAGTGTGGGAGTTCACTCCAGAAAGCGTCCAACTCACCGTGGTGCTGGCTCTGGTGGCGGTACAGGCGAAGCTCCATGGGAACGTCCCAGCGGCTGTCGCCTGCTCGGACCAGGCTCTGGGGTAATCGCGCCAGGTGAGCGGTCACTGCCGAGCCCAGCAGCCCCCGTTGCGGGTAGGCGAGCCAGGGAAGTGGTTGCTGGCGGCTGCCCGGTAATAACGCTCTCGGCGCCGAGTGGTCGTCGACACCGGTCACTGGGATCAGTCGTTCATGACCGATGACGCGGTAGGTGCAGGAACTGGTGTCGATGTCCAGATCACAGCGACCCATCGGCCAGTAGCAGATCGCCAGGTCACATTCGCCGTGCTGGAGGGCCTGAAAGTAATCGCTGGCTACCCAGCCAGTCGCGCGCAGGTAAGGCTGTACGCGCGCTTGCCAGCCGGTCGTTGCCAGCCACTCGGGCAGAAACTGCCCCAGCAGGCTTTGTGGGGCGGCCACCATGATGCGTCGCTTTTGTCCTGCACTGATTTCCTGAACGCGGTATCGCGTCAGACGTACGCGGTCAGTCACCTGCTCGCATAGCAGCAAGAACTCGTCTCCCGCGGGAGTTAAAGAAAGCGGCAGTGTTTGCCGGTTGACCAACGTCACGCCCATTTCCTCTTCCAGCAGCTTGATACGCCGGGAAAACGTGGGTTGAGTGACGTTCTGTTCATCGGCAGCGCGTGAGAAGTGTCGCGTTCTGGCCAGGGCGATAAAGTCTTCTAGCCAGCGAATTTCCATGCCTTACCTCTCCATGAAGGGCACCATCGTATGTCCAATGACCGCCTCATAGGCGGCCTTCTTCAACAGCGTGGCACGCAACGCGCGTGCCGTCATCTTGTGTCTGCAGGACAGGAATTTCTTGTTTGCAGCGCGCATTGGCATGAGGGCAGCGGCCATGGAACACGCAGCCGCTGGGCAGATTCACCGGCGTGGGCACTTCGCCTGAAAGGCGGATGTGCTGGGGGCGGTCATCTTCCAGCCGTGGAATCGCCGACAGCAACGCCTGAGTGTAGGGGTGGCGTGGCTTCTCAAACAGCGTCGCCGTGGTGGCGATTTCACATACCGTGCCCAGGTACATGACGGCGACGCGGGTGCCGAAATGTTCGACGACTGCCAGGTCGTGGGTAATGAACAGGTAGGTCAGGTTGCGCTCGTGCTGGGCCTCCATCAGCAGGTTGAGTACCTGCGCTTGAATGGAGACGTCCAGCGCGGAAATTGGCTCATCGGCAACAATAAACTCAGGGTCGACGGCCAGTGCCCGGGCAATCGCGATACGCTGACGTTGGCCACCCGAAAACTCATGGCCGAAGCGCTTGCCCCAGTCCGGGTCAATGCCTACCGATTGCATGACATCGTAGACTTTGGCTTCGATTTTCTCGCGATTCCAATCCGGATGATGCAGCCGGAGCGGTTCTTCCAGCGTCTGCTGGATGGTCATGCGCGGGTTGAGCGACGCATAGGGATTTTGGAAAATCATCTGCATGCGCTTGCGGTAGGGCAGTAGCTGCCGCGAGCTCAGGTTGTCGATACGTTCGCCGCCGTAGCGGATTTCACCTTCGGAAGGAGTAATCAACCCCATGACCGTGCGCGCGACAGTGGATTTGCCACAGCCGGATTCACCTACCACGCACAGCGCTTCGCCGCGTTTGATATCGAGATCAACGCCATTGATGGCATGTACGTATTCCCGATGACGAACCAGCTTGCCACCCTTGAAGCGTAGCTGTTCAAGAAAATCGCCCGACAATGAAAAGCGTTTTTTCAAGCCGCGAATTTGCAGCAGCGAGTCGTCACTTTTTTCATTCTGGGTCGGCGTCGGGTTGGCCGCTATGGCCTCAGAGGGGGCAGTCATGAGGATTCCTCCTTCAAGCGGCGGTCTTCAAGCATTTCAGCGACCATGTGGCATGCCACGCGGCAGTTGCCGGACTCGACAAAGCCCGGAACCTGCTCGGTGCAGGCTGGGCGCGGCTTTCCATCGGCGCGATTGATGAAGTTACAGCGCGGGTGAAACGCGCAGCCGCTGGGCAGGTTCGAAAGCGACGGCATGGTGCCGCGGATCTGATTGAGCTTTTCGCCGGGCGTCGCCATTTGCGGCAGCGCGTTGATTAAGCCTTGAGTGTAAGGGTGCTGCGGGTCGTTGATGATCTCGCGCGTAGACCCTTGTTCAATCACGCGACCGGCGTACATCACCAGCATGCGCTGGGTGACCTGGCTGACCACCCCCAGGTCGTGGGTGATCAGAATCAAGCCGACGTTGTGCTGCTCGCATAGCTCCAGCAGCAACGCCATGATTTCCGCCTGAATGGTCACGTCCAACGCGGTAGTCGGCTCGTCGGCAATGATGATGTCCGGGTCCAGCAGCAGCGCGATGGCGATGATCACGCGTTGGCGCATGCCGCCAGAAAGCTCGTGGGGATACTGATCCAGGCGGGTTTCCGGCGAAGGAATCTGTACCTGGCGAAGTTTGTCCAGCGAAATGGCGCGGGCTTCTCTAGACGAAATACGCCGGTGGGCCTTGAGGCATTCAATCATTTGCTGGCCGATGGACAGGACCGGGTTCAACGTCATCATTGGGTCCTGAAAAATCATCGAGATGCGGTTGCCGCGCACTTTGCGCAGACCACGTTCGGACATGGTGTTGAGCGTTTTACCCTCAAAACTGATGCTGCCGCCGGCGATGAAACCCGGTTTGGCAATCAGGTTGAGCAGCGAAAAAGCGGCCACGGATTTACCCGCACCGGATTCACCGACAATGCCTAACCGCTCCCCGCGTTCGAGGGTAAAATTGACGTCGCGCAAAGCGCGCACTTCGCCCTGGCGCAGGCCGAAGCGCACGTCTAAATTTGTCACTTCCAGTAGTGCCATGGTGTCTTCAGCCTTTGTAGAGTCGCGGGTTCATAACGTCACGTAGCCAGTCGCCGAGCAGGTTGATGGAAAGCACCAGCACCACCAGCACGGCGCCGGGGATCATGGTGATCCACCAGGAGCCGGATTGGATGTAGTCAAACCCAGACTTGATCAGCGAGCCCAGCGAAGGGTGTGTTTCGGGCATGCCAAGGCCCAGAAACGAAAGCGCGGCCTCGGAGATAATCGCGTTGGCGATTTGCACCGTCGAAATCACGAAGATCGGTGATAGCGTGTTGGGCAGTACGTGGCGGAACATGATGCGTTTGCTGCGTAACCCCATCACCCGGGCGGCATCGACGTACTCTTTGTTCTTCTCGGCGAGCACCGATGCCCGCACGGTACGCGCGTACTGTGGCCATTCCGCGAGGCCGATAATCAACACCAGCATCAAGACGGCGTAGCTGCTGTAAAACGAGCTGCCAAATGAGGCCTTAACCACGGCGCCGACCACGATGGCAACCATCAGCGTCGAAAACGACAGTTGGATGTCGGCCAAGCGCATCAAAAAGGCATCCACGCGGCCCCCCAGATAACCGGCCATCAGGCCAAAGGTGACCCCCAAGAGGGCTTGCAGTGCAACGGCGCCGAAGCCGATCAGCAGGGATACCCGCGTGCCGTAAAGAATCACCGATAACAGGTCGCGTCCCTGGGCATCGGTGCCCAGGGTGTAGTTCTCGTCGGCGCCGTTAATCCAGAAGGGCGGCAACTCGGAGGCCAGAATATCAATCTGGCTCAAGTCATAAGGATCAGTGGGGGCAAGAAGCGGTGCCGAAAAAGCGGCAAACACCAGACAGACGAATATCGCGAAGCACAGCTGCGCGGTGTAATCGCGCTTGAAACTGTACCAAAGATAGGAGTCGCGGAAGCGCTGCCAGCGGCCAGGAACGGGGTGCGTAGTCGTTGTCATGCGGGCTTCCCGGTTAATTTGACAGTGGGGTTCACCAAGCCGTAGATCAAATCGACGATAGTGTTGGTGACCACGAAAATGACCCCGACAATCATTAAGTAAGAAATGATCAGGGGAATGTCGGCGCGGTTGATCGCGTCCAGGAACATCAAGCCCATCCCTGGCCATTGAAAGACCGTTTCGGTCAGGATGGTGTAAGCCACCATAGTGCCAATTTGCACGCCGCCCACGGTAATGACCGGCAACATGGTGTTTTTAAGCGCGTGAACAAAATACACCCGGCGCATGGAAATGCCTTTTGCACGAGCGTATTTGACGTAGTCAGACTGCAATACTTCCATCATTTCCGCGCGGATTAAGCGGATAAACAGTGGCAGCATGATGCACAATAGCGGTTAAAAAAACCGGAATGGAAATACCCACGATCGATATGCCCATGAAAAACCGCGAAATCAGCGAGCGGGGCTTGATGGCGCTATATACCCCTATGGGGACGGAAAACACGACGATGATTAACGTAGACGCGAAAACCAGCTCCAGGGTAGCGGGTAGGTGGCGTGCAATGACGTCCAGCGCAGGCTCCCGGTAAAAATACGAATAGCCAAAGTCGCCCTGCAGGGCATTTTTCGCAAAACGAGTGTATTGAACCAGGAACGGATCGTTCAGGCCAAAGCGTTCGCGAAGCTCTTCGCGTTCGCTTTCCGGTACAGACTGCCCAACCATCTGTTGGATGGGGTCACCCAGGTTGTCCTGAATAGCGAAGGCTAGCAGGCTGATGATAAACATCACCAATACCGCGTGCATTAGCCGTTTGATTAAAAAGGCGATCATGGCGTACGCCACCTATATGAAAGGGTTCAACGTGGGAGTCGGCAAGGAGGTTGTCGCGAATCTTTTAATAACAGGCTTCGCTCCCTGGGGCTGACCCAGGGAGCGAAGCGTCCTTGCGATAAGGTAAAGACGGTTATGAAAACAATGCTTACCAATACCTTATTTATTGCGTTTTATTCGTCATCTTCACGGTTGATGACAAGGTCGCCGAGGTAGGGGAAGTCGAGCGCATTGACGACGGGTTCAATTTCGACCCCTTCGCTGGCAGCGTAAGCAAGGTTCTGCCAGTGCAGTGTGATGTAGCCGACATCTTCGTAGAGCATGGCTTCGGCTTCACGCAGCATTTCGTTACGTTTTTCCTGATCGGTTTCGCTGTCAGCCTCGGTAACTAACTGGTCAATTTCTTCGTTGCAGTAGTTGCCGTAGTTATACTGACCGGCACCGGTTTCTTCATCAATGCAGAAAGACAGGTACTGGAAGAAATTAGCGGTGTCTTCGGTGTCAGCGTGCCAGCCGATCATTGCCATATCAGACTCGCGCTCATCGTACTCGGGCCAGTACTGGGCAAGCGGCATGGTGCGCAAATCAACATCGATATTAATGCGCGCCAGCATATTGGAGACGGCTTGGGCGATTTGAGCGTCGTTAACGTAGCGATTGTTAGGCGCGATCATTTCGATCTCGAAGCCTTCCTCGTAACCGGCTTCAGCCATCAGCTCTTTGGCACGCTCGACATCGTAGCGCGGTGTCAAGTCAGGGTTGTGGCCTGAGTAACCCTCTGGCGAGAACTGACCCGCCGGGTTCGCGAAACCGCGCATCAAACGGTCGGCAATGCCTTCCTGATTAATGGCCAAATCGACCGCCTGGCGAACACGGGCATCCTGGAAGGCTTCAACGCGCTCTTCGTTCATCTGGAAGCCAATAATACGGGTGCCGTCTACCTCTACCAGATTGACATCATCGGCATCGCGAACGCGATCCAGGTCGTTGGGCGGCACCGCATCAATAAAGTCCACGTCCCCGGACAGCAGGGCAGCCACGCGTGAGGCATTTTCAGAAATCGGCGTTAGCTCGATACGTGAGACATTACCTTCCGTTTCGGTGTCCCAGTAATCTTCAAAACGCTCAAATTCAACCCGAACCCCTTGGCGACGGTCAGTGATAACGAACGGCCCCGTGCCCGATAGATTGCGCGAGGCATAGGAGTCGCCAGATTTTTCGATTTCGCCCTTGTCATCGCCATCCTCGGTTTCACCGGTATAGAACTCGCTGTCCATCGGGAAGATATAGGTGGCAATGTTCAGCAGCAGCGGGTAAGGCTCGCTGGTCTTGATCTCGACGGTCGTATCGTCAATGGCTTCGGCGCTTTCAACTGGTTCGAAAATGCCGCGGTAGTCGGGGCTTTTCTTGAGACGTTCGATGGTCCAGACCACATCGTCGGCGGTAAATTCGTTGCCGGAATGGAATTTAACACCCTCACGCAGCGTCATACGCATGGTGGTTTCATCCACCTGCTCCCATTCGGTCGCCAGGCGCGGCTCGAACTCGAAATCTTTAGTCCAACGAACCAGCGGGTCAAAAGCCATGTGCGAAAAGCGCAGCACGCCACCCGACAGCTGCTCGTGGATATCCAGCGTTTCCGGGTCGGCCGAGTAACCAATGCGCAGGGTTTCAGCGCTTGCGATCGAGGGTAGGAGAGCGGTGCCCGTTAATGTGGCACCAATCACAGAAGCCAGTAGCGTTTTTTTAAACGTCATTATCGTTCCCTGTAAAGGATATTGTTTATTTGCTTTGCTGCTCTTTTCTTGGGAATGAAGACGTCACGAAGACATGCTCAGAGCAGCAAAGCAGACACGGTCAGCTCGAAAGCTATGTATCTAACATAGAGAGAGGCAATGGTTCTCTACAATCGAAATAATGACTGACCTCATTCAGCATATGAATGAGGTAGGCTGTGGCGAGCGTTACGAAGGGCAGTTGCGACGAAAGGAGTAGTTAAGCAAAGCGCTGATGTAGCCAGCGATTGATCTCATCAGATTCATATAGCCATTCTTCGCGTCCATCATCATGGGTAATTTTCAAGCACGGCACTTTGACGCGGCCGCCACCTTCCTGCAGTGCTTTTTTGTGGTCAGGGTCCAACTGTGCGTCACGTTTTTCGATCGTAAGCCCGAGGCGGGCCATCTCCTTGCGCACCTTGATACAAAACGGGCAGGTGCGGAACTGATACAGCGCAAGGCTGTTGCAAGCTTGATCTACCTTGGCTTGTTCCTCAGGTGAGCGCTTAACCGACTGGGGTGTCGAGAGCTTCTCGGATATCAGCATGATAGGTGCAAGCACCAGGCGGAGGCCGCGGAAAAAATAGCGTATCAATATGCGCATTAAGTAACCCTCGTGGTATTCGTGCTTGTCGCCACGATTAAAGCAGCGAGAAGCGTAGGCATGTTATCTGATCGGGCATCGTGCAATATCTGAGTGACGTTGTCACTGGACGATGCTTGCCTTGCGTCAATGTGACCGTTTAAGACAGGTGAGCCATAAGGCCTGGCGTGCTAGGCTTGCGAGCTGTTTTGGGGTTGTTTAGAGGCGTAGCGATGCATCTGCACATTATCGGAATTTGCGGCACTTTCATGGGCAGTTTGGCGCTGCTCGCCCGGGAGTTGGGTCATCAGGTGAGCGGCTCTGACGCCAACGTCTATCCGCCGATGAGCACCCAACTGGAAGAAGCGGGGATCAGCCTGATGGAAGGCTACCGGGCCGAGCATCTGCAGCCAGCCCCCGACATGGTGGTGGTAGGCAATGCGCTTTCCCGTGGTAATGAGGAAGTCGAAGCTTTGCTGAACAGTGGCTTACCTTACACGTCAGGCGCCCAGTGGCTGGCAGAGCACGTATTGCCGGGCCGGCGGGTGATCGCTGTGGCGGGCACACACGGTAAAACCACCACCGCGAGCCTGTTAGCCTGGCTACTGGAGAGTGCGGGGCTATCGCCAGGATTTTTGATTGGTGGCGTGCCGCGCAACTTCAATGTCTCGGCCCGGCTGGGTGCGCCCGATGCGCCGTTTGTGGTGGAGGCCGACGAGTACGACACGGCGTTTTTCGATAAGCGGTCCAAGTTTGTGCACTATCGCCCGCACATCGCCGTGCTGCATAACCTGGAATACGACCACGCGGATATTTTTCCCGACCTGGCCGCTATCGAGCGTCAATTTCATCACCTTGTGCGCACCGTGCCAAGCCAGGGGCGTCTCTTGGTTGCCGATCGGCAGCCAGCGCTTGAACGTGTGTTGGAACAGGGCGTGTGGACGCCGGTGGATTATGTGGGCGACCACCCGGATAGCGCCTGGCAGTTGCGCAGCGAGCGCGCCGATGCAAGCCGCTTCCAGGTCATCTACCGCGACCCTGAAAGTAAGCTGGAAGAAGATGGCGTAGTGGAGTGGGCGTTAACCGGCGAGCATAATGCGCGCAATGCGTTGGCTGCATTGGCCGCGGCCTGGCAATGCGGGGTCGACCTGGCACGCGGCTGTGCTGCCCTTGCGCGTTTTGAAACCCCGCGCCGTCGTCAGGAGGTGCGGGGTGAGGTCAATGGCATTCAGGTTATTGACGATTTTGCCCATCATCCCACCGCGATTGCGGCGACCCTTCAAGGCCTCAGGGCGGCAACGACCAAAGGGCGCCTGCTGGCGGTTATCGAGCCGCGCTCTAATACCATGCGGTTGGGGGCAATGCGTGAACGTCTGACGGAAAGCGTGGCACAAGCCGATGCGGTGTTCTGGTTTCAACCGCCAGGCGTTACCTGGTCGATGGAGGCGCTGGTGGACGCCCAAGCGCACTCGACGCTTTACGATGATATTGACGCACTGGTGAACGCCGTCGTCACGCTGGCGTCACCTCAGGATCGTATTGTGGTGATGTCGAACGGTAGCTTCGAGGGCGTGCACGAGCGCTTGATAAGCGCATTAGCTGCCAGGGAGGAGGCATAATGAGCAACGCGACGACAGCGACTTTCAAACCGCCGGTTACCGTTGCGCTTACCGGTGCCTCGGGGGCTCAGTACGGGCTTCGGCTGATTGATGTGCTGGTAGCTGCCCACCATGAAGTCTGGGTGATGATCTCCAAAGCCGCCCACATGGTGATCGCTACCGAAACCGAGATTACCCTGCCCGCACAGCCAGAGCGGCTCGCCGAGGCGCTGAGCGAACGCAGTGGTGCGGCAGCGGGGCAAATCCGCTGTTTTGGTCGTGAAGACTGGATGGCACCTGTGGCGTCAGGGTCAGGTGCGCCGTCCGCGATGGTGATTTGCCCGTGTTCCACCGGCACGTTGTCTGCCGTGGCCACCGGCGCCAGTAATAACTTGATTGAGCGCGCGGCTGATGTGGCCGTGAAGGAGCGGCGTACGCTGGTGATGGTGCCGCGGGAAAGCCCGTTTTCTCCCATTCATCTTGAACACATGCTGGCCCTGAGTCGGCTTGGCGTCGTCATCCTGCCTGCAGCACCTGGTTTCTACCATCGTCCTCAATCGATCGATGATTTAATCGATTTTATTGTGGCGCGCATTCTCAATCAGTTGGGCATTGACCACCAACTGATGCCCCGCTGGGGGGAAGATCAATCGTCTGCTTCAACTACCAAGGATGGATAATCAATGATGTCTTGGGCCACGCTCTCGGTGTTTGTGCCGACGTTTTTGCTGGTGTCGTTAACGCCGGGTATGTGCATGACGCTGGCGATGGTTCTGGGGATGACCCAGGGTGTGAAGCGCGCGCTCTGGATGATGATCGGTGAATTAGTCGGTGTTGGGCTGGTAGCCGCAGCAGCGGGCGTGGGAGTAGCGGCGCTGATGCTCCGCCAGCCAGGGTTGTTTATGGCATTTAAATGGGTGGGCGGGGCGTACCTGGCCTACATCGGCATCATGATGTGGCGTTCTCGTGGGCGCATGGCGATACCCAACGAGCTTGAGGCAGGCCCACCGGCAGGGCGCTGGCAATTGGCACTCCAGGGATTTTTAACCGCTGTTGCCAACCCCAAAGGCTGGGCGTTTTTCATGGTGCTGTTGCCGCCTTTCCTGGATAGCAGCCGACCTCTCAGTCACCAGCTGGTCTTGCTGATTGCGGTGATATTGACCATCGAATTTGCCAGCATGCTGGTCTATGCCACCGGTGGAAAAACATTGCGTCGTGTGCTGGGTAAAAGTGGCAATGTCCGCCTGCTGAACCGTATTGCGGGAACCTTGATGATCGGCGTCGGCATTTGGCTGGCACTTGGGTAAGGTCTGAGCCAACAATAATTCAATAAGGGCCGTTTGTCCGTCAGGGAGTCGCCAGTGTGTTGCCCCGATTTTCCAGGCGCTGCAGATAGTGTTCAAAATTTTCTCTGGGGCATGGCAGGCAGGCGGCAATGCGTGCCTCGCACTGTCCGGTTTCGACCAGTACACGTCGGGACAGCGCGCGCTGAAGTCGATCCCGAACCAGTAGCGCACCGCTTTCGCTGGTATCGGGTAATACTAGCCAGAACGAGGCATGGTCGGCTCG
Organism: Halomonas sp.; assembly: GCA_020201095.1. GTDB lineage: Bacteria > Pseudomonadota > Gammaproteobacteria > Pseudomonadales > Halomonadaceae > Vreelandella. The sequence continues at coordinate 17,499 of JAIVHM010000157.1, read as the reverse complement.
CCCTAATAGGTCGTGGTCGCGGCAGCAGTTATATACTTCGGTACACAAGGCGCCCAGCAATGCCTGGGCGGCGCGTGCGCCGAACTGTTCTTCCGCCATGTCGCGCTGGGGTAAGTGGATGACCAGTACGGCCAGGCGCTGGTTGAGCATATCGGCACGCTGGTATTCACTGTGCAAACGCTCTTTTAGCGTGTCGATGTGGTAGGCGTCGCACTCGCTGTCATTGGGGTCGGTGGCGCGCAGTAGTGCGCGACGTCGTGCATGCTCCCAGCGCGGCAGTGCGAGCAAAAGCCCAAGCGCCACGTAACCCATCACCAGGGTGGGGGATGCTTGTTCCAGCGCAGGCATCAGCCACCACAGTGGGGTCAATGCAAGATGCAACGTTATGGCGCCTATCAGCGGTAGTAGCAGGAAAGCGGCGGTCATGGGCATGCCGATCCAGACCAGCGGAGTGTCGGGTTGGTAATAAAACGCGGCGATGACGCTTGTGTAAGTACAAGCCAACAGTACCAGCCTTGGCAGGTGAGCACGCATATCCTGGCCAAGATGAAGCAAAAAGGCGGCCAGCAGGATCAGAACCATGAAGCTAGGGGCTACAAGGTCACGATAATCGCCCATGGCATATAGCCAAACAGCATAGCCTCCCATCAAAGCAATACTGGCCATGTACGCAAGCGTTACCAACCGGCGTGGGAAATGAGGCTGGGTCATGGCTGGCCTCGTAATTCGCCTGTTTGTCGTTGAGTCAGCGTTACCAGCGTTGAAGGATTGGGCGGAACATCCATTAGCTCGATAGAGTTGGCGATAATGTTATCGGGTAGAGCGTTGATCATCAGTCGATAGCGTTCATGGGCTTCAAGTGCTGAGCGTGACAGCATTAGCGTTGCCAGGGTCGTGCCATTGAGGCGATAGACGTTTTCGAAGTCGTGAGTGAGTTCGCAGAGTTTTTTGGCTATCGGCCACAGCTGATGGCGCTTTACATGCAACACCAACAGTTCGCCATAAATGCCTTCCCGCGCACAGCGTGTCTGCTCCCGATGAATGTCTCTTACCAACTGCTCGCCAGCCCATAGGTTCAGTCCGGGAATCAGCCGCAGCCGTTGGCGAATCGCCCCGTTCATATCGATCAATTGTTGCGCACGTGCCAGGGCCAGAACGCACAGAATCGCCAGTGAAATAACCATTAATAGCCAGGCGGGTGTCGATAACTGTGGCGCAATCATTACACTGCTGAGTAGCGCAGCGCTTATGTTGAACGCGGCCACCCAACTCATTTGCGGTAACATGAACAGGGCTGCCCAAGCCCAGACCAGCATGCTGTGGCGTTCCGGTGCGGCGGCAATCAACCCCAGCAGTAGTGCACCTGGCAGTAGCTGCCAAGGACGCCCCCGCGAATAGCGATTGCTAAAGTCCAGAAGAAGAGCGGTGATAAACAGCCAGCCGACCGACAGCCACAGCACCAGCGCCGCAGACGGCGGTGCAGAGGGTGTCCATAAGGCAAGCGCCACGGCTGCCGCCAACAGATTGACTCTTAATAGACGTATTTTGTATTTATTTTGCATGGTGGCTTACTATCAACCCTAATAGAGAAACGTGATGGTGAGCGTGATATGCGTATAAACGTCATCAGAAGTGTGGCGGAAAATGTTAAATAAGCCCTCAGTATAGCGCTAAAATAGCTTAGCATGCCGTTTAATCTAGAGGCTAAATATGACCCAATATCTTACGCCCGCCGAGGAATTTATGGAGATCGCATGAGCGTTACAACATCGTTCGACGCCGATGCAAAGCAATCCCTGGAAGCTGGTGATGTCGCGGCCTACATGCAATCGCTTGGCAAAGCCGCTCGTCAGGCGGCGAGTGAACTGCGTCGCGCTGACTCAGGCCAGAAAAACCGCGCGCTGTGTGCCATGGCCGCGCGCCTGGATGCGGCACGCGCTGACGTGCTCGTGGCCAACAGTGAAGACCTTTCAAGAGGTAAGGAAAATGGCCTGGATGCTGCACTGCTAGACCGCTTGGCCCTCAGTGATGCGCGTATCGATGCCATGATTGAAGGGCTAAACCAAGTCGCCGCGCTGCCTGATCCTGTAGGTGAAATCAGTGACATGCGTTACCGCCCGAGCGGTATTCAGGTAGGCAAAATGCGCGTTCCCTTGGGCGTAATCGGCATTATCTACGAGTCGCGCCCTAACGTGACGATGGAAGCTGCCAGTCTATGCCTTAAAGCGGGCAATGCCTGTGTGCTGAGAGGTGGCTCTGAGGCACGTTCGTCCAATGCTGCCATCAGCCGCTGTATTCAGGAAGGGCTTGCCGATGCTGGGTTGCCTGCGGGCAGCGTTCAGGTCGTCGCAACAAGTGACCGCGCAGCGGTCGGGGCAATGATTACCATGCCTGATTATATCGACGTGATTATTCCCCGCGGTGGAAAGTCGCTGATTGAGCGTATTTCCCGCGAGGCGAAGGTGCCGGTGATCAAGCATCTCGACGGTGTCTGTCATGTCTATATACATAGCCTGGCGGACCCGGCCAAGGCGTTGGCAATTGCGGTCAACGCCAAAACCCATCGCTATGGCACCTGCAATACCATGGAAACGCTGCTGGTCGATGCGGCGATTGCCGATCGCTTGCTGCCTGAGCTGGCTCGTCAGTATGCCGAGCATGAGGTTGAATTGCGCGGCTGCGCGCAAACCCAGGCGCTACTTCCCCAGGCGCTTCCCGCCAGTGACGATGACTGGTACGCCGAATACCTTGCGCCGATACTGGCAATTAAGGTGGTCAACGATATCGATGAGGCTATTGCCCATATTGAGCGCTATGGCTCGCATCACACCGATGCCATTGTAACTGAGGATTATTCGCTGGCTCGCCGGTTTATGGCCGAAGTCGACTCAAGTTCGGTGGTCGTTAATGCTTCGACACGCTTTGCTGATGGGTTTGAGTATGGTCTGGGGGCTGAAATCGGCATCTCCACGGACAAGTTGCACGCCCGTGGGCCGGTGGGGCTTGAAGGCTTGACCACCCAGAAATACGTGGTCATGGGTAATGGCCAGGTGCGTGAATGACCCGGCCCGTGCGGATTGCCATGCTTGGCGGCACCTTTGACCCGGTGCATAACGGCCACCTGCGCAGTGCGGTGGAGCTACGCGATGCCCTGGGGTTGGACACGGTTCACATGATACCGGCACCTCAGCCGCCCTTGCGCGACACGCCTGAGGTGTCGCCGCAACAGCGCCTTGCACTATTACAAACGGCCATTGACGATACGCCGGGTCTCAAGGCCGATGCGCGTGAGCTAGAGCGCGTTGGCCCTTCCTACAGCGTGGATACATTGCGTTCGCTGCGTCATGAGTACGGTGAGCAAGCACGCCTGGTCATGGCTATAGGCTGGGACGCGTTCCTGCGACTTGACCAATGGCATAAGCCTGAACAGCTGTTTGCGTTTGCCCACCTAGTGGTGATTGCAAGGCCAGGCCATAGTGAGGCGCCGTCACCGTTCCTTGCGGAACTGCTAGCCGAGCGTGAAGTCGATAGCGTGTCCCGTTTAATGGCGGCACCTCACGGGCAGGTGTTACGCGTGACGCTGCCGTCCGCGATGGCTATTTCAGCGACCCAAATTCGCCAATGGCTGGGGCAGGGCAAAAGCGTACGCTTTCTAGTACCCGAAGCGGTGGAAAACACCATTTTACGCGAAGGGCTGTATCAGCGCTGGCAGTCCGCTTATTAGTCGTTACAATGACCCGCTTCAAAAAGCGCATTACACGGGGTTATCGTTAGGAGATATGCACATCGATACATTAAAGAGCTTAGCGCTTGATGCGCTGGAAGAACTTAAGGCTCGCGACATTGCTCAATTGGACGTCGCTGGGTTGACCGATATTGCTGATATCATGGTCATTGCCAGCGGTACGTCCACCCGTCATGTGGCCGCTCTGGCCCAGAACGTGGTAGAGAAAGCCAAAGCCGCCGGGCTGTCCCCGCGGGGTGTCGAAGGGGGCGATAACGCCGACTGGGTGCTTGTCGACCTAGGCGACGTGATTGTCCACATCATGCTGCCTGAAGCTCGCGCTCTGTATGATCTGGAGCGGTTATGGGCTGACTTGCCGAGCGACACCGCGCTGCGTGAGCTTTCGCTGAGCGACGAGCCGGCCAGCATGTCATGAAAATCCGCCTGTTGGCGGTGGGTAGCAAGATGCCCGCCTGGGTGGAAGAGGGCGTTGAGACGTACCGCAAGCGCCTGCCGAAAGAGTTCAGCCTGGATATCGAAGAAGTGGCGCTTGGGCAACGTGGCAAAAATGCCGATATTGCCCGGGCGCGGGAGCAAGAGGCGGAACGTATTCGTAGTAAGCTGCGCGGCAACGAGCATGTGGTCGCACTGGAGGTCAATGGCCATGCCTGGACCACCGAGCAGCTTGCCCAACAGGCCGATGGTTGGCGGCTGCAGGGCCAAGATGTGGTGCTGCTGGTTGGCGGTCCCGATGGGCTTGACCCTACTGTGTCGGCGATGGCCCAGCAGCGTTGGTCGTTATCGCCGCTCACCTTACCTCATCCGTTGGTGCGTATTATGCTCGCCGAGCAGCTTTATCGCGCCTGGACGCTTCTGGTGGGGCATCCCTACCATCGTTGAGTTATTCAGGCAGCTGGATGCCCGTCATCGATTGAATGAGAGTTAGCCATCGCTATGCCACCGCGCTCCGACAAGCTTAAGAACACCGAGCAAGAACTGCGGATTTTTCGTGCCAGAGCGCTATTGGCCCTTGTGGTCGTGGTGGCTTTGACCAGCCTGATGGTGGGTCGTTTGGCCTATCTGCAGGTTGTTCAGCACGATGTTTACAGCACGCGCTCTGAAAAAAACCGCGTGCGCGTTGAGCCCCTCCCGCCGAACCGTGGGTTGATATACGACCGCAACGGCGTATTGCTGGCGGAAAACCGGCCCACCTACAACCTGACACTGGTTCGCGAGCGCTCGGAAAACGTCGATGAAACGCTGGCGCTTTTGGTCGAGCTTCTTGAACTTAACGACGAAGAAACCAGCACCTTCTATGAACGCTCCCAGCAATGGCAGCGTCCCTTTCAGCCGGTTCTGCTGGCCAGCGATCTCAGTGAAGAGCAAATTGCTCAGTTGGCGATTAATCGCCACCGGTTACCTGGGGTCGAAGTGGAAGCTCAACTGCTGCGTTACTATCCAGATGCCGAGATAATGGCCCACGCCCTGGGCTTTGTGGGGCGCATTAATGCTGAAGAGGTAGAGAACCTCGACGCTAGCCGCTACGCCGGGACGCACTTTATCGGTAAAACCGGCGTAGAGCGTTTTTACGAGGATGATTTGCATGGTCAAGCGGGCTTACGCAAAGTCGAAACCAACGCACGTGGGCGCGTACTGCGGGAGCTTGGGCGCACTGATCCGGTCCCCGGCAAGGATTTAACGTTAACGCTGGATAAGTCGTTACAAATGTTGGCCTACGAGTTGATGGATGGTCGTCGTGGATCTATCGTCGCCCTCGAGCCAGATAGTGGTGAGATCCTTGCGATGGTATCAACGCCCGGTTTTGACAGTAATCAGTTCGTCACCGGTATCGATAGGGCCTCCTATCAAGAGCTCCAGGAAAATCTCAACCTGCCGCTCTTCAACCGTGCGATTCGCGGTCATTATCCTCCCGGCTCGACGATCAAACCCTTTCTGGCGTTAGGCGGGCTTGTCGATGGGGCCATTACACCGAATACCACCATTAATGACCCTGGCTATTATCAACTGCCCAATGATTCTAGGCGTTATCGCAACTGGTTGCGCTGGGGGCATGGGCGAGTCGACCTTGAGCGGTCGCTGGCGGTGTCCAACAATACTTTTTATTATTCGCTCGCCCACGAAATGGGTATTGATAGCCTCCACGAGCAAATGAGTAATTTTGGGTTTGGCCGGCGCGTCGCACATGATGTGCAAAGTGAAAGCTCTGGCTTGATGCCGTCGCGTGAATGGAAACGCGAACGCTTTGATCAGTCCTGGTATCCAGGTGAGACATTATCCGTGGGCATCGGCCAGGGTTACTGGCAGATCACTCCACTGCAGCTGGCCACAGCGACCGCCACGTTGGCTAACCGTGGTCAGTGGGTTAAGCCACGTATGGCGCGCAAAATTGGTGATACATCGCTGGAGCGCGACTTACCAGGCACGCCGGACGATATCAATCTGGCCCAGGACGATTGGTGGGACAGCGTGTTCAGTGGTATGGAAAAGGTGATAAGTGGCAGTGAAGGTACTGCTCGTCGAACCGGTGAAGGCCTTGAATACCGCATGGGTGGCAAGTCAGGAACAGCCCAGGTGTTCTCGCTTGGGCAAGACCAACGCTACGATGCCGACGAGTTGGAGGAGCGCCTGCGTGACCATGCGCTGTTCATGGCATTTGCGCCCATCGAAGACCCTGAGATTGCCGTAGCGGTCATCGTTGAAAATGCCGGTGGCGGCAGCACCCACGCGGCTCACCTAGCCAGGGCGATGACCGATGAATGGTTGCTGGACGACGAAGCACCTGAAGTCGACGAGGTTCGCGAGACCCTTGAAACCGATACCAGTAACGTGGAGGGCAACTGATCATGCCATGGCAGGCAATAACTCAATCCCTACGCGGTCGTCCGGTGCGCACCAGTGGTGGTATCCCCAAGCGTCGCAGTATCTGGGAGCGCATTCATCTGGACCCCTGGCTGCTGGGCTTGTTGCTGGTGTTAATGGGCAGTGGACTGCTGGTGATCTACAGTGCCTCTGGCCAGAGCATGAATGTGGTCATCGCCCAAGCTATTCGGTTTGGTGTTGCGCTGATGGCAATGCTGATAGTGGCCCAGTTTTCACCGATCTTCTTTCTGCGCTGGGCGCCCGTGGCTTATGGCATTGGCGTGCTGATGCTGGTAGCCGTAGAGCTGGTCGGTGATGTTGGCATGGGTGCCCAGCGCTGGTTGGTAATACCGGGTGTGATTCGCTTCCAGCCCTCGGAAATGATGAAGCTGGCCGTTCCCATGATGGTGGCGGCGTATCTCTATCGTTGTGAACTGCCGCCTAAGCTTAAAGACATTGTGGTGTGCGCGCTAATTATTGGTCTGCCGGTGGCGTTGATTGCGGCCCAGCCCGATTTAGGTACGTCGTTGCTGGTTGCCAGCGCGGCAATTATCGTTGTGCTATTGGCCGGTTTGTCGTGGCGATTAATCGGGCTTGTATGTGTGTTACTGGCGTCTGGTTTCCCCCTGCTGTGGATGAACCTGCATAACTATCAGCGCCAGCGCATACTGACCTTTTTGAACCCGGATACCGACCCATTGGGCTCGGGTTGGGGTGAAGAAGTTGGCCTGATCGGCATGGTGATATTGATTCTACTGTACCTGCTGATTGTGAGCCGTGGCCTCTGGCTGGCAAGCGAGTCACAAAATACCTTTGGTCGCTTGGTCGCGGGCAGTATTATTCTGACGTTTTTTATCTATGTATTTGTCAATATTGGTATGGTGAGCGGAATATTACCGGTCGTCGGTGTGCCTTTGCCTCTGGTCAGCTACGGCGGCACCTCAAGCGTGACCTTGTTGGTGGGTTTCGGTATTCTCATGTCGATTCACGCGCATCGTCGGCTTCTGCCACGCTAGCGATAGAAAATACAGCGCATCCCACAGGAGCAGTGAGTGAATGAGTAGAGCCAAACGGATGGCAGGTGTCGGCATGGTGGGCATTATGGTCGGCGGCTTAGCGTTCCCTCTGATGGCCGAGGACGCACAGGATTTTGACCCCGAGCATCACTCAGGCGCTCGCGCGCTGGTGAAAAGTCTTGAGGGCGAAGGGCTGCCGAGCGACTGGTTAAACCGACAGTTGCGTCAGGCTAAGTTGCGTCAGTCAGTGCTGGATGCCATGGATGGGGCTGCCGAGCGTCACCTTGAGTGGCATGAGTACCGCGATATTTTTATCACCCAGCAGCGTATTGAAGAAGGCGTTGAGTTCCAGCAAGCCCACCAGGATGCGCTGGCCGAAGCAGAAGACGTGTACGGTGTTCCTCACGATATCATAACCGCTATTATCGGTGTAGAAACTTACTATGGTCGACACCGAGGTGAGCATCCAGTACTGGATTCCTTGGCGACATTGGCGTTTGAACACCCCACACGAGGTGATTTTTTTACCCGTGAACTGGGCGCTTTCCTGCAGATTGCTCACGACCAGGAAGTTGATCCTTCAAGCCTAAAGGGCTCCTACGCCGGAGCAATGGGCTACCCACAGTTTATTCCGACAAGCTATCAAGCCTATGCCGTTGATTTTGACGACGATGGGCTGCGCGATCTATGGAACAATCCGGTTGACGCGATTGGTAGCGTTGCCAACTATTTCGCGGAGCACGGCTGGCAGGAAGGAGGCGCTATCTATTACCCGGCGGATGGGCCTGATACAGCGCCATCTGACCTGACCGTAAATCAAATAACACCCCCCGACACGTCAATGGAAGCGTTGGAGCAAGTAGGGCGTTAGATGAAAATGCCTTGGTCACGCCCCTGGTGCTGACCTTGAACGATGGGCAACTGACGTATCGACTTGGCGTTCATAATTTTTACGTGATTACCCGCTACAATCATAGTCATCTTTATGCCATGGCCGTTGCCGAGCTGGCGGAAGCCATAGCAACTGAGGCACAAGAGGTGGGGACAACTAGGCCACAGGGCGAGGATGACGCATGATGCATTACATTAAAGTCTGTCAGCGATTAGGATGGGCGGCCTTGGTGCTCTCGGTGGTCAGCGGCTGTGCGAGTCACGAACCCACGAGTGGCTCTAGCCAATCTGCACAAAACCGCACAGAGGACAGTGCTGAGCGGAGCAAGGACGGTAACGACCGTGATACCGCAGGCGGACGTTACGCCATGAGCGGTGATGCCTATCCTCTTGAGCCACCGGATGTGTCCGACGTACCTGATGCCGAGCCCCGCGACGAGCCCCGTTCCAGGGCCGGTAATCGGTCGACTTACGAAGTGTGGGGCAAAACTTATAATGTCCTGCCGAGTGCCGATGGGTACAGCAATCAAGGTCGTGCCTCTTGGTACGGTGAAAAGTTTCACGGTTACGCAACATCAAACGGTGAAATCTACGACATGTACAAAATGTCGGCGGCGCACCGTTCGCTACCGCTTCCCTCCTATGCCCGGGTAACCAACGAACGCAATGGACAGTCGGTGATTGTCAGGGTTAATGACCGAGGCCCTTTCCACAGCGATCGTGAAATAGACCTGTCGTACGCGGCGGCGGCCAGGCTGGACATTCTGGATGAAGGTACCGGCGAGGTGAAAGTTGAAGCGATAGACGCCAAACGCTGGCAGGCTCAGCGTTCGGGTGGCAATTCTGAGCCTAACGCGGCGCCTGAAAAAATGACGGCGACATCCTCGGAAGCAGCTGAGCGCAACAGCGATAATCCGCCTAGTGAGCCAAGTGACGAGACCATTTATTTACAAATTGCCGCCTTGGGTAGTTCCCAAACAGCTCAGCAAATGCGATCACAGCTAAGCGATGCGATACCTCACGATGTGCGTGTCGACGAAGATGATGAGGTTTATCGGGTACAAGTGGGCCCCGTCGCCGTTGATCAAGAGAGCGACGCTCGCAAAGCGTTACACGATGCGGGCTTTACCGATGTGTTTATCGTGCGATAATTGCCCACCGTTATTATATTGACGCGCACTGATGAGCGCGTTTTTTTCAAGTTAATGAGACTGTCATAATGAATGTGTTTAACGCTTTATTTTCTTCTGCTCGGCTGTGTGTTTTGGCGGCGGCAATGGTGGTTACCCCGGCCGTCAGTGCCCAAGAGGTACCCCAGCCGCAAACGATCATCCCGGCACCGCCGCAGTTAGCGGCTAAGTCGTGGATACTGATGGACGCAGATAGCGGTGAAATTCTGGCCGAGCAGAATGCTGATGAGCGCCTGCCACCGGCCAGTTTGACCAAGTTAATGACCGCCTATCTGGTAGAGCGTGAGCTGGATCGGGGCAGTATTTCACTTGATGACGAAGTGAGCATCAGCGAAAAAGCGTGGCGCACAGGCGGCTCGAAAATGTTTGTTGAAGTCGGTGACCAGATCGCCGTCGAAGATTTGCTGCACGGTATCATTATCGTATCTGGCAACGATGCAAGCGTGGCAATGGCTGAGCATTTGGCGGGGGGCGAAGCGCCGTTTGCCGACTTGATGAATCAGCATGCTGCGCGACTGGGTATGAAGAACTCCAATTTCGAAAACCCGACGGGGCTGCCGGGCGAAAATCATTATTCGTCCGCCCACGACATGGCGCTTCTGACCCAACACATCATCAATGACTATCCCGAGCATTACGCGATCTATTCCGAGCGTAACTTTGTCTTTGGCGGTATTGACCAGCCTAATCGAAACCGCCTGTTGTGGCGTGACCCATCGGTCGATGGCCTGAAAACCGGTTGGACGTCCGAGGCAGGTTACGGGCTGGTTTCTTCGGCTAAGCGAGACGATATGCGGTTGATTTCCGTGGTCATGGGAACCGACTCTGAAGAGGCTCGTGCCCAGGAAACTCAAAAACTGCTCAGCTACGGCTTCCGGTTTTTTGAAACCATGAATTTGTACGAGCGTGGTGCCGTGCTTGCCACGCCACGTGTATGGGGTGGTGATATCAATGAGATTCGTGTTGGGGTGGATGAAGACGTCACCATGACGTTACCGCGTAACCGTAATGACGAGCTACGCGCGCGTTTGAATCTCGATACTGAACTCCAGGCGCCGCTGAGCGTCGGCGACGAAGTCGGTACGCTTGAGATCCACATGGGCGACAACGTTGTCGGTGAGCGCCAGTTGGTGGCATTAGAAGACGCTGAAGAAGGCGGCTTTTTCAAGCAGTTACTTGATCAGGTGCGGCGTTTTTTCTCTAATCTGATCGGTAATTTTACTGACTGATTGCCGGTTATTTTGCTGCCTAAGTCAGATGATCATTTGCCAAACCAGTGAGTTAGTTATGTCAAAAGGTGGTCAAAACAGCTTTCGCGATCTGCGACAGCCAGCGGAACAAGAGGCACCCAAGATCAGCTTTCCGTGCCCCTATCCGTTAAAAGTCGTGGGCGACGCTACTGAGGATTTCCCGGCGCGGGTTTGCCAGGTGATTGTTCGACACGCGCCCGACTTTGACGAAACGACGATGCAGGTCATCGATAGCCGCAACGGGCGCTTTCAATCAGTGAGGGTCACGATCACGGCAACCGGTGAACAACAGCTGAAGCAACTGTTTGACGAGCTGAAAGCCACTGGCCTTGTGCATATGGTGGTGTAATGTCTGCCCCCCCCATCGAGCTGCATGTGCTGGGCCGAAGGCCTTATCTGCCAGTCTGGCAGGCCATGCGTTCGTTGACCGACCACCGCGATCCGCAAACGCCTGATCAATTCTGGCTGGTGGAGCACGACCCAGTGTTTACCCAGGGCCAGGCCGGTAAGCCTGAGCATGTGTTGATGCCGGGCGATATCCCGGTCGTGCAGACCGACCGAGGCGGGCAGGTGACCTACCATGGCCCTGGCCAGGTGGTGCTATATCCGTTGCTTGATGTACGGCGAGGTAAGCTTGGTGTACGGGGTAGCGCTCAATGTCGACGGAGATCTGACGCCTTTTTCTTACATCAATCCGTGTGGCTATGTGGGCATGCCGATGACGCGTCTCGCTGATTGCGTGGCATTACCAAGCGACCACCGGGTAGGCGAAAAGTTGGCTGAGGCGCTGGCCGCCCAGTTAAATCGTTCGCTGGTAACGGCCGTGCAACCGCCACCGCTGATTGCATAGCGGTGGGCTGGTGGGGCTCATTAGCCGACATTGAGTGCCGGTATGATATTGGGATCCGGCTCTTCTTGACCGGGCACCGCCGCTGGCGACGCAAGACCAAGGTTGTTCTTTTCAAACACGCGGTCAGCCCGGTAGCTTGAGCGAACAAGCGGGCCTGATGGCACTTCCATAAAGCCTTTCTCAAGACCGATTTCGCGATAGCGATCAAATTCTTCAGGCGTTACCCAACGCTCAACCGGCAGATGGTTCTTGGTTGGGCGAAGATATTGCCCCAGGGTCACGATGTCGACGCCAATTTCGCGCAGATCGTCGAATGTCTGAAGAATCTCCTCGTCGGTCTCGCCCAGGCCGAGCATCAAGCTGGTCTTGGTGATCACGTCGGGACGGTAGCGTTTTGCATGGGCAAGAACGTCCAGCGTCTTGCGGTAACCCGCACGCGGGTCACGCACACGGCTCGTTAAGCGTTCAACCGTTTCGACGTTTTGGGCAAAGACCTCCAATCCTGAATCAGCGACTTGTTCAATTGCCGAAGGCACACCGTCAAAATCCGGTGTTAGTGCTTCAACCACGACATGAGGGGTGCGCGCTTTAATGGCGCGAATACAGTTGGCGTAGTGGCTGGCGCCACCGTCGTCTAAATCGTCGCGATCCACCGAGGTAAGTACGATATAGCGCAGGCCCATCAACTCGACTGATTTTGCCGTATTGTCTGGCTCTTCATGGTCGAGCCAGCCTTTCGGATTACCTGTATCGACGGCACAGAAACGACAGGCGCGGGTGCATACCGAGCCCATCAGCATGATGGTTGCCGTGCCATTGCTCCAGCACTCGCCCATGTTAGGGCAGTGGGATTCAGCGCAGACAGTGCTTAGCCGATGGTTGGCCACATTCTTTTTGACCGCCTCAAAACGCTCGCCACCTGGGATTTGAGCGCGCAGCCATTTGGGCTTGCGATCCAAAAAAGGGGCATCAGCGTCTGCTTTGCGCTGTTTCATGCCATCTTTAATCACCGTCATGCCGTGTTCATTACGGAATTTTTCACCGCTGGGGACACGTGGCGAGGTGTTATTGCTCATAGCGAGAGAGCCTCTCTACTGGGCGGCAGGCAATGTCACGCGGCGATGTAAGCCATATTCGACTGCATGCCAATTGATACGTAGGTAGTAATGAGTAATGTAACATAGGTTGGCTTTTGCATGACACCGCAGGCTGCGTAGCGACGGTCAGTCTTCCATGCGTCGGTAATAGATTATACCAATGGGTCAGCGTTAGGCATCGACGTGATGCGGGGAAAGGCCTAAACTATATTGCGTTGCAGCATCATTGCTTTCGGGTTCGATGCTACCGCATCAATCCAATGGGAGACTCTATGAATTTCTTCGCTAACCCTCTACTGCCCACTCAGACTAACCAAGATCAAACGACGGCATCTGTCAGTGATGCCATGGCCACTATGTTTGACCCCTTCGGATTTGGCCGTGCCGCGTTTGATTACTGGCGAGATAGCGTTGAGCGTAGCGTGCTTTACTTGGACGTGATGCGCGAGCGCGGTAACCAATATTTGGCGCACATGGAACAGACTAAGCCTAGTGTGCTGGGGTTTGATACCGAAGTATTGGTAGATGGACGTACATTACCGCAGCCCACCAACTACGAGCTGCTACGCGTTATCCCACCTGAAGGTATTGAAACAGACCCGGAGAGCCGTCCTTTTGTGGTGGTCGACCCGCGTGCTGGTCACGGTCCCGGCATCGGTGGTTTCAAGCCTGACAGCGAGCTTGGTGTCGCGCTAAGAGCTGGCCATCCCTGCTACTTTATCGGTTTCCTGCCGTTTCCTGAGCCCGGACAAACGGTTGAGGATGTGGTCGAGTCTGAAGTAGCGTTTCTGCGTCATGTAATCGAGCGGCACCCTGAAACCAGTGAAAAGCCGATGGTGGTCGGCAATTGCCAGGCGGGTTGGCAGATCATGATGGCGGCGGCCCTTGAGCCTGAGGTTTTCGGCCCGATTCTGATCGCCGGTGCGCCGCTTTCGTATTGGGCTGGCGAGCATGGCAAGGCACCCATGCGCTATACCGGTGGCATGTCCGGCGGTAGCTGGATAACCGCGATGACCAGTGATCTGGGTAACGGCCTGTTCGATGGTGCCTGGCTAGTGCAGAATTTCGAACGTCTCAACCCGGCGAATACCCATTGGAAAAAGCAGTATCACCTGTTCGACAACATTGATACTGAGGCAAATCGCTATCTCGAGTTTGAGCGCTGGTGGGGCGGTCACGTCGTTCTCGGCGGTGAAGAGATTCAGTATATCGTCGACAACCTGTTTGTCGGCAACCGGCTGTCTACCGCACAACTGGTCACCCGTGACGGTCGTCGGATCGACTTGCGCAATGTGCGTTCGCCGGTGGTAGTGTTCTGCTCGCGGGGCGATGATATTACCCCGCCGCCTCAGGCGCTGGGTTGGATCCGTGATTTATACGAAGATGAAAAAGATATCATTGCCAATGAGCAGACCATTGTTTATTGCCAGCATGATACGACTGGCCACCTGGGCATCTTCGTGTCGAGCAGCGTGTCGCGCAAAGAGCATACTGAGTTCACTGCTAACATGGATTATATCGATGTGATGCCGCCGGGGCTGTACGAAACCACGATTACGCATGCCGATGACCGCCACGACGGTGAGAGCCTCGAACGCGACTATCTGCTTGAATTTTCGCCACGTGATTTTAAAGAGCTTGATCGTGAAGTCATGCACAAGCCCGAAGACGATCGGCGTTTTGCGACCGTGGCGCGTATTTCCGAAAGGCTTTATATGCAGCCCTGGCTGCAGGCGGTCATGACCCCTGAAGCCGCACGCTGGATCCGCCGTATGCACCCCATTCGCTTGGGCTACAAGCTGCTGTCTGACCGAAACCCAATGAGTGTGCCGCTGCCCGTGATGGCCGAACAGGTTCGTCAGTCGCGTCACCCGGTGGGCAAGGACAACTTTTACAAGGCGTTTGAAAGCATGGCCTCTGATCAGATCGTGTCAGGGCTGAATGCATGGCGCGATGCCCGTGACGGCGCCACCGAGCGGATGTTCATGGATATCTACGGCCAACCCCTGTTGCAGGCCGCCGTTGGGCTTTACGGCGACGCTCATGTGCATCGCCGTCGCCCCGGTGATGAGCCGGAGCACCGCCGCTTCCTTGAGCAGCGTGAGAACGAGTTGCTCGCAAAAATTGCCCAGGGCGGGGCGCATGAAGCGGTCATGCGCGCCATGATTTACGTGCTGGGCGGTGCGCCCGCGACAGACGAGCGTAACTTCAAGCGGCTACGCGCTTCTCGAGCTGCGCTTGAGCCAAGTGCCAAGTTAAGCGACTTCAAGAGCTTGGTGCGAGAGCAGTTCTTTATTCTGAAACTGGATCGGGAGCAAGCGCTTAGCACCTTGCCTACGCTGCTCAAGGGACAGACTAACGCTGAAATTGATGCTCACCTGTCGCATCTGGAGGACGTGCTGTCGGCAAGTGGCGAGCTTTCTGAGCATGCCGCATCGCGTTTTGCACAAGTGGGTGAGCTGTTTAATCAGGCTCGGCCAGTTGAAAAAGCCGTTGCGTCAACGCCGCAGACGCCTCAGCAGACTCTTCAAACGGCGCCTGCCAAGGCATCTACGGCGAATGCCAAGAAGCCCAAGACAGCACGGCGTAAATCGCCGCCTAAGCAATAACGGCTCAACCGAGTGCTCCACGCCCTTGCCTAATGGCAGGGGCGTTTGCTTTGAGCGGAAGGGATTTTTGGTTGCCGTTGCGCGATCGGCAGTCTAGTGTCTAGCTTAATTGAAAAGCGTGATATTCATCTCCATCGAGTTGACTATATCTTCGTGCTCGCCACTGGCGCTTCGTTATGGGCTGGGGTAGGGTAGGCGCATTTTTTCGCCCGCACGGTTCTGATGGCTGTTGCGGCAACGTATTCATCGCACCTCAGCGTGTGCACTAAGAAAGTGGAGCACTATGGGTAAGTCACTGGTCATCGTCGAGTCGCCTGCAAAAGCGAAGACGATCAATAAATACCTCGGCAACGATTTCATCGTGAAGTCGAGCGTGGGTCACATCCGTGACCTGCCGACCAGCGGCTCAGGTAAGGCAGCCTCTGACCCCAAGGAGCGCGCTCGCCAAGCCGCGGCAACACGCAAAATGTCGCCGGATGAAAAAGCCGAATATAAAAAACGCAAGGCGCAGGATCAGCTGATACGGCGGATGGGTATCGACCCGAATAACGGCTGGAAAGCACATTACGAAGTGCTTCCCGGTAAAGAAAAAGTCGTTGCCGAACTCAAGAAGCTAGCCGAAAAGGCCGACGCCGTTTATCTGGCAACGGATTTGGACCGCGAGGGGGAAGCCATTGCCTGGCACCTGCGCGAAACCATCGGCGGAGATGACAGCCGCTACAAGCGCGTAGTGTTCAACGAGATCACCAAAAACGCCATTCAGGATGCCTTTAAAGCCCCTGGGGCACTTAATATTCCGCGGGTTGAAGCTCAGCAGGCCAGGCGTTTTCTGGATCGTGTGGTGGGCTTTATGCTGTCGCCGTTGCTTTGGGCCAAGATTGCCCGGGGCCTGTCGGCGGGCCGCGTGCAGTCCGTTGCCGTGCGCTTGATCGTCGAGCGCGAGCGTGAAATACGGGCCTTTATTCCCGAAGAGTTTTGGGACGTACACGCTGATCTTGCTTCGCCGGAGGGTGAGCAAGTGCGTTTCGCGCTGGCCCGTCAGGATGGCAAGGCCTTCCGCCCAACGTCTGAAAAGGACACCCTGGCGCGTATCGAACGACTCAGAAACGCGTCGCTTTCGATCACCTCGCGGGAAGATAAACCCACCAGCTCGAAGCCGACAGCACCTTTCATTACCTCGACGCTGCAGCAGGCCGCCAGTGGGCGGTTGGGGTTCTCGGTCAAAAAGACCATGACCATGGCTCAGCGTCTTTACGAGGCGGGCTACATTACCTACATGCGTACCGATTCAACCAATCTTTCAAAAGATGCGGTGGACAACGTGCGCACCTTTATCGGTGAAGAATACGGGCCGCGTTATTTACCCGAGGCAGCTAATCGGTATAGCAGCAAGGAAAGCGCCCAAGAGGCCCACGAGGCGATTCGTCCGTCAAGTGTCGACCGACAGGCAACAGAACTGGTCGGCATGGAGCGTGATGCCGAGCGCCTCTACGAGCTTATCTGGCGCCAGTTTGTGGCTTGTCAGATGACGCCCGCCGAGTACCTTTCCAGCACGCTGAGTGTTGATGTCGATGGCTATGAATTACGTGCCAAGGGCCGGGTGCTGAAGTTCGATGGTTACACTCGGGTGATGAAACCCAGCGGTAAAAATGAAGATCAGCGTCTGCCGGATCTGCCAACCGGCACGCCCATGACGCTTGAAGCCCTTGACCCGCAGCAGCATTTCACCAAGCCGCCCGCGCGTTACACCGAAGCAAGTCTGGTTAAGGAGCTTGAAAAGCAGGGTATCGGGCGTCCCTCGACTTACGCCTCGATTATTTCGACGATCCAGGATCGCGGCTACGTTCAGCTAGAGAGCCGCCGGTTCTATGCTGAAAAACTCGGCGATATCGTCACGGAGCGCCTAAAGGAATCCTTCCCAGACTTGATGGACTTCTCGTTTACCGCCCGCATGGAAGACAGCCTGGACGAAGTGGCCGAAGGTGAGCGTAG
>JAIVHM010000237.1 GCA_020201095.1 Halomonas sp. | reverse complement strand
ATCAAAACGGGCATCACTGTCCCCGAGTTCGGGGTAAGTTAATGACATGAGCCGTATACGTGGCCCGTATGTACGGTTCTGTGAGAGGGATGAGGCGGTAACGCCTCACCCTACTCGATTGTCTCTGGCGCGTAGCTATCGGTTGAGGGGCTCCCTTTGAACAAGCGAAATCCGTAGCTCAGGAAAAACGGCGCGCCAGCGGCCAGATAAAGGTGGTAGCTGATAAGGCGCCATATCAACATCGCTGTGGCGATGTGCAAGGTAACCTCTCCTCCTAAAAGTGTCACTTCTTCACCATAGTGAAGAAATAAGTCAGTTCAGCGACACTTGAGCCGAAGCGTTGGTTTTGCTGCTTTCTTCGCGTGGCGATCCGCGTACGACTGCGCCTCCTTATGTTTTGACGCCTGCATTATTAATTGTGTGCTGGACTATTTCTGAGACTGCGTTATTATAAATACCATCCATATGGATGGTATATGGAATCTTTTAGATGGTGTAATGACAAATAGATATTCGATGACTAGTACAACGAGGCTTCATACATGAGCGTGCATGAACTGCGCCGCAAGGGCGGCGACTCCAGCGAAAAGATCACCATTAATTTAGGGGTTGTCGATTTGGGGCAGATCGATCTGCTGGTTCAGGAAGGTTTCTACTCCAATCGAACCGATCTGATTCGTACGGCTATTCGTAATCAGCTAGCAACCCATGCCGAGGTCGTTAAAGAGACCGTGACACGCAAGGCGTTTGTACTGGGGCTTGAGCATTACAGCCGCGCAGATCTGGAGGCTCTGCAATCTGCGGGGGAGATGCTGCAGATTCAGGTACTGGGTATGGCAAGCATTGCCGACGATGTAACGCCGGAGCTTGCCCTTGCCACGATTGAGTCAGTGGTGGTGTTAGGCGCCCTTAATGCCAGTAAGGCGGTTAAGGCCGCTCTGGCGGATAGAATCTACTGAATCACTTACTACGCAATCATTGAATAAGGTTATTAAAATGATCGATGCCATTATGACAAAGCGAATGGAAGAAGCGACGCGCCTCACCCGCGCTGGAAAGCTGCAAGAGGCCATGTCTCTGATTCAAGGCAGCGTGCCCGAAGCAAAAGAGAATGAAACGCCGAATAAGGTTTACCAGGGCGGCAATACCTTTGATGGAACCTGCGAGGTCATGGACGAAGATGCCACCGTAACGAAGCCAACTCCTGCTGACTCGGCATTTGGTGCATTTTCAACCGATGATATTAACGTATCTTCTGCATGGCGCGACAAGTGGATGAAGTTTCGTGGCGCTGTCGGTCAGCCTGAGCATGCTAATGGCGCCACTGAGGAGCCTCAGCCTGGTGCGTTTACTGCCGGACGTTTTACCAACCAGGTCGGCACACGCGATTACAAGCTATATATTCCTAGCGGCTATCACGGTCAGGCACTGCCGCTGGTGGTTATGCTGCATGGCTGTACGCAAAACCCTGATGATTTCGCCGCTGGAACTGACATGAATCGGCTGGCCGAAGAGCAACTTTGCTGCGTGCTTTATCCAGCCCAGCCGATGAGCGCTAACCACTCGAAGTGCTGGAACTGGTTTAAAGCTGAAGATCAGCAGCGCGAAGGCGGTGAGCCAGCGATTATTGCTGGTATGACCCGTCAGGTTATTGCCACCCATGGGCTCGATGCCTCCCGGGTTTATGTGGCGGGCCTCTCCGCAGGCGCTGCCATGGCGACAACGCTGGCGATGACTTATCCAGATTTATTCGCCGCAGTGGGCGTGCACTCTGGGCTACCTCACGCGGTAGCCCAGAGTCTTCCCGACGCACTGAGCGCAATGCAGGGCGGCACAGGGCCACTCGGTGGCGATAAAAAAGTGAAAGGCTCTAGGTGGGCGTCGGATGTCCCAGCAATACTTTTTCATGGTGATCGCGATACGACAGTGCACCCCAGCAATGCGGATCGTATTGCTGCCCAGTACAGCACATCGCGCCAAGCAGGGGCGAAGGTAGAGCAGGGCAAGGTGATTAATGGTCATGCCTATACGCGTACCACACACAACGATGCGTCGGGCGTGCCGCGCCTGGAACAGTGGCAAATACATGGCGCCGGTCACGCCTGGTCAGGTGGGAGCAGTAAAGGCAGTTACACCGATCCGAAAGGTCCGGATGCCACGCAGGAAATGCTGCGCTTTTTCTTTGGCCACCAGCAGACGAGTACATAGCTTTGAGCAGCATGATAAGTTTTGCAGGTTGCCCGTACGTTAATGAAGGCTAACTGAAAAGCCCAAGCGGTAGAAACAACTACGGCGCCCAAAGGCGCCGTAGTTGTTTCTGGCAAGCCAACAAGTGCGTTTTACGCAGCTGGCTTAGCCACCAGCGAGCGGGTCTCTTCGCGGGCTTCGGTGAGCACGACGCGAAGGCTGTCGCCTAGCTTGTAGCGTTCTTCGCCTTCGATCTGGATGCGGCCCTCTTTATCGTCGATTACTACCTTGCTGCGGTCACTGTGCATCAAGGGAGCGGGGACGAAGGCAGTAGCGCCGTTTTCGATCAGACGAACGCGCATGCCGCCACGGTTGACCGCCATGATCTCGGCGTCAAAGGTGTCCTGGTTTTGCGCGGCCGGAGTCAGGTAGCGCACGTAGAGCCAGTCTTTGACGTCACGCTCGGCCATGCGATTCAGGCGGCGGCGCTCGGTCAACTGCTCAGTGAGCTGCTGGCTGGCTTCCGCCGGGGCCTGTTCGCCCTTCAGCACGCGCTTGATCAAGCGGTGGTTGACCATGTCGCCATACTTACGAATTGGCGAGGTCCAGGTGGCGTAGGCGGCAAGGCCCAGGCCAAAGTGTGGGCCAGGCTGGGCCGACATGCTGGTAAAGCCCTGGAAACGACGCAGGCGGGCATCCAGCCAGGCATCGTCGCGGCTTTCCAGCGCGCGTTTGAGGTCTTTGTAGTGGGCAAGCTCGGTTAACGCCTGCTGATCCACGACAATTTCCTGGCCGGCCAGGAATTCCTGCGCGGCTTCGGCTTTTTCAGGCTCAAAGGCGCGGTGCACGTTGAAGATGCCATGGCCGATATGCTGGGCGAGGAAGTCGGCGCAACAGGCGTTGGCGGCAATCATAGACTCTTCGATCATGCGGTTGGCAATGCGGCGATCTTCAGTGCGAATACCCAGCACGTTGCCCGCATCGTCCAGGTCAAAGACGTAATCCGGACGATCCTTGAAGACCAGGGCATGCTCGTTACGCCAGGCAGTACGGGCTTCGGTTAAATCGCGCAGCGCGGTCAACTGCTCGGCGATGTTCTCCGCCGGGGCCCAGTCGCCCTGACCGTCGATCCAGTCAGATACACGGTCGTAAGCCAGCTTAGCGTGGGATTTAACGTTGGCGGCGAAAAAACGGTAATCGCCCAGGCTGCCATCGGCATGGATATCCAGCGTACAGGCTAGCGCCGGGCGTTCTTGGTCTTCCCACAGCGAGCAAAGGTCGTCAGACAACTTCTCGGGCAACATGGTGACGTTCTGACCGGGTAAATAGACCGTAAAGGCGCGGGTGCGCGCTTCCAGGTCGGCGGCATGGCCTTCTTCTACGTAGGCGGTCGGGTCGGCGATGGCGACGCTCAACTGCCAGCCGCCTTCGGGGCGCGCCGTGACGTGCAGCGCGTCATCCATATCGCGGGTTTTTTCACCGTCGATGGTAAAGAAGGGCTGGTCAGTGAGGTCCTCGCGCACAAGGCCTTCATCGTGCAACGGCCAGTCGTCGCCCGCATTGGGTGACGCCTGTTCAAGGGCATGGCGGGCCAGAGTGACACGCCATGGCACGGCGGGGTCGTCGGATTTCGCCACCAGCTCGTCGATCTGGCTGAAAAAGCCGCGATCGTTTTCTTTCAGCGGGTGACGAACCAGACGGGCGACGACCCAATCACCATCCGCAATGGTCGACTCATCCAGACTGTTCTTGATGCGCGCCTTGAGCACGTTACGGATCGAGGGGTGATCCGGCACGACGTCAAGGCGGTCTTCCCGCTTTTGCACACGGGCAACAAAACGGTCGAGCCCCGCTTCAATCAGCTTCTCGGGCTCAAGGGATTTTTTATCACCATTCTCGTGAATCACGCCCTCTATGCGGTCACCGTGAAGCACCTGCTTCATGGCGGGGGGCGGCACGAAATAGGATTCACCGTCGTCGGTTTCGAGAAACCCGAAGCCTTTCTCGGTAGCTTTGATCACCCCTTCAGCACGCGGGGTGGTGT